>NZ_JAUQOL010000029.1:0-54995 GCF_047689505.1 Saccharothrix sp. BKS2 | reverse complement strand
CATCGTGGGTTGTCCTCCGGGCTACTGAGATGAGTGATCATCCAGTAACCCGACTCCGTGCAACCAGGGGAGGATCACCGCGGTGGAACCCGGTCGTCATGCGCCGGCCGACATCGCCATAGCGTACTGCCGGCATCGGGTGCCCGCCGTCGTCCGGCAACTGCTCGTAGGCGAAGCCGAGGTGGCGGTACACGCCATCGGATCCGCCCGCCCACCGCGCGGGGACCATTCCGAAGCACGTGTCCAGCCCCAACAGGAGATAGGGGTCGGGCAGCAGGTCCTGCAGCACCTTGCCCAGCGTCGTCTTGCCGCCGAGGACGCGCCGTTGAGGAACAGCACTCGCACGAACAAGACCTCCACGGATGTCGGACGCCGGCAAGCACGATGGCTCGGCCGTGGTCACACCGGTGCTTCGACGCGTTCGCCGACCCGGACCACCGGGATGATGCCACCGGCGGCGGCTTGGGCGCGGTGCAGGGCGAGTTCGGCGGTGGGGCCCTCGGCGAGGACGATGCCGGTGCCGGATCGTTGGTCGGTCAGGTGCTCCAGGAAGTCGCCGGGGCTTGCGGTGGGGTACCACTCGGGGTTGCCGGGCAGTTCGGGCAGTCGGTCGAGGCCGGTCCAGTCCTCCAGCACGCCGGCCGCACGCGGGTAGACGACCACGAACCCGGTGGCGGTGCCGCCGTTGCCCGGGTGGTCGAGCAGGTCGGGTCGCGTGCCGAGGGCGACTTGGACCATGGCGTCGTAGGCGTTGACGCCCAGGGCCCGGCACAGGGCTTCGCCGACGAGGGCGCCGCCGATGCGGGCGTTGATCTCGACGACCTCGGGTCCGGCGGCGGTGAGCACGAACTCGGTGTGCGCGAAGCCGCGCTCGTGGCCCGCGGCGGCCAGCACCCGGCCGATCCAGTCGGCCAGTGCGGCGTGGTCGGCGTCCGGGAAGGCGACCGGGAACCCGGAAGCCTCCTCGCGGCGCAGCGGTTCGGGGGACATCACCCGGCTGAGCAGGCCGAGCAGCCGGGTCTCGCCCTGCCAGGTGATCGTCTCGGCGCTGTAGAGCGGACCTTCGAAATAGGGTTCGGCGATCAGGCGGCCCTTGAGCGGCGTGGCCGCGGCCTCCAGCAGGGCGGCATCACGTTGGGCTGGAGAGCGTGCCAACCACACTGCGCGCGATGAGGTGCCGGCGGAGTCCTTGAGCACCAACGGGAACACCTCGGTCGTGACCGGGTCGAGCGGGCCGCTGCGGCTCAGGCCGTGCTCGTGCAACCTGGCGCGGACAGCGGCCTTGTCACGCAGCACGCGCACCGCGTCAGGGGCGGGTCCGGGCAATCCCAGGCGCGCGGCCAGGTCCGCGCCCGGCAAGGCCCAGGTGTCGGTGGAGTTGATCAGCCCGGCCAGGTCGGGGATGTCCCGCAGCGCCTTCTCGCACGCGGTGACGTCGGTGGTGTCGACGTCCACTACCTGGACCCGATCGCCGTGGCGGGACAGCTCGTGGCGGTAGATCGAGCGGTCGCCGGTGAGCAGGACCAGGTGGTGGCCCTGGGTGCGGGCTGCGTCGGCGAGTCGGCCGAGGCCGAAGGTGAGGGCTTCCAGCAGCACGATGGTCACGGAACGGGGTCCTTCCTGCGTTCGTGGGGACGTTCCTGGGTGGGGACGGCCGGTCCGCAAGGGCGTCGTGCCCAGTCGATCGCCGCCCACGGCGGTGCCAGCCGGTCCAGCGAGTCGATCTCCGTGGGGGCCAGCAGTGCGGGGTCGAGGGCTTCGCGGTGGCGGGTGAAGACGCGGTCGGTGTAGCGGTGGCCTGTGTCGGCGCCGATGACCACGTAGGTGCGCAGGGGGTCGTGGGCGGCTTCCCAGGTGGCGACGAGGTGGGCGGCGCCGGTGGACAGGCCGGCGAAGACGGCGTGGCGGCGCATCAGGTCGACGGTGGCGGCCATGGCGTGCTGGAAGTCGAGCCAGTGGATGCGGTCGTACAGCTCGTGGTGGACGTTGTCGAAGTGGATGGCGCTGCCGATGCCCGCGATGATGGCGTCCGGGTCGGTGAACCGCTCGCTGCCGAACGTGACGCTGCCGAACGGCTGCACGCCCACCAGTCGGGTCAGGGGGTCGTGCCCTCGAAGGGCGCGGGTGAGTCCGCCGGTGGAGGCACCGGTGCCGACGCTGCCCACCACGGTCAGCGGTTCGCGGGGTAACGCGCGCAGCAGCAGGTCGGCCAGTTCGGTGTAGCCGAGGTGGTGCACGGGGTCGTGGTACTGGCGCATCCAGTGCATGTCGGGCCGTCGGGCGAGCAGTTCGCGTACCCGTGCGACCCGTCGGCTCTGGTCCAGGCGCAGGTCGTCCGTCGGCGGCATCTGGTCCACGGTGACGCCGAGGATCTCCAGTTGGGCGCGCATGGTGTCGTTGACGGTGGTGGAGGCGACGATGTGGCAGTGCAGGCCGTAGCGGTGGCAGGCCATCGCCAGCGCGAGGGCGTAGATGCCGCTGGAGCTGTCCACCACCGTCTGCCCCGGGCGCAGCACCCCCGCGTCGATCAGGTGCCGCACCGCGCCGAGCGCGGCGTAGACCTTCAGGGTCTCGAAGCGGACCAGCACGGTGTTGGGCGTGAGCCGGACGAGCGCCGGGGTCTTGATGGCGTCGGTGATGTGCTCGTGGACCGGTGGGGCCACGGCGTTGTGGTCGAGCACGGTCCTCACCTTCCGATCGAGCCCGGGCAGCGGCCCGTGCCCGGTGTCGCCGTCGTGCGTGTCAGGATCATGGTCGAGCCCTTTCGGGTGTGGTCGTGGCGTCACGATGGGTCGTGGACGTGCGGGGGTGGTCGCTGGTCGACGAACTCCAATTTTCGTGCCGGCGCATGTCCTTCCAACGCGGTCGGCCCTCCGCTCGGGACCGCACCGCTTCAGTCCTACTGGTCGTTGGCGAGACTTCGTCGGTTCCCGCGGCGGTGGAATCGGGTGCGGGCTATGGGAACTTGCCCGAGTGGTGGAACGACCATTGCTGTGTCGAGCCCTGCGGAACGCTCGGCGTGGTACATGGCAAGGCAGGGGGAGTCACGAATGGGCCGGGGTGGTTGATGGGTACGGGTGTGTCGCGTCGGACGGGAAACCGACGGCGTTCCCGGGGCACCGGGGTCGGATGGGGCCTGACCGGCGCCCAGACCGCGCTGCTGGTCGGCGGGTGCCTGGTCAACGTCGGCACGTTTTCGGTCTACCCCTACTTGGCGGTCCTGCTGCGCGATCGGCTGGGTGCCGGGATGGCGCAGGTCGGCGTGGTCCTCGGGGTGGCCACGTTGGTGCAGTTCGCCAGTGCGCCGTTCACCGCGGCGTTGGCCGAGCGGATCGGCTTGAAGCGGTGCCTGCTCTTGGCGACGTTCGTGTACGGCCTGGGTGCGGTGACGTACCTGATCGGGGCGGACGACCCGGCGTTGACGGTCCTCGCGCTGTTGTTCAGCTGTGGCGCCGGCGCGCTGTACTCGCCCGCCTACCGGGGCTACCTGGTGCACTCGGCGACGACCGAGCAGCGCCCGAAGCTGCTGTCGGCGGGCAACGCGGCAGGCAACCTCGGCATCGCGCTCGGGCCGGTGGTCGGGGCGTTGTTCCTGCACGAACCGGGGCGGTTGTTCGCGATGACCACGGCGCTCTACGCCCTGTTGGCGGTCGGTCACCTTTTCCTGCGTACCGAGGGAAGGGCAGCGGCCCAGGCCGCGGTCGAGCCGTTCCGGCGGGTGTTGCGGGGTTTGGCCGGGCTGCCGTTCGCGGTCACGGTGGTGACGCACTACCTGTACATGCAGTTCTACCAATACCTGTCGACCTTCGCGGAAGGTCGTGTGCCCACGGTGGTCTACGGGGTGGTCATGATGGGGTACTCGATCGGCCTTGTCGCGGTGCAGCCGTTGGTGGCGCGACGGGTCGGCCGTGTGGGTTACCCGGTGGCGATGGCGGTCGGTTTCTGCTGCATGGCGTTGGGCATGGGGTCCTTCGCCGGTGGCCGGGCGGGTGGTCTCATGGTGGGTGTTGTGGTGATGAGCGTGGGCACCGCGGTGTTGTTCCTCAAGAACGACCTGGAGGCGTTGGCCGGGTCGACGCGGTCGGCCACGGTGACCTTCGGGCAGCAGCGACTGGCGGTCGGCGTGGGTTCCCTGCTCAGCGGCGTGGTCGGCGGCGCGGTGTACGGGCTGTTCGAGCGGGCGCAGCTGTTGCAGGGGTTCTGGTTGGTGGTGGCAGCCCAGTGTGTGCTGCTGCCGCCGCTGGTGCTGGTGGTGGCCCGCCGGTCGTCCAGGACGAGGTGACGCGCCGGCGGGCCCTGCGGGATCACGAAGCCATCGTGGCGGGTTTCTCGTACACGGTGACGTAGTTGCCCTCGGCGCGGAACGGCTCTCGGCGCCAACCACCCCACCGGTACGCGCGTCGCAACCCCGCCAGACGGGCCATCAGGTCGAGTTCAGCCGGCCAGGCGTAGCGCATGAACGCGGGTGCCAGCTTGATCCCGTGCTCGGTGATCAGCACGTGGTGGCCGTCCAGACGCTGGTGGACCGGGTCGTGGCGGACGGCGGCCAGTCGCACCCGGTCCAGCCCGACCTGGTGGGTCTCCAGGGTTTGGTTGCGCTGGTAGCGGGCGACGTCGGGCATCGGGCACTCCAGGACGAACCGGCCGTCGGGAAGCAGGCGCTTCGCGGCGTTGGCGAAGCAGCGCACTTGTTCTTCCTGGTCCTGGAGGAAGAAGAAGGTGGAGAACACGACGAACACCATGGCGAACAGGTCGTCGGTGCCGTCGTCGACGTCGGCCATGTCGCCGATGACGACGGGGATGCGGTCGCCGCCCGGTTTGGCGCGCATCCGGGACACCATCGCCTCCGAGGCGTCGACACCTCTCAAGTCGATGCCCAGCGCGGCCAAGGGGATCGTCACCCGCCCTGTGCCCACGGCCAGTTCGAACACCGGACCTGCCGGTCCTTCCTCGATGAGTTCGGCCAGGCCTCGTACCGTTTCGGTGGGGTCGTGGGCGGCGTGCCACTCGTCGTAGACGTCGGCGTTGAGGTCGCCGTAGGTCTCCGGTCCCAAGTCGCGCATGAGATCTCCTCCCGGGGGCCGGATCGCGCGGGGCGGTCACGGCACGTCCACCAGGTCGGCCGGCCGATGGATGGAGTTCCCGGCTCGGTGCGGACACGTCATCACCGGCACGGTTCGTCGATCGCGGGAACCGGACGCGAGTGCGATACGACTTCTACGGTGGTGGCCGGTTCGACGGCGCCCGGAGCGGGAGGAACAGGGTGCGCGGTGTCGAGTAGGGGCACGGGTGTCGAGGAGGCGGTCGAGGACGAGGTCACCGCGCCGCCACGCGGGCAGGGGACGCGTCGGCGCACCGGGTACGTGGCGGGGCTCTTCGCCCTGCTGGTCTTCCTGCTGCTGGCCGCGGTGGTGGTCTTGGTCGCGCAGGGGTCGATCGCCATCCCGATCGGTGATGTGCTGCGCATCCTGACCGGTCAGGATGTGGAGTCGCAGGTCAGTCGCACGATCGTGCTCGACGCGCGGCTGCCGAAAGTGGTGGCCGGGTTGTTGGCCGGTGCGGCGCTGGCGGTGGGTGGGGCGCAGATGCAGACGCTGTTCCGCAACCCGCTGGCCGACCCGTTCGTGCTCGGCGTCAGCTCCGGCGCGATCCTCGGCGCCTCGATCGTCATCCTGGGCACCAGCGGCGTGGGCTGGTTGTCGGGGCTGGGGCTGGTCAGCCAGCTCGGCGTCACCGGCGCCGCGGTCGCCGGTGCGGCCGGGGTGCTGCTGATCGCCCTGGGCATCGCGCGTCGGGTGGGGGACCCGGTCGTGGTCCTGGTGGTGGGCGTGATGCTCGGCTACCTGGCCGGGGCGGTGGTGGACATGCTGGTCTACTACACCGACCCGGACCGGTTGCAGGCGCTGGCCACGTTCACCCGCGGTTCGGTGCGCAACGTGACGTGGAACGAGTTGCAGGTCATCGCGGTGTCCTGCGCGGCGGTGCTGGTGCTGTCGGTGTTCCTGGCGCAGCCGCTCAACGCGCTGCTGCTGGGTGACCGGTACGCGGGCAGCCTGGGGATCAACGTCCGACGGGTGCACTTCCTGTCGCTGGCCAGCGTCGCCGTGCTGTCGGGCATCACGACCGCCTACTGCGGGGCGATCGGGTTCGTCGGTCTCGCGGCACCGCACCTCGCCCGTGGTCTGCTGCGCACCGCCGACCACCGCGTGGTGCTACCCGCGAGCGCCCTGATCGGGGCGGTGATCGTGCTGGTGGCCGAGTATGTCGCCGGCGGCAACGGCTTGACCAAGACGTCGTTGCCGCTGAACTCGGTGACCGCGTTCGTCGGCGCGCCGGTGATCCTGTGGGTGCTGCTGTCCGGCCGGGCGAGGAGGCAGACGCGATGACCGAGAACCGCCGACCCGCCCTGCAGGCGGTCGCGCTCGCCGCTGGCTACCGCCGCCGCCGTCGACAGCCGGCGGCCACCGTGCTGCGCGACGTGCACCTGGCCGCCCGTCCCGGTGAGCTGATCGCGTTGATCGGGCCCAACGGCGCGGGCAAGTCGACCTTGCTGCGGACCCTGGTCGGGGCACAGCCGCCGCTGGCCGGGCACGTCCTGCTCGACGGCCGCGACCTGGCGGCCTTGTCACCTCGGCAGCGGGCGCGAAGGTTGGCGGTCACGTTGACCGAACCGGTCGACGTGGGGCAGATGAGCGTCGAGGCGGTGGTGGCGCTGGGCCGGATGCCCTACCGGTCCTGGATCGGCCGGGAGAAGGCCCGGGACCGCACGGCGGTGGACCGGGCACTGGTCGACGCCGGGGTGGCGGAGCTGCGCGACCGCCCGCTGACCGACCTGTCCGACGGCGAGCGCCAGCGCGTCATGGTGGCCCGCGCCCTGGCCCAGGAACCCGCCGTGCTGGTGCTCGACGAGCCCACCGCGTTCCTGGATGTGGCCCGCCGCATCGAGTTCGCGGCGATGCTCACCCGGCTCGCCGCGACCACCGGCACGGCGATCGTGCTGTCCACCCACGACCTGGGGTTCGCACTGCGCCGCGCCGATCAGGTGTGGCTGGTCGGCGGCGACGGCACGGTGACCGCCGGCGCGCCCGAGGACCTCGCCTACAGCGACGCCGTCACCCGCACCTTCACCGGCGAGAACATGTCGTTCGACGACGCCGCGGCCACCATCGTCGTCGCCGACGACACCGAACCCGGCGCCACCGTGCGGGTGATCGCCGACGGGCGGCTGCGGCAGTGGGCCGAACACGCCGCCCGTCGCGCCGGGTGGGAGCCCACCACCGAGGACGCGGACCACGTCCTGACCATCGAGCACGGCACCCCGTGCCGCTGGAACGTCGACGGTGTCCACCGCGCGCAGGGCGTCGGCTTCGACTCCCTGGTCACCCACCTGCGCGGCCGCACCGCACCGCTACCCGAAGACGCGCGAACCGGGTGACCGCCGACAGGCCGACAACCCTTCCCGTCACCGGACCCGTCACGCACACGCAGGAGAGCACCACCGTGAACACACTCATCCGCTCGGCCGTCGCGCTGCTCGCGCTGCCCCTCGCCTTGGCCGGCTGCGGGGGATCGAGTCCCGGCGCGTCGAGCGGCCAAGCCGGCGCCGAGGGCTGCGTCACCGACTACGCCGAGGGCCGCGACTACTTCCCCGACAAGAGCACCGTCACCGAATCCGAGCTGTGGAAGATCAGCTACCACAACTCCTACAAGACCATCACGCTCACCGACACCGAGAACGCCGACGGCCCCGAGCTGAAGTACGTGCTCCACCAGTGCGGCACACCCGCACCCGAGGCCACCGGCGACCTCGAAGGCGCGCTGGTCGTCCAGGTCCCGGTCACCAACGTGTCCGTCACCTCGTTCAACGCCCTGGCCATGGTCGACCGGCTGGGCAAGAACAAGACGATCACCGGGCTGAGCGGCCAACTGGTGGGCAACGCCGAGAAGGACAAGTGGTACGCCGGGGTTGCCGAGGCCGCGGGCAAGCCGATGTCGATCGGCGAGTACACCGACCTGAACAAGGAAGCGGTCCTGGGCTTGAAGAACCAGGTCATCCTGATGTCCGGCTTCGGCAAGGGCTTCGACGACATCAGCAACGCCCGCGCCGCCGGCATGCCCGGCGTGAGCGTGTCCAACCGGTTGGAGCGCCACGCCCTGGCCTCCGCGGAGTGGATCAAGATGGTGGCCGCGTTCTACAACGCCGAAGCGGCAGCCAACACCGAGTTCGACAAGATCAAGGGCAAGTACGAGGAAGTCGTCTCCACCGTCTCCGGCAAGATCGACAACCGGAAGACGGGCTACCTGTGCATCGCGCCGGAGCGCGGCTGCGAGTTCCTCCACGGCCACGGCGCCGAAACCCTCGTCGGTCGCCTGCTCGGCCAACTCGGGGTGGACAACGTCTTCGCACCCGACAACCCCGCGCCCAACGGTCAACCGTACGACTTCGAGAAAGCGGTCGGCACCGCCGCCGACGCGGACTTCTTCATCGTCTACGACCCGATGAAGATGACCCGCGCCACGCTCCAGGCCGACCCGCGCACGAGCCAGTTCCGGCCGTTCAGGGAGAACGCCTTCATCGCCGGCGTGGACGACAACTTCGAGGAGTGCCGAGCCAAGACCTACCTGGACGTGGACGTGCTGATCCGCGACTTCGCCATCGGCCTGGCTCCGGACCTGTTCCCGGGCGCCAAGGGCACCTGCTTCGCCCGCTCGTCCTGATCGACCCGGTCCGCCGCCGGGCACGCGTGTGGGTCCGGCGGCGGACCGGTCGCCGGCTCAGGCGCGGGTGCCCCGCACGATCAGGCGGCGGGCGTGGTTGTCGTAGGGAGAGGCGTCGAAGTCGCCGAAGCACTCGACGTCGGCGAACCCCGCGGCCTCGAACAGCGCCCGCAGCTCGGCGGCGCTGTAGAGGGTGGAGTACAGCGAGGTGCGCCGCACCTCGTCACCGCGTACCCAGGTCCAGTCGGAACGCAGGCGCGTCCAGTCGTCCAGCACGGTGTCGCGCATGAACACCGTGCCACCGCCGACGTCCACCGCCTGCGTGCGCCCCACCCACCCGGCGAACACCTCCTTGCCCAGCACGTCGACCAGCAGCCGACCACCGGGCGTGAGACTGGCGTGGGCGTTGCGCAGCACGGCCAGGTTCTCGCCGGGGTCGGTGAAGTAGCCGAACGACGTGTACATGTTGATCACCAGATCGTAGGAGTCCGGCTCGACGTGCTCGCGCATGTCCGCACGCACCAACCGTGCGTCGACTCCGGCCTGTTCGCACGCCTGGCGTGCGCGTGCGAGCATCGCCTCGCTCAGGTCCACCCCCGTGACGACCGCCCCGCGTCGGGCCAACGGCACCAGGTGCGTCGCCGGGCCGCACGCCAGGTCCAGCACCCGGTCGCCCGCGGTGACCTTGAACAACGGCGAGGTGGCCACCACCTGCTCCGCCTCCGCCGCCCGCCGCGGCGGGAACATCACCTCGGCGAACCCCACCCACAGGTCGTCGTCCTCGTACCAGCCCATGCCGCTCCGTCCGTGTCGTGATCGCGCGGAATAGCCCCGCCCCGTCCTACTGGTCGTAGGCAGGCGCCGGTCGGTTCCCGCGACACGTGGACCGTCGTCGTGTTCGGGAACTTCCGGTGGCCTCGGTACGACCACTGGTGACGACCGGATTTCACGGGATTGGGGACACCGATGCCACCCACGCAGGCAGCCCGCGCCTACCCGTTCCGCGAACCGACCGCGTTGGAGCTGGAGCCGGAGTACGCACACCTCCGGGACCACGATCCGCTCAGCCGCATCTCCCTGCCCTACGGCGGTGATGCCTGGCTGGCCGTGCGGCACGCCGACGTTCGCACGGTGCTGAGCGACCCCCGATTCAGCCGGGCCGCGCTGCTGGACCGCGATGTGCCCCGCGCCTCACCCCGACGGCACACCGACGCGACGCTGCACACGGTGGACCCGCCCGAGCACACCCGGCTGCGTCGCCTGGTCGCCGCCGCGTTCAGCCCCCGCCGGATCGAGCGACTGGCCGACCACGCCCAGCGTGTCACCGACGACCTGCTCGACCGCATCGAGGAGCAAGGCCCGCCCGCCGACCTGATCGCCGGCTTCGTGGTGCCCGTGCCCGTCGCCGTCATCTGCCAGATGCTGGGCGTGCCGGTGAGCGACCGCGAGGAGTTCGCCGGGTGGATCGACGTCGCCCTGGCCACCACCGCGTTCTCCAGCGAGGAGATCCACCGCGCGTTCGCGAAGTTGAAGAACTACGTGGCCGGCCTTGTCGACACCCGTCGGCGAGAACCGAGCGATGACCTGCTCGGAGCCCTGGTCGAGGCGCGTGACACCGGCGACCGGCTCAGCGAGGACGAACTGGTGGTGCTGGGCGTGACCCTGCTCTACGCGGGCCTGGAAACGACGACCAGCGAACTGGGCAACGGCATCTTCACCCTGCTCACCCATCCCGGCCAGCTCGCCGCGCTGCGCGCCGACCCGGCGTTGATCGACCGGGCGGTGGACGAGCTGCTGCGCTTCAACCCCCTGGTGACCTCGGCGGGGTTCACCCGCATCGCGCTGGAGGACGTCGAACTGGGCGGCGTGGTCGTCCGCGCCGGTGACGCGGTGATGGTGCACCCCGACGCCGCCAACCGCGACGGCCGCGTCTTCGACCGCCCCGACGAACTGGACCTCACCCGCAAGCCGAACCCGCACCTGGCGTTCGGCTTCGGCCTGCACTACTGCGTCGCCGCGCAGCTGGCCAAGGCCGAGCTGCGCGTGGCCATCGGCTCCTTGCTGCGCCGGTTCCCGGATCTGCGCCTCGCGGTCGGGGCGGAAGAGCTGTTCTGGCGGCACGGCCGGATGGCGCGCGGCCTGGACCGACTCCCCGTCACCTGGTCTTCCGCATCCTGACGGCGAGGAAGAACGGAGTCTGCCGCGTCTTGAGATAGCGCCGCTCGTCGATGTGCCGGGCTGCCTCGACAGCCCGTGGTTCGGCGACGCGCTCCAACGTGAAGCCGGCGTCGAGGAGTTCGTTGAGGAATGTCTGGAGCGTCATACGGCGATAGCTGATGGTGAGGCCGTCGCCCACGCTCGACTCGACGCGTTCCTCATCGAAGTAGGACCCGCCGTGCCACGTCCAGTCGGCCGTCGGGTGGGTCGTGGACAGCAGCAGGACGCCGCCGGGCCGCAGCACGCGGTGCGCCTCGCTGAGCAGTTGCCGCCGGGCTTCGACGTGGTGGTGCACCAAAGCCATCACCACGGCGTCGAACGAGTTGTCGGCGAGGAACGTCAACGGCTCTTCCAGGTCGTGGCGGCGCAGCGTCACCCCCGGATCGCCGCCGACGCGCTCTCGCGCGTGGGCGAGGAGGGTTTCGCTGCCGTCGACACCGACGACCTCGGCCGCTCCCCGCGCACGCAACTCGGCGATGTAGTGCCCGGCACCGCATCCGACGTCGAGGACGCTCGACCCCGCGACATCACCTGCGAGGGCGAGCACGGCCGGGCGGTCGGTATGGGCGTTGTAGGCGCTGTCGGTGGCCCGGTGTGCGAACAGGTCACCGAGAGGACCTTCATAGGAGGTGCGGACGCGCATCAGGCATGGTGCCGGCACGTCTTACTGAGGCGCGGAGCGGAGAACGCTCACGCGGGCCAGCGGGTGTGGAGCCCGTCGATGCGGAAGTGGTGCGCGTGCCGGTGCCGCCCGTCGACGAGGACCGCGCCGTGGACGTGGACGTGGTCGCTTCCGAGCCCGTGGTGCTCGTGCTCGACCACCTCGGGGTCGTGGGCGGGCCACAGCCGGATGGCGACGATGGTGGCCGCGGTGGCGATGGCGCCGAGCGCGAGAAGCGTCATCGTCATGGAGGTGGTGGCGGCCAGCCACCCGGCCAACGGGTAGCAGAGCAGCCAGCAGGCGTGGGAAAGGGCGAAGTCGGCGGCGAAGACAGCGGGGAGATCCGGTTGGTGCGCGGATCGGCGTAGGAGGCGTCCCCCGGGGGTCAGCACGAGCGATCCGGCGGCGCCGAGCGCGGCCCACAGCACCAGCAGGACCGGCCAGCGCAGGTCGTCGAGGAACGCTGTCGCCGGTGCGGCGAGGAACAGCAGCGCGGCGAGGGCGACCGAGGCGCGCAGCATGACCGGGCGGTCGGGGTGGCGGTCCAGGAGGCGCGGCAGGATGAGGGCGGCGGTCAGGGAACCGAGGCCGTAGGCGGCCAGGGCGACCGCGACGGCGGTCTCTCCGCGCCCGAGCAGGTCGCGGACGTAGGCGACGGTGTTCACCAGGACCATGGCACCCGCGGCGGCGACAGCCAGGTGCGCGGCGAGCAGGCCGCGCAGCCGGGGCGTGCCCAGGTAGACGCGGATGCCTCCGGTGGTGGCGGCGAACGACCGTCCGGACGACGTGGTGCCGCGTGAGGCAGGCATTGCCGCGGCCAGCACCAGCAGGCCCGAAGCGGCGAAACCTGCCGCCGTGCCCAGGAACAAGGAGTCGTGGCCGACCACCAGCAGGACCGCGGCGGCCAGCAGAGGGCTGAGCAACGTCTCCAGGTCGTAGGCCAGGCGGGACAGGCTCAAGGCGCGGGTGTAGTCGCTCTCGTCGGTGAGAATGTCCGGGATGGTCGCCTGGAACGTCGGCGTGAACGCCGCGGAGGCGGCTTGCAACAAGAAGATCAGCAGGTACACCTGCCAGACCTGGTCCACCCAGGGCAGGCAGGCCGCGACCGCCACGCGCACGAGGTCCAAGCCCACCAGCAGGGGCTTGCGCGGGAAGCGGGTGGCCAGGACCGCCGCGAGCGGACCGATGCCGACGTAGGCGACCATCTTGATCGCGAAGGCCGTCCCGAGCACCGCGCCCGCGTCCGGTCCGGCCAGGTCGTAGGCCAGCAGGCCCAGGGCGACGGTGGCCAGGCCGGTGCCGACCAGGGCGACGACCTGCGCGGCGAACAGGCGTCGGTACGTGCGATTCGACAACACCCCGAGCATTGGTGCACACCTCCGGTCGGCTGGCCTTCCGCAGAACCGGGTGACACCATATGTGCTCATGTACGCACGCGACGACGTTGCAATAACGCATGACTGGCAACAGCTACCTCCTGGCACGCACGTGGAGGCGGCTGTCGACGGGTTCCGGATGCTGGCCGACGCGACCCGGTTGCGGATGATGTGGCTGTTGTGCGGCGCCGAGTACGACGTCACGACGCTGGCCGCCGCGGTGGGGATCGCCCGCCCCGCTGTGTCCCAGCACTTGGCGAAGCTGAAGCTGGCCGGCCTGGTGTCCGTGCGCCGAGAGGGGCGCCGCGCGGTCTACCGGGTGCGGGGTGGCCACGTTCGGCGGTTGCTGACCGAGGCGGTCGAGACCGCCGATCACCACCTCACCGGCCGTCCGGATCACGATTGACGCCGAGAACCCCGCCGCATCACCACTTGCGCACGAACCCGGACGCTATCGCCCCCCGGTGCTGTCGAGCAGCCACCAGTAACCCGCGTCGGCGTGCGGCGAGGGTTGCCCGCCGGCGGCTTCGTACAGCGCCTTGGCCGCATGGTTGTCCTCGTCGGTGAACAGCCACATCTTCCGGTGGCCTTCCCCGATCGCGTGGTCGCGGAACGTCGTCAGCAGCGCGCGTCCGATGCCACGCCTGCGCACCGACTCCACTACGCCGATCTCGTACAACTGCACCTGCGAGTACCCGCCGACGTGGCGCTGCCGGCAGCCCCACACCCACCCGACCACCTCACCGCCCTCCAGCGCCACGAACGCGACCGTCGCCGGGTCCTCGAGGAACGGGGCGTGATCCTCGACCACGATCCCCCGGAACGTCCGCACCGCGACGTCGAGCAACCCGCGATCTCCAGCGGTCAGACGGTGAACGAGCACACCCACATCCTCGCCCGGCTTGTCGGCCATCCGGCGGGTCGTCCGGTCGAGTGCTTGCCGCGTGACCGCCCGTCAGGCCTGGTGTGTCCGGCGCCGGGTGACGACGGCGCCGATGAGCGGGCAGGCGCGGCAGGTGTGTCCGGTGGGTGTGCGGTAGAACAGGCAGCAGCTGCGGCGGGTGCCGTCGGGGGACAGCGCGTCGCGCAGCTCCGAGGTCGTCAGCAGGCGATCGCCCAGGTCGTGGAGATCGGCGGGCAGTGGCCGCAGGGCACTGCGCAGGGCCGCGGCGGCGTTGCCCCGCAGCAACCCGGCGGCGACCTTGGCGACGGCCCGCAACCCGGTGTGGAACGGCTTCAAGTGCTCTTCGACCACGGCGCGCAGCAGCAGGGGCGCGGGATCGCCGGTGGTGCTCCAGCCGCCGGGCTCCGGCAGGGCGAACCGCACGGAAGCGTCCTCGTCGATCCGGTAGCGCAGCCGGTCCAGGTCGGGCACGACCCCGTTGCGGGCCAGCGCGCCGAGGGCGACCGACCACAGCCCGGCCGCGACGAGGAACTGCAGGGTCGAGGCGGCCACGCGCGCCTCGGCCGTCCCGAACTTCGCGCCGACCCGTCGCACGGCCTCTGCCAAGGCGTCGGGATCGGTGTGGAACGAGCGCAGCAGACCACCGCCGTGATCGTCGTCAAGGGCGAAGTACGGGCCGTTGCCCGAAGCCGAGGTCAGCGCGGCGGTGATGTCGGCAGGGTCGGCACGCCGGATCACGCGCGGCCCGGTGGGCAGCTCCCGCGCCCACCGGAACACGGCCACGACGTCGGGCAGGTCGGTCCGCCGGCCGTCGGCGAACCCGACGTAGCCGCCGGGAACGGACCGGATCTCGGCATCGGCCGGTCCCGGGCCTGCGATGCCGAGGCCGGCGCGGGACAGGACCGGACCGAGGACGGGGGAGTCGGCGAGGGGAACCCGGCAAGTCGTGGTGTGCGACGCGCCGGCTCGGGCGACCACCGCCATCACGTCCGGCTCACGTGCGGTCAGCGCCCCGGAGGCCGCCTCGGGACGCAACGTGCCGGCCGTGGCGGTCGGTCCTGGCCGGGCGGCGCGTGCACGGTGGTCCATTCCCGGTTCGTGCGGCAAAGACGTCACTGGCCTCACAGCTGCCTCCGGAGGTGAGTGGTGGCGTGAACCGGCGGCGTGTCGTGCTGTGCAGCGGAGACCGGGTTCCTCGCCCCGATCCCCGCTGCGTCCTGCGGTCGGGCTCAACGTGGAAGGCCCGTGTACAGGTGGTCGTTCAAGACCTGGGATCGGTTCCCGTACCGAGACGGTTGACCTGCGCCCGGTGCTCCCCGACCGGCGCGTTTAGCGAGCATCTCCTCGTCGTTCTGAAGATCTTCGGTGCAAGAGCGAGCGGTCACCCGCCTTGAGATGAGGTCCGTCCGTTGGCGCGTTTGCGGGTCAGGCCGATCAGTCCGTCGAGCACGAGAAAGGCGAGCAGGCTCAGGCCGAGCAGCGGGATGGCCCAGCCGATGGCGATGAGCACGAGCGGCGCGGGGATGACGAACCACAGCGGGAGCTGTTGCCAGGTTCCGCGCTTGGGTGCGGTGCCGAGTGGGGCGCGGCGGTCGGCGCGGGTGGGGCGGCGCTGCCACCACATCCGGTAGCCGAGCACGATCAGCGTGAGCAGTCCGGCAGCGAGCAGGAACAGCGCGATCTGGTTCGCGACGCCGAACAGCCGGCCCATGTGCGCCTGGATGCCCAATGACGACAGCTTGGCCAGCAGCGGCCGGTCGGCGAAGTCGGCTCGTGCGGTCACGCTCGAGGTCGCGGGGTCGACCGCCACCTTGTCCAAGCGGATCGGCCAGGTGTTGTCGATCTGGGCGGCGGTCCACGCGGTGCCCGGCTCGGCCGCGACGCCGAGCTGCAGGGGACCGTCCAGACCGGCGCCGCGGGCGGCGACGAGCACCCGGTCGAACGTTGCCGGGTCCACCGGCTCGGCGTCTTGCGACGCTTCCCCGTGCCCTGAGTGCCCGTCCGAGCCGGTGGTGGCCACGGCGCTGCCCAGGCTGGTGTCCAAGGCGGGGGCCTTGGCGTTGAGCGCGGTCAGGGCGGCGCTGAAGTTGTCGCCGGCGTAGGTCGACCAGGTCAACCCGGTGGCCGAGAGGAACAGCGCACCGAGCAGCACCCACACGCCGAGACTGCCGTGCCAGGAGCGGGTCCGGCGCACGCCCTTCGCACCACTCTCCGGCGTCAGCACCGCGCGGACCTTGCGGCGTGCGGTGCGCTGCCGGAACAGCCACAACACCATGCCGACGAGGGCGAGCACCCACAGCCAGCTCGCCGCCAGCTCCGAGTACAGCCGGCCCGGCTCGCCCAGGTGCAGGTGCCGGTGCAGGCCTCCCAACCAGGTCGTGGCAGGGGTGGATCCGAACGAGGTGGTCAGCCGGCCCTGCACCTGCGCGGTGCGGGGGTCGACGTAGACGGTCTCGTTGGCGCCCTCGGGCAGGCCGGGCAGGGAGAACACGACCTGCGTCGTGGCGTCGGACTCGTCGGCGGTGAGCACGGCGGTGACCGCGCCGTCGGGCAGCGCAGCCTGGGCGGCGGCGACCTGGTCGGCCAACGGACGCGGTGCGCCGGTGGTCGACGACACCTCCAGCACGTCGTCGTAAAGCACGGCGTCCAACTGTGGCGCGAGCGCGTACAGCAACCCTGAGAACGCCGCGACCAGGAGGAACGGCGCCACCAGAACTCCGGCGTAGAAGTGCAGTCGGCGCAGCAGCGGCACCACGGACACCCGGACCGGGCCGGAGGGCTCGTCGGTTCGCACGTCGTCGATCGGGGGAGCGGACACGGAGCACCTCTGGTGGGGGCGAAGGGAGGACCTGCCCACTAGTCGGATGCGGGTGGCATTCGGTTCCCGGCGATTCGAGAACCGGGGAGGAAGAGTCCGGAGTGGGCGATGTCGACGATCCGCACGCGTGACGGCGCACTCGGCGGGAACTGATCCGGGTGTCCTCACGACTACTCGTTCGTACGGCCTGGAGTCCGCTCAGGACCGTGGCGAGATCCGGGCGGATGTTGGCTTGCCGGCCACTTTTGAGTGTTGTCGCGGAGGGTGACCATTGGTGCTGTTGATCGGCACGGATGGTGAGGGGGTGGGTCTTGCGCGTCGACATCGCGGTTTTCGACGGCATGGACGATCTGGACGTGGTGGGGCCGTTCTCGGTGCTGGGCTTGGCGGGTCGCGCCGGTCTCGGTGTGGAGGTGCGGCTGACCGCCGTCGGTGGCGTGTCGCAGGCGACCACCCGGGGTGGCCTGCCCCTGTACCCCGGCGAGTGGGCGCCGCACAGCGCGGACGTGCTGATCGTGCCGGGAGGCGGTTACGCGGCGAGTGAGGGTGCGGGCGTGCGTGCGGAGATCGCCGCAGGGGGCCTGCCGGCCGCGTTGACGGCGGCGGCCCGTCCCGGTCTGGTGTTCGCCTCGGTCTGCACGGGCGCGTTGCTGTTGGCGGCGGCGGGTTTGGTGACCGGGCGCCCGTGCACCACGCACCACCGGGCGATCGAGGACCTGGCGGCGGCGGGTGGTGTGCCGGTCGAGGGGCGGGTGGTCGACGACGGTGATCTGGTCACCGCCGGTGGCATCACCTCGGGTCTGGACCTGGCGCTGTGGTTGGTGGAGAGGTTCCGCGGGCCGGACGCGGCGGGTTTGCTGCAACAGGTCATGGAGTACGAGCGTCGCGAACCGCTGTGGCGCTCCGGTGAGGACGTGCCGACGCGGCTTCCGGGCGATCAAGGAGCAAGTGCCCGATGAGGCGAGTGATCCTGTCGTTGGCCGTCGTGCTGCCGCTGGTGGCGGTGGTCGCGTGCGGCAGCCCGGCGAGTGGACCCGCAGCGCCGGTGCAGTCCTCGGCGGACGAACCGGTCACCGTCAAGGACTGTGCGGGCAAGGACATCACGTTCGACACGACCCCGGAGCGGGTGGTGGCCCTGGACGGCTACGCCGCGCAGGCCCTGGTCCGGCTAGGCCTGGCGGACAAGGTCGTGGGCACCGGCTTCCCCGCACCGTTCACCGCGGACACCCCGCCCTACCGTGACCAGCTCGCGAAGATCCCGGTGTTGTCGGAGAAGGTACCGGTCACCGAGGTCGTCGCGGCGCAGCAGCCGGACGTGGTCGTGACCGCGTTCTCGGCGTTCGGCGGCCCGGCGGGCAGCCCCAAGGACGCCGACCTGGTCACGATCGGCGTCACAGGGCTCGCCGCGTGCATGCCGGGCGGTACGGACATGGGTGGGGTGGGGACGCCTTCCGCGCTGACCGACCTCGCCCCGACGTACGACTACCTGCGCAAGCTCGGCAGGGTGTTCCGGGTCTCCGACCGCGCCGAACAGCTCATCTCGCAACTGGACGCGCGGGCGAAGGCGGCGGACAAAGCAGACTCCGGGGCCAAGCCCAAGGTGTTGGTGTTGCAGGACAACCCGGTCGCCGGGCAGCCGATCAAGACCTCGGGCATCAACACCATCGCGCACGCCCTGATCACCATGGCCGGCGGGGAGAGCCTGTTCACCGACATCTCCTCTATGCACGCGGACGTCTCGCCCGAGCAGGTGGTCCAGCGCGACCCGGAGGTGATCTGGGTCATCACCGACTACAACTTCGTCAAGCTGAAGGGCCAGGAGCTGGTGGCGGCGGTCAAGGCCAACCCGCTGCTGGCGAATACGACCGCCGCCAAGCATGGGAGGATCGTCTCGACGTCGCAGTATGCGGTGTCGTTCCCCAGCCCGCTCAACGTCGACGGCCTGGAGCAGCTGGCCACCGACATGGGTGCCCGCTGACGTGGCGACCGCAGTCGACGAGCGACCCGCGACAGGTGCGCGCCGCAGGTGGAAACCCAACGGCCCGACCCTGCCCTACTTGGCCCTGCTCGCCCTGCTGGCTGCCGCGCTGGTCGTGTCGACGCTGCTCGCCGCCGGCATCGGCCCGGTCGGTGTACCGGCCGGTGAGGTGGCCCGCATCCTCTTCCACCACTTGACCGGTGGTGGTGACACCGCGGGCACGAGTGATTTGATCATCTGGCGGATCCGGTTCCCGCGCGTGCTGCTCGGCGCGGTCGTGGGCGCGGGGCTGGCACTCGCCGGGGCGGTCGTGCAGGGCGTGGTGCGCAACCCGGTCGCCGACCCGTACCTGCTCGGGCTGTCCCACGGCGCGTCGGTGGGCGCGGTACTCGTGCTGACCACCGGAGCCACCGCACTGGGTGCGCTGACGCTGCCGGCGGCCGCGTTCGCCGGCGCCGGCGCGGCGATGGCCGTGGTGCTGGCGATGGCCCGCTACTGCGGTCGGTTGCTGCCGGTGCGGCTGATCCTGGTCGGGGTGGCCATCGGGCACCTGTTCGCCGGGATCACCTCGTTCGTGCTCTCCCAGACCGACAGCTCCGCCGCCCAGCAGCAGATCATCTTCTGGCTGCTGGGCGGGCTGTCCGGCGCGCAGTGGGCCACCCTGCCGGTTCCGGCCGTCGTGGTCGCGTGCGGAGTGGTGCTGCTGCTGGTGCGGGCGCGGCGGCTCAACGCGCTCGTGCTCGGCGAGGAAGCGGGCGCGGCCCTCGGCGTCAACACCAGCAGGCTGCGCCGGCAGCTGCTGGTTCTCACCACCCTCGTGACCGGCACCGTCGTCGCGGTCTCCGGTGGTGTCGGGTTCGTCGGCCTTATCGTCCCGCATCTGGCCCGGATGCTCGTCGGTGCCGACCACCGGCGGATGCTGCCGGTGACTGCCCTGCTCGGCGCGTTGTTCCTGCTGTGGGCCGACGTGGCCGCCCGGACGCTGATCTCCCCGGCCGAGCTGCCGATCGGCATCCTTACCGCTTTCCTCGGCGTGCCGTTCTTCCTGCTCGTCATGCGCGCCCGCGGCCTGGCCACTCAGGAGAACGCGTGAAACTCGACCTCGACGCCATCTCGGTCTCGATCGCCGGACGCCCGATCCTCGATCAGGTCAGTCTGACCGTCCACACGGGACGGTTCATCGCCCTGGTCGGCCCCAACGGCAGCGGCAAGTCCACCTTGCTGCGCACCGTCTACCGCGCCCGCCGGCCGGACGCCGGCACGGTCCGGCTCGACGGCCGTGACCTGTGGTCGATGTCCGCGGCTGAGGCCGCACGACACACCGGTGTGCTCATGCAGGAGCAGCACAGCGGGTTCGAGTTCACCGTCGCCGAAACCGTCGCCCTCGGTCGTACACCCCACCTGGGCATGTTCGACCGGTTCACCCGCTCCGACCGCGCTGCGGTCGACGACGCCATGACCCGCACCGGCCTGATCCCGTTCCGGAACCGGCGGGTGGGCGAGCTGTCCGGGGGCGAGCGCCAACGGGTGCTGCTGGCCCGCGCACTGGCCCAGCAACCGCGGCTGCTCGTGCTCGACGAACCCACCAACCACCTCGACATCCGCCACCAGCTCGACATTCTCGAACTCGTCCGAGAGCTCGACATCACCGTCCTGGCCGCGCTGCACAGCCTCGACCTGGCCGCCGCCTACGCCGACAGCGTCGCACTGCTCGACGCAGGCCACCTCGTCGAGCACGGCCCACCCGAGGAGGTGCTCACCCCTACCGCGATCCGAAAGGTGTTCGACGTGGACGCCACCGTCCACCACGACGAAGGCACCGCCCGCTTCGCCCTGCGCCCGCGCTGCGTCTGCCCCGACCAGCCGTGCCGCTGGAGCTGCCGCACCCGCCGCCACACCCCTCTGACCGAAGCCGCCGATGCCCGCTGACCCGCACGTCGTCGCCGTCCTCGCCCTCGACGGCGTGGTCGGCTTCGACCTGGCCATCCCGTGCCAGGTCTTCGGCCTCACCCGCCTGCCCGGCGGCGACTACCCCTACCAGGTCCGCGTCTGCGGCACCGCACCGTCGGTGACCGCCACGGCGGGCGGTGTCGACTACTACCGCATCGCCGCCCCCAACGCCCTGGACGCCGCCGAAGAAGCCGACACCATCGTCGTGCCCGGCGTCCGAATGCGTCGGAGCACTCCACCCGAAGTCCTTGACCTGCTCCGCGGCGCCGCCGCGCGCAACGTTCGCACGATCTCCATCTGCACCGGCGCGTTCGTCCTCGCCGACGCCGGCCTGCTCTCCGGCCGCCGCGCCACCACCCACTGGGCCGCCGCCGCCGAACTCGCGCGCCGACACCCCGACGTCGAGGTCGACGCCGCCGCCCTCTACCTCGGCGACGGGCGCACCTTCACCTCCGCCGGCGTCGCCGCCGGCCTGGACCTGTGCCTGCACCTCGTGCGCCGCGACCACGGCGCCGCCGTCGCCGCCTCCACCGCCCGCGCCGTCGTCATGGCGCCCACCCGCGACGGCGACCAAGCCCAGTTCATCCCACCTCCGCCACCCACCACCGGTGACGGCTCGCTGGCCGCCACGCTGGCCTGGATGCACGAGCACGCCGCCGAACCGCTCACCCTCGCCGACATCGCCCGGCACGCCAACCTCAGCACCCGCACGCTCACCCGCCGCTTCCGCGAGCAGACCGGCACCACACCACTGCACTGGCTCGCCCGCCGCCGCCTGCACCTGGCCCGCGAACTGCTCGAAACCACCGACCTGCCCATCCCCGCCGTCGCCGAACGCAGCGGCCACGGCTCCGCCACCGCCCTGCGCACCCACTTCGACCGCGAACTGCACACCAGTCCTCAGCGATACCGCCAGACCTTCCGCCCATCCACCGGACAGCGAAGCCACGAGTGGTGAACGACCGAGCCACGACCGTCGGACTCCGTGCGGCGTCCGACCTGCGTTGGTCCGGACACGGTGAGGTGGGCCAGCGTCGCGTTCAGCGCGATCACCGGTGCTGCGAACCACGAACCTGTGGGGGTACCCGGTACTGTTTCCGCGTGGCAATGGTCGTTGACGCAGCGGGCCGTTCGTGATGGCGGTCGTCGCCGGGGTGCTCGCGCTGATACTCATCGCAGGCTGCGGCTGCATAATCGGCATGGGCGGTGTCGGCGACCTGGTCGCCCGATTGACCCCGATGGCGAAGCTCGCCGCATTCGGCATCGTGCTGGTGTTGATCGCTGCCGCCGCATGGAGCCTCGGTTCAGCGGTGGGACCGATCGGCGACCCGCCTGTGTCGGTAGCTCCGACGCCCAGCCATGCTGGCGACAACGGCCACGGTGGGTGACGATGTCGCCGATGGTGCATGCACGATCAAACGGAACCGACCCCGCGTGCACTCGGCGTCCACCGATGATTCCGGTCGGCTTAGTACGACAACGACAGGTCGTGATGTCCGCGTCTTCTGTAATGACCGATTCGGGCGCGGGCTTGGCTTGTCCGTCGCCATGTCGACCAGTGCAGGACGTGGTCGACGGTATGGGTGGCGCGAATGACGAGCCGGTTCCATAATCGGCGGATCTCGTTGACGGACAACGGGATCAGCGGGCAGTCGACGTCAGGTGCGGAGCCCCCTTTTTGGTGATCTCGCGAGTGATCACCAGGAAGGCCAGGGCGGTCATGGACAATGTGATGTGCCGATACCATGCCTGGTAGCCGCGGACCTGGTAGTGGTCCAGCCCGGTCTCGTTCTTCGCGGTCTGGAAGCACTCCTCGACCGCCCACCGCGCTCCCGCGATCCCCACCAGGCGCCGCAGGGTGGTGTCGGCCGGGCCGAAGCAGATGTAGTAGGCGATGTCGGACGGATCGGAGACGCTCCGCCTGGCCAACAGCCAGTGACCCCAACCCGGCCTGCGCAGCGGACGGATGTCGACCGCGACCCAGTCGGCCATTCGCGGCCCCTTCGAACCCGTGCCGGAGGAAAGCCGTTCCCACGCCGTGTCCGGCAACCCGGCGATCAGGCGGTGAACGCGGACCTTGAGCAACCCGAACGACACCGCCATCGCGTTCTTCTGCACAGCCACTACGTGCGGGATGTCCAAGTTCTCCAGCCATAGACGGAACATCGTGTCGTTGCCGTAGACCTCGTCCGCGGTGACCCACCCGAACGGCACCCCCGCCTCCACCGCCCGCTCGATCATCCGCCGGGCGAGCGTCTGCTTGGTCGCGAACCCGACCTCGTCACCGATTCCCGCCGCCCGGCACCGTTCCCGATCCCCGGTCCAGTCCTTGGGCAGGTACAACTCCCGGTCGATCAACGTCCGCCCGTGCGGCGAGGCATAGGCCAGGAACACCCCGATCTGCGAGTTCTCGATCCGCCCGGCCGTGCCGGAGTACTGACGACCCACTCCGGCGGACTTGGCGCCCTTCTTCAGAAACCCCGTCTCGTCCACGATCAGCACGCCGTCGGACGCGTCGCCAATCGCCTCCACCACCGCCGCCCGCACGTCGTCACGCAGTCCGTCGGTATCCCAGGCATAGAAGTTCAGCAGCCGTTGCATACCCTCCGGACCCGCGTCACCGGCCTCCTCGGCGAGCGTCCAGCCGTTCTTACGCTCCACCTCGGACAGCAAACCCCGGACATACCACCGCATCCGGCGCCGCGACTCCACCCGCGGAAATCGGCCCGCGAACCGGCCCAGGAACGCATCGAACCCCGCCGACCAACCCGCCACCAACCCTATCGACACAGAGATCAACTACCAGATCCCAGCCTTGATAACAACCTGTCGTTGTCGTAGTAAGCGGTCCGGGATGCAGGGCGTCACGCCCGTCCTGTCAGACGTGCGGAGCCGACCGGACCTGCCCGCGGGGGTCCGAGCCGCGGCGGGCTGGTGGCTGACGTGCCCCGGCCCCGGCCCGAGGAGTAATTGCGATTACCGGCGGCTCCGGCAACAACCCGTGCCGACCTCGGGCTCCCTGGTGGAATCGACTCGCGTGCTCAGCCGGCTGCCCTGTCCTCCGAGGGCTGCGGACGCCCCGGATGAGCCGGTCCCTCCCAGCCGGCACGCCCGACAGTGGAGGTAGGACATGAGATCACGACTCCTGACCGGCCTGGTGGTGACCGCGCTGGTCACCACGCAGGCGGTGGCGGACGCCGCGACCGCCGAACCGGTGACCGATCTCGCCTCGGCGGTGACGGCGCGGATGCACGCCGAGGCGTCCGGCGTCACGGTCGCCGCGACGACACCGCGGGTGAACGTCACCGAGCAGGACGGGGAGTGGGCGTTCGGCACCGCGGTGCTGGCGACCGCACCGGGATCGGACACCCACCCGACGGGGTGGTTGTTCGTCGCCCACCGGGACGGCGCCGGTTGGGAGGTCGCGCTGGAGGGTGAGCCGGCCTTCGCCGACCTCGCGGCCGAGGCGCCGGTCATGTCCGAGGCGGAGCGCCCGTTCCTGACGGCGCAGGGTCGACCGGGAGCGCTGGGCCCCGGGGACTGGCGCACCGGCATGGCACTGCCGTTCGCGGTGGGCCAGTCGTGGGGGATGCCCGGCTGTTCCCACGGTTGGAGCGGTGCCGCGGCACCGTGGAACTCGCTGGACCTGGCGGGCGGTGACCACGTGGTGCGCGCCGCCCGGGGCGGCGCCTTCCTCGGCAACACCGGCACGGACGTCACCTGCGGCGGCTCCGCGTCCGGCAGGCACGTGCACTTCGCGCTGCGCCAGAACAACGCGTACACCGGCATCGTGAACCACGACATCGGCAAGTGGGTGCTGCAGAACGGGGTGCCGCCTACCAGGGTTCGGCCCTGCACGGCAGCGCCCGCGCGGGCGCGGGCGGCTCGCTGCACAACCACGGTCCGCTCGGGTTCACCCAGGCCGTCATGGACGCCAACGGCGGCGGCGTGGTGAACAAGCGCACCGGTCCGGGCTCCGGCCACGGGCTCGCGGGCACGGTGGGTGACGGGACGACCGTGAACGTCGCCTGCTCCGCCAACGGCACGAGCCACACCGGCAGGTGGGGACCTCCAGCCTGTGGAACCGGCTCACCGACGGCACGTGGGTGAGCGACGCCTACATGTGGACCGGCCTCTCCGGGCCGATCAACGGCTACTGCTGATCGAGCCGCCTCGGCGGGCGGGAACGGGCACCGGCGCGAGGTGCTCCGGGAGGGCGGCCTCCGCGTCACGGAGGCCGCCCTCCCGGTCAGCCGGTGCACGCCGTCGCCGTCCTGCGGCGAGGTCCCCGGCCACGGCTCTCCCGCCGTGCCGAGGAGCGGGTGTCGCTCCCGACGACGGTCTGGGAGGCTCCGCGCATGTCCGCTGACCCACCGGCGTCCGCCGAGGACGTCGTCGATCACCCGGTCCGAGTCCAGTTCGAGGCGTTCCTCGACGAGCACCGCAACGCGCTCAACCGCTGTTTGGACGGGCTGACCGAGGAGCAGGTGCGCCGATCGCTGGTGCCTTCCCGGACCACGTTGCTGGGTCTGGTGAAGCACGCGACCTTCGTGGAGAAGGTCTGGTTCGACGAAGCCGTCACCTGCCGCCCGCGCGCCGAGATCGGCATCCCCGCGACGCCGGACGAGTCGTTCGCCCTCGACGAGGACGACACCACCGCCACCGTCCGGCGAGCACACCGCGCCGCGTGCGAGGCATCCCGCCGTGCGACGTCGTCCCCGGGGCTGGACGACCTCGCCCACGGCAACCGGCGCGGCCCGCTCCCGCTGCGCTGGGTGTACCTACACGTGCTGCGCGAGCTCGCCCAGCACTGCGGACACGCGGACATCCTGCGCGAACAGCTCGTCGACGAGTAGCGGTACACCGTGCACCCCGATGCTGGAACCGGTATGCGGCGGTGGAGCAGGCGCGTTCGTCACCGGCCATCCGGCCGCTGTGGACTCCGTAGGCGGTCCCGCCGTGGTACCGGGGACCACCGGAGTCGCCCGGGGCGCTCACCTTCCTGTCCATGATGACCACGTTGCCCATCCCACTGACGTTCGCGTACCGCTCCGCGACTCTCGCGCAGGACGCCCCGGTGGTCTCGCCGACGTGGCGGAGCACGGTGCCGACGACCGGCATGCCGGCCATGGTGCCGACGTAGCGCGAGGTCGAACCCCGAGGTGCAGGAACCCGGGATGCCGCCACCCCGGATGTACGGGTCCTCCTCCAACACCGCCGCCTCGGCGCCCTCCGAGGCCTTCAAGCGCACCCGGCGCTCCTGCGCGGGCACCTCCAGGCGTTCGGCGACCGGAGCGCCGGAACGGGCGCCCCCGACCAGGCGGAGATGAACCTGTCCACGGCCTGCTCCAGCGGAACTCCCGTCCGCGCCGCCTACCGCCTGATCTCCTCCAGGCCCGGCCGCGCCGGACGTGCCCGGGTGTCCGCCGGCAAGGTCACCGAGGACGTACCCGGCGTGGTGGAGGCGAACGACGACGTGCCCCCGATGCACAGAACAGCCGCCGAAGCGACGCTCGCCGGACGCGCGGGGCAGGGGCGGAGAGGTGGCTACCGCGGGCGTCATCACGTGTCGCGGGGACGTGACAGCCGTCCCGCCGCGTCGGCGCGTGGAGCTGTTCTGGGCCGATGCCTGCGACCTCGATCTCGACGACGCCGAACCCGGCGAGCCCGACCTCGCCACCGGCACGCGTCGTCTGTGCCTTGGCGGGAATCGCGTTCACCCCCGACGACCCGCGTCGCATTCTCCTGTTGGTCACGGAATTCGGCTGACGCGCAGCCCTCGCGGGACTCCGGTGACCCTGTGGGCAAGGTTCCCGTCCCGGGTGGGCACGGAAGGCTCCGACACCTCGTCGGGACGCCGATCGCGTGGTCGGCTTGGCACAGACCTTCCGAAGGAGGCTCACATGGGGTCCTCGGCACACCAGGACGCGGAGGCGGCGCGGGTCCGTCCGCTGCCGTGCGGGGCGGCAGAGGTCGCCAAGTGGTACCGGAGTCGCCTCGGGTGGCCGGTCGAGGTCGTCGACCGCGGCGTCCACCTGCTCCTCACCGGCGGCCTGGTCGGGTTCGAGGTGCCGGGCCACCAGGCGGGGGGCGTCGTGGAACGGCTGACCGACTTCGGCGCCGTGGGACCGGCCCTGCGCATCGGCGAGCGCGACGGCCGGGTGGTGTTCCTGTGCGACGTCAACGACGCGGTGTTCGCCCAATCCGAGATGCCCGTGGGGACCCGGTACCTGCGGGCGCCCGTGTCGCTGCCGCTGCCTTCGCCGAGGCCGTCGCAGTCCTGGTTCGTCGCGCCCGAGCCGAACCGCCCGTGGCTGCCCTCGGCGGGTGCGGTCCTCCACGCCGTGCGGGCCGCCGCCGCGGCGGCGGCCGGTGCGATGGCGTGCCGCCAGGTCCCCGTGCACAGGCTGGAGCCGGTGCGGAGGTGGCGGGGGTCGGCCGGGTGATCGACGGCCGGGGGCAGGCCCTGCTCCAGCTCACCGAACGCGCCCTCGGGTCGAGGGATGAACGGAAGGCGTCCGCATGCACACGACTGACCCATCGGGTACCCCGGCCGATTTCATGGCCGGGGCCTTCGCCGCGCTCGGGCGGTTCGCGCCCGACCCGACCGACCTGTTCATCGGGCTGGTCTTCCGGCTCTCGGGACCGTGCCCCTCGGTGGACGCGGTGCGGGAACGCGTCGCGTCGAGGCTCGACCGGTTGTCGCCGTTGACCGAGAGGCTGGTCCCCGGCGAGGTGGTCCGGTGGGAGCCGGACCCCGACTTCGACCTCGCCCACCACGTGCGCGTGCTGCCCCGCCAGGAGGTCGTGGCGCCGGCGCGGGCGGTGTTCGCCGGCTCGTTCGACCCGGCCAGGCCGCCGTGGGGTCTGTGGATCTCGGACAACGGATCGGGCACGTGGGACGCCTACTACCTGGTGCACCACGCGCGGCAGGACGCGGGTGGCGCGGTGCGCACCGCGGAGGCGCTGCTGGGGGACGCCGAGCCCGCCGCGTGGCGGAAGGCCGGTGACCGCCGCCGGTCGTGGTCGCGCGGGTGGCCCGCGGTGGCGTCCCTGCTGCCCGACCTGCTGCGCGCCCGCCTGCCCGCCGAGCCGGCTCCGCGGTGGCCGGTCCGGGAGGGGGCGCCCGGTGCGGGGCCGGTGTTCGCACAGGGGGTCGTGCCCGTCGACGCTCTCAAGCGGGTCGCGCGGTGTACCGGGGCCACGGTCAACCAGGTGCACCTGGCGGCGATGGCCGAGGCGTTGGCCGGGTGGCTGCCGCGGGTGCCCGCCAGGCAGGTGTGCCTGCCCGTGGAGACCCGGCGCGACGGGGAGCCGCACGACGACTTCGCCAACCGGATCGGGTTGATGCGGGCGGTCCTGCCGTGCGGCGACGTGACCCCGGCCGAGAGGTTGCGCGCCGTGGTGGCCTCGGCGAGCCGCGCCCGGCTCGCCCGCCACCGCCGGGCGTGGCGCGACCTGACCGACAACGCCTCCGCCCAGGTCGCCGGCCGGGTGCTGGCTCGGATCACCGATCCCGCGCGGGTGGGCGTGACGGTGGCGAGCGTCCGCGTGCCGGAGCTGCCGGCCCTGATGGGCGGGCGGGTCCTCGACGTGACCGCGATCCCGTGGCTGCCGCCCGGCCACACCTGCTTCGCGTCGCTCATCAGCTACGGCGACCGCGCTCGGCTGTCCGTGCTGGTGCCCGGGGGCGCGCCCGATCCGCTCGAACTGACCCGGCGGTGGGTGGAGGCCGTTGACGCCTCGGGAGCGGACCGGGTGGGCGGACCGGTCGCCGCCCGGTCGCCCGACCCGATCTGATCGGCCCGGCCCGCGCGCCACGACCGGCGGCCGGCGCGCGGGCCGCTTCAGCCGGGGAGGTGCCGGAGCGGCGACTCGACGGGCTCCGTGGTCGCCCCGCGCGAACGGCGCCAACCCGCACGTGCCCTCGGGTGGAACCGGCGATCGTGCGGGATGAGGCGGAACACCAGGTGCACCGCCTGGCCCAGGAGCCGGTGCAGGCGCTCGTCGAGGTCGCTCCAGCCCAGGCCGAGCCGGTCGCGGACCACCGGGTCGTACAGCCCGGTGGTCAACCACCGGAGCCACCGCGCCAGTAGGGCCCACAGCGGTGACCAGAGCGCGTGCGGCACGCCGGGCAGGAAGTGGGGCCTCGGCAGGCCGGTCAGGTCGAGCACGTCGCGAGTGGCCTTGTTGGTCTCCAGCACCCGGGAGCACATGTGGTCCCAGTAGGACTGGAACTCCTCCCACGAGCCGGGCACCGGCCGCATGCTCAGGCCGTACAGCGCGTACCACTGGACGTGCTCGGCGAACAACCGCCGCCGCGCGGCCTCGGGAACCCCGCCCATGAACCTGTCGCCGAACCGGATCGTGGTCATGAAGAACACCGCGTGCGCCCAGTAGAACACGTCCGGCTCCAGCGCGTGGTAAGCCCGGCCCGAGTCGTCCGCGCCCCGGATCGCGGTGTGGTGACCGCGCACCCCCGCGGCCGTCTCGCGCGCGCGTGCGTCGTCGTAGACCACGCCCAGGATCGGGTAGAAGGAGCGGAACACGCGCTTCCAGCGCTCGCCGAAGAACTGCGAGTGCTGTTCGACGGCGAGGCCCAGGCGCGGGTGCATGTTCTGCATGGACCCGACCCAGAGCATGACGAGCACGTTGCGCCAGTCGCCGAAGTAGCGCCACGTCAACGAGTCCGGGCCCAGCGGCACGGGCCCTGCGGTGCTCTCCACCTCAGTGCTGCCGGCCCGCGGCCAGGAGCCGGGTCAGGCCGCGGTGACCACGCCGCATCGTCAAGGCGTGGTTGTGGGCGAAAGCGCCGCGCGCGACCGGGGCGAACACGCGCAGCAGCCTCTTCCGCGCGGTGCACTCCTGGGTGATGTGGACGGTGGTCGAGCCGTCGGCCCGGCTGGTCACCGCGAAGTCGATCCACCCGGCGATGTCGCCGTCGAGCGCCAGGCGGAAGTGCCCGCCCGCCGCGTCGCGGATCACGAACCTGTTGGTGAGCCGCAGCGTGTAGGGGAGGGACGACCGCAGCGCGATGGCCACCGCGTCCTCGTCGATGCGCGTGACCCGGCGGTAGTCCGGCCACCACCGCGGGTACTCGTCGATCCTGACGAGTGCGTCGAAGACGGCTCCTCGCGGGTGGTCCACCGCCCAGGTGAGGACGAACCGGTAGTAGTTCGGGTCCACGGCGCACCTTCCGTTCGACGAGGCTCACCCGGGTGGGCCAGGCCAGGACGGTAGTGCGCGGTCGCGGGCGGGCCCGGTCCGCGCGGTGGTGCTTTCCCGTTCTGTGGAGCGGAGTGCGCGTTCGGGCAGCGGTGGCGCGTTGTACGCTGCTGTTCCCGACGTGGGGTGACGCTCTCCCCCCGGGCGTGCACGCCGATCGGCGCGGTCCGCTGCCGCCCCTGTCCGTCCGGACAGCGGCGGACGACGGGGGTCGGCCCTCCGTCTGGCGGCTTGTCGCGCCACCGGCGCGGAGGTGGGATGCGTGTCCGGGAACGATGAGGAGATCTGGTGGACGACAAGGCGTACCGCGACAAGGTCGCACTGGTCACGGGTGCCGCGCACGGCATCGGCGCGGCGGTCGCGCGCAGGTTGGCCGCCGGCGGCGCGCGCGTGGTGGTCGCGGACGTGGACGCCGAGGCCGGCGCGGCCGTCGCCGACGAGATCGGCGGCTTGTACGTGCTCTGCGACGTGCGCGAGGCGGGCGCCAGCGCGGACGCGGTCGAGGCGGCCGTGCGGGAGTTCGGGGGACTGGACGTCGCGTGCCTGAACGCGGGGGTGGTGACAGGTGGCGGCGGGGAGTTCGACGTCGAGTCCTACCGCGAGGTCTTCGCCGTGAACGTCGACGGCGTCGTCTACGGCGTCCAGGCGGCCCTGCCGGCCCTGCGCGCTCGCGGCGGCGGGCGGATCATCGCCGTCGCGAGCCTGGCCGGGCTGGTGCCCGTGCCGTTCGACCCGGTCTACGGCGCCAGCAAGGCCGCGGTGGTGAACTACGTGCGGTCGTTCGCGCCGCTGATCGCCCACGAGGGCATCCTGCTGAACGCGTTCTGCCCGTCCTTCACCGACACCGCCGCCATCACGGGGTTCCGCGGCTTCATCCGCGACATGGCGCTGCCGGTGATGGAGGTCGCGGAGGTCGTCGACGCGTTCGAGTCGGTCCTGGCCTCGTCGGGGACCGGTGAGTGCTGGTACGTCCAATCCGGTCTGCCCGGCGGACCGATGGCTTTCGCCTCGCCGCCGGACCCCCTGCCCGCGACCCCCGCCTGACCTTCCTCCTCGACCGTTCCGGCGCGCACGTCGTCCACCAGGCGGGGACGACGTGCGCGCTCGCGAACCCGGTCCGGTGCGGACGGCGTCGACGGAGCCCGACGCCGTCACCGGGCCAGGTGCCGCGCCAACCGCTCCTCGGCGCGCCGCACGTCGCGCACCGCGCCCAGCGCCGCGTACCCGGCAACCGCCTCCCGGCAGACGGTCACCGCCTCGTCCGCGGCCCCGTTCCCGGCCAGCACCGCGGCCAGGTCCTCCAGGGCCTCGGCCAGCTCCACCGGCCGCCCGACCATCCGGTAGCGCGCCACCGCGGTGCGCAGCGGCTCCGGATCGCCGTGCAGCAGCCCCCGGCAGCGCGCCTCGGCGGCGAACGCCCGCGCGGGCACCCGTTCCCGCGCCGCCTCGTCGGCGCACACCCGGTAGGCGCGCTCGGCCAAGGCCGTCGCACCCGCGCGGACCGCCGCCCGCACCGCGTTGGGCATCCACTGGTGCCGCAGCGTCATCCGCCCGGGCTGGTCGACCAGCAACGGCTCCAGGTGGCCGAACACCTCGGTCACGTCCGCGCCGTCGCACTCGGCGACGAACGCCCGCGCGGCCAGCAGGAAGTCGGCGTGCTCCTGGTCCGCGACCAGGGTCATCGACTGCCCGTCCACCGTCATCAGGTGCTCCCGCGCGGCGTCCAACCGGTCCCGGTGCGCCTCCACCAGCGCCGCCAGGCCGGGCACCAGCAACGCGGGGCCGTGCCCCTGCGCGCCGTGGTGGTTGACCACGTCGGCCGCGTGCCCGAGGTCGGTCAGCGCGTCGTCCCAACGGCCGGTCCAGAACTCGTGCACGGCGGTCCACGCGCGCAGGAACGCCGCGCTCGGCCCCTTGCGGGCCCTGGCCCGCGCCGCGCGCAGCGCCTGACCCGCTTCGTCCAGCCGGTCGAGGTTCTGCAGCGTGAACGCCCGGTCCTGCAACAGCACCGGCCGGATCTCGTGCACGTCCTGCGGGTCGCCGATCATGGTCAGCGCCAGGTCGACCTGGCCGAGGGCCTCGGCGTGGTCGCGGCGGACGGTGCTGATCTGCCACAGCACCCGCAGCGAGTGGCTCATGGAGAACCCGTCGGTCGACTGCTCCGCCCGGCTGATGGCGTCGTGCGCGTACCACTCGGCGGTCTCCAGGTCGGCGAACCCCGACCGGTGGATGTCCGCCAGCAGCGCCTCCTGGCGCGTCCGGCACGGCTCCGGCGTGCCCTCGTCCTCCACCGCGACCCGCAGCGTGCCCGCCGCCGCCTCCACCCGACCCTCACCGAGGTGGAGCATCGCCAGCACGCACCGCATCTCGGCGGCCAGGTGGGGGTCCTTGGTGCGCGCCAGCACCGCCTTGGCCTCGCTCTCCGGCCGCTTGCCCTGCCAGAACTTCAGCCACGCCATCCACGACGTCAGCCGGTCGCGCTGGGCGTCGGTCAGCGACGGCCCGTCGGCCGCCGATCCGACCAGGGTCATGGCGAGGTCCTGGTCGGCGAGCATCACCTCGCGCACGTTGTCGGCGACCCAGCCCGCGCTCCAGGCGTCCACCACGGGCGTCGCGGCTGCCACGTGCCGTGCCACCAGCACCGCGGGGGCGCCCGCACCGGCCAGCGCCTCGGCCGCCTGCCGGTGCAGCGCCGCGCGCACCGGGGGCAGGATTCCCTCGTACAGCGCGTGCCGGACCAGCGGGTGCCGGAACGCGAACTCCGCGCCCGACTCGACCAGCACGCCGGCCGCCATCGCCTCCTGCACCGACCCCACCAGCTCCGAGACCGGGCGACCGACCACCACCGCCACGTCACCGACGGCGAACCCCGTGCCGAACAGCGAGCCCGCGCGCAGCACCTCGACCGCGTCGCCGGACAGGAAGTCCAGCCGGTCGGAGGGCAGCGCGTCGGACGACCACGTCCGGTCGTCGTCCTCGCCCACCAGCTCGGCCACGCCCGCGCGGGTCCGGACCAGGTCCCGGCCGAGCAGGTCGTCCAGCGCGCTGAGCGCGTACGACGGATTGCCCGCCGCCTGGGCGAGCAGGCGGCGCAGCTCCGCCGACGGGGCGGCGGCCAAGCGGCGCGTGACCAGCTCCACCAGGACCTCGTCCGGCAGCGGGTCGAGCGTCAGCACCTCGCCGCCCGAGCCGAGCACGGCATCCCGCACCCGCTCCAGGTCGTCCCGGTGCAGGACCGGTCGGCACGTGCCGACCAGCAGCAGCGGTAACCGGCGGGTCAGGCGGACCAGCCGGTGCCACACCAGCGCGCTCGCCGCGTCGGCCCAGTGCAGGTCGTCCACCGCGAGCAGCAGCGGCCCGCTGCCGCACAGGTCGGTCACCAGGTCGACCAACCTGCCGACCGCCTCCAGCTCCGGGTCGGTGTCACCGGCCTCCAGGAGCGCCTCGGCGACCCGGGCGCGCCGCGGGTCGGCCGACGTGGTGGTGACCTCCAGGCAGTCCAGCAGGACCCGCAGCGGGAACCGCGCTCCCAGCTCGTCGCCCTCGCCCCACGCGACCTGGTGCCCCCGCTGCCCGGCTTCGTCGAGCAGCACGGCCAGCAGCGCCGACTTCCCGATGCCCGGCTCGCCCTCCAGCCACACGCTGCCGCCGCGACCGGCGGAGAGGTCGGCGACAGCCCGGTCCAGGGCCTCCAGCTCGTGCCGCCGGCCCACCACGCTCGGTGGCGTGGGCGGGCGGCGCACCGGGATGGCGGCGCGCAGCGGCGCGGCGGGCGCCACCATGCCCTGGAGGAGTCGCTGGTACACCGCGAGCAGTTCGGCGCCGGGCTCGATGCCCAGCCGGTCCACGAGCAGGCGCCGGGTGTCGCGGAAGACCTCCAGCGCCTCGGCGTGCCTGCCCGCGCCGTGCAGGGCGGTCATCAGCAACGCGCGCAGCCCTTCGCGCAGCGGGTGCTCGGCGGCCAGCGCGGTCAGGTCGGCGACGGCTTCCGCGTGCCGCCCCAGCTCCAGGGCCAGTTCGGCGCGGCGCTCGGCGGTCACCAGCCGGAGCTCGGCCAACCGGGCGCGCTGGGCCTGCGCGAACGGTCCGGGGACGCCGGCCAGCGCCTCGCCCCGCCACAGCGCCAACGCCTCGTCCAGCTCCTTCAGCGCCGCACCGGGCACCAGGGAGGTCGTGCGCTGCCGGTGCGTCTCGAACCGCGCCACGTCCGTCGCCTCCGGGCCCAGGCGCAGCGAGTAGCCCGAGCCGGTGGAGACGAGCACCCCCGAGGCGGAGCGCGCGGACCGGTGCGGTTCGAGCAGCTTGCGCAGACCGGAGACGTAGGTGTAGATCGACGCCTCCGCGTTGCCCGGCGGGTGGTCGCCCCACACGGCGGTGATCAACTCGTCCAGGGGGACCGGCTGGTCGGCGCGCAGCGCGAGGACGGAGAAGACGGCACATCGCCGGGCGGCCCCCAGGTCCACCTCGGTCTCGCCGAGGAAGGCCCGCGGTGGACCGAGGAGTTCCGCCGTCAGCGGCTCAACAAAGGGCATGGTTCATCCGCAAGGGTGTGGTGGTAGGCCCCTTCGGGGGAAGACGCCCTGATGTTAATCGCCGGTGGACCGGCCGGCATAACAGTGAACGGCGGTCGTGGGCCGCCCCGCTCGGGAGGGCCGGCCCCGGGGCGGGCCCGGTCGCCCTGCCGCGGCCCCCTCCGCGAGCCGGCGGCATGATCATCCGATGGGAGGAACGCGCTGCTCAAGGTCTTGTCGAACCGGCCTGCCCCGGTGGTGGTCGCGTCGGCCGAACCCCCCGGCGCGTCGGCCGGACCGCGGACGTGCGCGGGGGGCTCGGCGGTCTGGCGGCGTTGCCGGGTCGGCGATCGGATTTAACCCGTTCGGACGCAGGTCTGCCGGGCTGTTCGGACGGCGGTGCGGCGCACTCGTCGTCGGCGGGCGCCCGTTGTCGGCCGGGGCGGCGGACGTCCCGCCGGGCTCCGCGCGGGTGCGTTGGGGCAACGTCGGGGTGCCGACGGGGCACGATCGACGGCAGGTGCGCATCGCGGCGCCGGGTCGCCCTACTCTCGGTGAGAACCCCTGCGCGGTGCGGCCACCACGTCGCGAGGCGGTGGAACCGTCGCTTGTCGAGGAGAGCCGATGTCCCCTGCGGTCGCCGTCCCGGTCGCGGCGTGAACCGGTCGCGCACGCCGGGACGACCCCGCACCGCGCTGAAGTGGTTCCTGGACCACGCGCGGTCCGGGGCGGACGGCGAGGTCGTCGCGGAGCAGGTCGGCCCGGCGATCGTCGTGCGCCCCGCCCGGTACGAGGAGCACCTGCTGCGCGAGATCGCCGGAGCGCTGCCCGCGGGTCCGCTGTCGATCGTGGTCGCCGGCGGGGACGCCCCCGCCGGCGCCGTGCTCGACCGGCTGGCCCGCGTGGTGACCGAGGGGGCGCGGCGAGGTGTCCGCGAGGTGCGACTGGTCCTCCTCGCCGGGTTCCCCGCCGTCGCCCCCGAGCGGTGGCGCGCGCTGGCCGAGCGGACCCGGGTGACGCTGCTCGTGCCGTCCGGGACCGTCGTGCCCGTCGGTGGGACGCTGTTCGTCCGCGGTCCCCACGGTGGCCTGGAGGGCAGGTGGTCGCGGTTCGCGCCCGGAGAGCCGGACCACGACTCGGGCCCGCGCCACCCCGCACCCCGTTGGCAGGACACCGCCGCGGAGGACTCCTTCGACGTGCACGGCGGCCTGGTCGTCGAGCACCTCCCGGCCGGCGTGCTGCTGCGCCCGGCCGCGACCGCGTCCGCGCGGGGGTGGCACGCGGTGCCGCCCGACCCGCACCGGTTCACCGTCATCGCGGGCGTGTCGGGAGGTGCGCGGGTCCTCGCCGAGGACGTCATCGCCTACCTGTCCACCCTGCCGCTGGACGTGCTGAAGACCGCCCGCCTGGCGTGCGGGGACGGCCAGGACGTGGTGGTGCTGGGGCGTGCCGTCGCACGGGGCCTCGACACCGCCGTCACCGCGATCGACGGCTTGCCGGTGGTGCGCCGGGGGAAGGTCGAGTTCATGCTGCACGACCCGGCGGGCCGGCCCACGTGGACGCCGTACCTCCAGGAGATCCGCTGCCTCACCGGCGAGACGGCGGCGGTCCCGCTGCGGTGGCGCCCGCCGCACACCGGCCTCGTCGCCCAGGGGCCGGGGCTGTTCCTGGTCCGCGACGGTTGGGTGGTCGGGGTGATGCGCAGCGGTCTGTGGCTGCGCCGGGCGGGCGGCGCAGCCCAACCGGTGCCCGTGGGCGCCCCGGTCGACCCGTCGGTGGTGACCATCGCCGTCGGGGACCTGGGCGAGCCGCTGCCGGACGAGGTGTGGCCCGTGCTGTGCGACCTGCTGGACCGGCTCGAAGCGCCCGTGCTGCGCCGGGTCCGGCTGTCGGTGCTCGGCCTGCCCAGCGGGCAGGGGCGTGCCGCCGTGCGCGAACTGACGCGCGCCAGGGGCATCGGAGCGCCCCTGCCCGTGACCGGTGACCAGGACCCGGCGGAGCAGGACCCGGGGGTCGGGACCCCGGTGGACGGGACCCCGGTGGACGGGACGGTGGCGGTCGGGACCCCGGCGGTCGAGGCGGTGGCCCACCACGAGGGGTGAGGGCGGCTCGACCGCGCGACGCGGGGCGGGGGAGGACCGCTACCCGCGGGCCACGTCGAGGCGTCGTCGGGCGCGCTCCACGAGCCACCGCGCGCCCAACGCGCCGTACCCGGTGACCAGCTCGGCGAACACGGCCGCCGCCGGGGCGCGGTCACCCCGGGCGGCGTGCGCGGACGCGGCGTCCTCCAGCGCGGTCAGCCGCTCCACCGCGCGGCCCACCGAGGCGTGCTGCCCGGCCACCGCGAGCAGCGCCCCCGGGTCGCCCGCCGCCAAGGCCCGGCAGTGGGCCGCCGCCGAGGCGGCGCGGGCCGGGACGACCTCCTTCGCGGCCTCCTCCTCGCACACCTCCAGCGCCCGGGTCACCACCTCGTCCTCGCCCGCGTCCCGCGCGAGCCGCACCAGCAGGGGGAGCCACTGGTGCCGCAGCACCACGGGCGCCTCCCACGGCCGGAGCAGCGGCGCCAGCAGGCGTACCGCCTCGTCGAGCGCGCCGCGCCGCTCCGCGGCCAGGGCGGCAGCCGCCGCCAGGAAGTCGCCGTTGTCCCGTTCGGCCCCGTCCAGCGCCAAGGGGGACGGCACCGCGTCGAAGTGCACCGCGGCGTTCGCCGGCTCGTCGCGGCACACGGCCAGGAGCGCCGACAGCCCGTGGAGCAGCACCCGGCCGGGCCCGGCCTCCCGGACGCCGTGGAACGACAGCCCCGACGAGTCCGAGTTGACGCCGCTCAGCTCCACCAGCGCGGCCTCCCAGCGACCGGTCCAGTAGTGCTGCACGGCCAGGGGGACCGCCATCCCCGACGGCAGGCCGTGCCGGGCGATCACCTCCCGCGCCTCGCGCAGCGCGGCCTCGGCCTCGGCCAGCCGGTCCAGGTTCTGCAACGTGAACGCCCGGTTGTCCAGCAGGTCGCACCGCGCCGCGGCCAGGTCCGGGTCGTCGCCCACCAGGGCCAGCGCCTCGTCCGAGTGGCGCAGGGCGCGCTCGTGGTCCCGGCGGACCGACGCCGCGTACCACCTGTTCTGCGACGCGTAGGCCGCGGCGCAGCGCTGCCCCGCGGCGCTCGACTCGGCGTGCACCCGCTCCGCGAGCGCGTCCAGCGCGTCCGGGTCGCCCGCCTCGTGGCGGTGCAGTGACGCGATCAGCGCGTGGTGCCGGGTGCGCCACAGGGCGGGGGAGCCGGGCACGCGCACGGCGTCCGTGAGCACGGCGATGGCGCCGGCCGCGTCACCCTGGCGGTAGCGGTACCGGGCGAGCAGGTGGCGCGCCTCGGCGGCGTCCCCCGGGCCGATGGCCCCGGACAGCGCGTCGGCGGCCTCGGCGCGCAGGTCGTGCCCGAGCCGGGCCAGCACGCGCAGCAGCGCCATCAGCAGCGTGGTCCGGTCCGCGCCCGCGGGCAGGCCGTTCGCCAGGCTCCGCCGCAGCAGGTCGATCGCGGACAGCGGGGCGCGCTCGACCGCGTCCTCGTGGTGCCGCACCAGCCAGTCGACCACCCACGCGTCCACCGCCGCCGGCACCAGGTGCTCCACCACCCGCTCGACCGGCGCGCGAGCCCCCGCCAGCGCTTCGGCCACCTCGCGGTGCAGCCCCGCCCGCAGCGAGTGGGGCATCCGCTTGTACACCGCCCAGCGCACGAACGGGTGGCGGAACGCCAGGTGATCCCCCGACTCGACCACCACGCCGGCCGCCACCGCCTCGTCCACCACCCGCAGCAGGTGCACCGGGGACCGCCCGGTGACCGCCGCCAGGGCGGTGACGTCGAACCGCGTGCCCAGCAGCGCGGCGGACCGGAGCACTTCCCGCGTGGTCGGGGACAGGTCGCCCAGGACGTGCTTCGCGCCGTCGCGCAGTTGGTGCAGGGCATCACCGAGCACCGAGTCGTCCAGCTCGGCCCGCCCGTCGACCACCCGCAGGCTGCCGTCGCGGGTCATCATCCCGGTGATCTCCACGGCGTAGCGCGGGTTGCCGGCCGCCGTCGAGGCCAGCGAGCGCAGCCCCGGGCCGCCCGCGGCGCCCGCCGACGCCCCCACCAAGCGCTCCACGTCGGCCTCGGCCAGCGGTCCGGGGCGCAGCACGAGCCCGCCCGCGGCCTCCACGCTGCGCCGCGGCCGGGCGAGCAGGCCGCCGGGCCCGGCCGGGCGGGTCGCGCCGACCAGCAGCAGCGGCAGGTGACCGGTGGCCGCGACCAGCCGGTCCCAGAACAGCAGTCCGGCCTCGTCCAGCCGGTGCAGGTCGTCCAGCACCAGCACCAGGGGCGCGGTGGCGCACAGCTCGGCCACGTACGCCAGCAGCAGGTCCACCGGCGCGGTCCGGTTCCAGCCGCGTCCCGCCGACGGTTCGCGCAGGCGCACGGCCAGTTCCGCGCGTCGCCGGTCGGGCGCCGACGGCGTCACGTCCAGGGCCTCCAGCACCACCGAGAGCGGGAAGCGGCTGCTGAGCTCGTCGGCCGCGGCCCACGCCAGGTGGTGCGGCCGGGCCGGGTCGGCGGCCAGCGCCGCCACCAGCAGCGCGGTCTTGCCGATGCCCGCCTCGCCCTCCACCCACACGGCCCGCCCGTGCCCGTCCAGGACGTTCTCCAGAGCCCTGGTCAGCATGGCCAGCTCCGCGTCACGACCGACCAGCTCGCCGGTCGGGGGCGGCGGCGTGCGCGGCGGCTCGACCCGCAGCAGCTCGACCGGGTCCGCCGCGTTCGCCGGCGCTCGCGCCTCCGCCGGACCGGCCAGCACGAGCTGGTGCAGGTCGCGCAGCGCCCGGCCCGGTTCCGCCCCGTCCCGCGCCAGCGCCAGGCGTGCCGCGCGGAACGTCTCCAGCGCCTCCGCATGCCGCCCGCCGCGGTGCAGCGCCAGCATCAGCAACTCGTGCAGCGACTCGTCCGACGGGTGCTCGCGCACCAAGTCGGCCAGCTCCGCCACCAGGGCGGCGTGCTCGCCCAGCTCCAGCCGGGCGCGGGCGCGCAGCCGCAGCGCCTCCAGCCGCAGGTCGGCCAGCCGGCGACGGGCCCGCTCGGCGAACGGGCTGCGCACCCCGGCGTAGGCCTCGCCCGCCCACAGCGCGAGCCCTTCGTCCAGCAGCGTGACCGCACCGCGCCGGTCGCCCGCCGCGTACCGCTGCTCGGCTTCCCGCCGCGCGCGGTCGAACACCGCGCTGTCCAGGGCCGCCTGGTCCAACTTCAGCGAATAGCCGTCGGCCCCCGAGACCAGCAGGTCACGTGCCGGTCCCAGGGCCCGCCGCAGCCCCGACAGGTACGTGTGCAGGTTGCCGGTCGCGCTCGCGGGGACCTCCCCGCCCCACACACCGGCGATCAGCGCCCGCTGCGGCACCGGTCGGTCGGGCTGGGCGGCGAGCACGGCGAGCACGGCCTGCTGGCGGTTCGAGCCCAGGGGCAGTTCGCGGTTGCCGAACCAGGCCCGCAGCGGTCCCAGCACCTTGACGCGCAGCGAGCGGTCCGCCGGCTCCGTCACGACTCCTCCGATCAACGTTGCCCCGCACGGCACCGGCACGCACGGGAACGGCGTCGGGTCGACAGCACCGCCATCCGCGTCGTCCCATCCTACGAGGCCGGGTCGGGGTCAGCCGAGTGCTCCGCAGCCGGTGGCGTCGGGGTCCCCGGCCGCTGCCGCGGCCCACCGCACATGGCCGAAGGTGGCGTCGAACCGGCCGGCGGTCCCGACCAGGAACGGCGTGTTGACCTGCCGGGGGTCGAGGCCGACGTCGGTGAAGCACTTGATCGGGATCTTGACGGTCCGCGGCGCGCCGACCGGCAGCCCCCGCAGGACCGAGGTGACGTCCAACTCCGCCGCGCACGGGTAGACGCAGTGCACGGCGAACACGGTAGGCGCGGTCGGCCGCTGGTGCACGACGAGGTCGATCACCAGGGCGCTGCCGGGGCCGGCGTGGGCGGTCACGTCGCTGCCGCCGTTGCCGTGCTGGAAGTAGACCTGGGCGTTCGAGGTGCCCGTCCACGTCACCCGCACGCCCGTCGCCCCCTCGGGGGCCGCGGAGATCGCGCCGTAGGCGGCCCGGCCGTCGTCGCCGATCACCGTGCCCGCCCACCCGTCCTCGGCGGAGCCGAGCATGCCGCGGTACGCGCCCGCGTCGTCGCTCGGGTGGACGTCCAGGTCCGGTGTCGACCCCCCGCCCGCGACTGCCGCGTCGCCGGTGGTCCGCGCTGCGCTCGCCGAGGTGTCCGGTGCGGCGCCCGGCACCGCACCCGTCGCGCGCACCTCCTCCGGCGGTGCACCGGTGAACGCGAGGGCGGCGGTCGTGCCGACGGCCGCCACGGCGACCGCGGCCAGCAGGACCAGCCACCGGGACTTCCGCGCGGCGGGCCGACCACCTGCCGCAGGAGCGGCGGTGACCGGACCGGAGCGGACCCGCCGCGCTGGGGGGACCGACGCGGACCGGGCGGTGGTGGCGGCGCCGAGGGCGACGGTGAACTTGGGGTGGAGGCTGACGCGGACGGGTTTGCCGAAGGTGTCGGAGACCATCTGGGACACGAGGGGGATGCGGGAGGAGCCGCCCGCCAGCAGCACCCCGGCCAGGCTCTGCGGGGCGACCCCCGCCGACGCGAGGGTGCGGTGCAGCGCCTCGATCGTCTGCACCAGCGAGGGTCGGATCATGTCGTTGAACTCGGTGCGGGTGATGGTGATGTGGTGTGTGGTGTGGGGTAGGGGGATGTGGATGGTGACGTCGGGTTCGAGTGAGAGGTCTTCTTTGGCTTTGATGCAGGCGGTGCGGGTGGTGGTGAGGGTTGTGGTGGTGGTGGGGTCGGTGGGGTCGAGGGTGGTGAGTGCGCCGTCGAGTCGGGTGTCGAGGTGGGTGAGGAGGGCTTCGTCGAAGTCGATGCCGCCCATGCGTTCGATGCCTTCGGGGGTGCCGAGGATTTCGGTGCCGTTGTGGTGTGCGCGCAGGATGGTGGTGTCGAAGGTGCCGCCGCCGAGGTCGTAGACGGCGACGAGTTCGCCGTTGCCGAGTCGGCGTTCGGTGGAGTAGTGGGTGGCGGCGGCTTCGGGTTCGGTGATGATGTGGACGTTGTCGAGTCCGGCGAGGCGGGGTACTTCGTCGAAGTGCTCGCGTCGGTAGGGTCCCCAGATGGCGGGGCAGGTGAGCACCACGGCATCCGGCGGCGCCCCTTCGAGGGAGGTGACGTCGGCCACGACGTCGCGCAGCTGCGCCGCCAGCAACGCCTCGGGGGAGTAGGCGGCCCCGCCGACGACGACCGGTGTCGGGTCGCCCAACCGGCGCTTGTGGCCGCGGGACACCCGCAGGGGGTCCGTCGGCGCCAGCGCCGCCGCGCCGGACCCGGTCAACAGCCCACCGCCCGCGGTGGCGAACACGACGGAGGGGACCACGACGTCGGGACCCAGCGGCACCACCCGGGTGCCGGAGTCCCCCGACACGGCCGCTGCCGTGAACGTCGTGCCCAGGTCGACACCCAGTCCGTAGCCCACTGTGGACACTCCTCTCGGCGGTCGTGGCGGTTCATCGCAATGGATACACCGCACTGGGGGAAGAGGTGCCCCCACTGCCCCTTCGGGGTGGGCATCTCTGCCCGATGAGGCCGCGGCGCGCGGGTGCGCGGTCGTACCGGGCGCGCCCCGGTCAGGCGGCTTCGAGGGCGGCGGCCTCCGGCAGGGCCTCCCGCAGCGTCCGCAGGGCCTTGTGCACCCGGCTCTTGACGGTGCCGACCGGCACCCGCAGCACCTCGGCGGCCCCGGCGGCGGTGCGGTCGGCGAAGTACACCTCCACCACGGTGTCCCGGTGCGGCGAGGACAACACGTCGAGCACCGAGTCGACCACCATGCGGTTGACCACGTCGTCGGCCGGTTCCGGGACGGCGGTGAAGTCGCAGTCCGGCAGCTCGACCTCGGTCGGTCGGGCCCGCCGGCTGCGGTACTGGTCGACCACGATGTTGTGGGCGACCCGCATGAGCCAACCCCGGACGGAGCCGCGGTCCTCGGTCAGCCGGTCCTGGTGCCGCCAAGCCCGCACCCAGGTCTCCTGGACGACGTCCTCTGCGCGGTGGTGGTCGCCGGTGAGCTTGCTCGCGTAGGCCAGCAGGGCGGCGCCGTGGGTGTTGACGATGACTTCGAAGGCGGACATCCCTCTTCCTCCCGGTCGTGTTCTCTCTGGGAAGAGAATCGCGATTCCGGCGGCGGAAATCGGTGGGACCGTCCCTCCGGGACACCGGGCGCACCCGACGCTTTCAGCGGGCATCCCCCGGTGCGGGAGTAGGGCTACCCCTACCCCGCCGCCCGAGCGCCACCAGCCCGGCGCCGCCGCCCAGCACCAGCGCCGCGCCCAGCACGACCGCGGCGAACCACAGCGCCCGACGCGCCGGGGCGGTGTCCGGCTCCGGCGGCCGGGGAACGTCCAGCCGTTCCGCGACGGGTTCGCGGACCGGCCCGCTCGGGGCGAACACGGTCGTCACGGCCGCCACGGGGTCCACCACGCCGTGGCCGACCCGCGGGTGCGGCGACGGACCGGCGGGCCGGTCCGCGGTGGCGAGCAGGCGGGCCACGACGGCGGGCGCGCGCAGTCCGGGGTGGCGGTCGCGGACCAGCGCCGCCGCGCCCGCCACGTACGCCACGGCCAGTTCGGGGGCGGACGCCTCGCGGTGACCGGCACCGCTCGGCGCGATGCCCACCAGGGCCTCGGCCGGGGCGGCCACCGCGGGTTCGGCGCCGAGCGGGGTGTTCGGCGGCGGACCGCCGACGCCGAGCGGGGCCACCGCCACCACACCCGGCAGCGCGGCCGGGTACGCCCGCGTCCCGCTCTCCCGCACGGCGGCCGACGCGACGACCACGACGTCCTTCTCCGCGGCGGCGGCGACCGCGGCCCGGAGTTCGGGCCGGTCGAGCGGGGTCACCAGGCCGACGGCGACGACGCGGGCGCCCGCGTCCACCGCGGCGCGGATGCCCGCGCCGAGCCGGACGGGGTCCACCTCGGCCGGGTTGTCCGTCACCCGCACCGGCAGCAGCCGGGCGGCCGGGGCCACGCCGGCGAACGGGACGCCGTCGCGCGGACGCGCGGCGATCAGGCCGGCGAGGAACGTGCCGTGCCCGGAGCAGTCCACGTCCGCCGGTCCGCCGCCGAGGTCCGGGGTGGGCGTCACCGCGCCCGCCAGGGCGGGCGCGGTCGCGCTGACCCCGGTGTCCACGACCGCAACCGGCACCGCACCCTCGGCCAACGCCCAGACCCGGGAAGGCGCCAGCCTGCGCTGGGCCCACGACTCCTCGCCGACCACCTGCTCCTGGGCCGCCGCGCACCCCTCCGCCAGGGCGACCGGCGCGGGCGGGACCGCGATCCCCAGCAGCAGACCGGCGACCACGGCCGCCCTGCCCGCCGCCGTCACGGCTCCTCCGTCCAACCGACCTGGAGGCCGGTGGCGTCGCGCCGGGTGACCAGCGCGCCCCGCCCCGGCGGCAGCTGCCGTCCCCGGGCGCCGTTGAGCAGCGGCATCTCGTTGGGCGGCATGGACAGCGCGAGTTCCGGGGTGTTCGACTCCTGGAGCCTGCGCACGACCGCGTCCATCGACGTGCGGCTCGACCCGGCCGCGGCCCGGGACAGCACCACGTGCAGGCCGATGTCGCCCGCCTGCGGCAGCAGCTCCACCAGCGGTTCGAGCGGGCCACCCAGACCGCCGACCAGCAGGTCGTAGTCGTCGACGACGATGAAGACGTCCGGGCCGGACCACCAGTCCCGCTCGCGCAGGCGGCTGGGCGCGATGTCCGCGCCGGGCACCCGCTGCTTCAGCTCCGCCGCCACCGGCCTGATCAGGTCTGCGGCGGCGGCGGCGGACACGGCCACCCCGCGCCGGAAGGCCTCCGGGACGCTGTCGAGCAGCGTACGCCGCGGGTCCACGACGACGATCTGCGCTTCCTCGGGGGAGTACACGCGGGGCACGGCCGAGGCGATGAGCCGCAGCACGGCGGTCTTGCCGCTGCCCGCGTCGCCCACCACGCTCAGGTGCGGCTTGTCCGCGAAGTCGTGCCACACCGGCAGCAGGTCGAGCTCGCCCGCGCCCAGGGCCACCCGCGGACCGCGCTGCGGCTCCGGCAGCTCGGCGGCGGGCAGCACCGCGGGCAGCATCCGCACCACCGGCGCGCGCGTGCCCGGCCAGCTCTCCGACACCGCCTGCACCAGTTCCCGCGTCGCCCCGGCCAGCCCCTCCGCGCTCGCGCGCCCGTCCACGCGCGGCACGGCGCCCAGGAAGTGCAGCTTGTCGGGGGTGAGGCCGCGGCCAGGCTGCTTGGGCACCTGCCCGGCCTTGCGCATGTCGATCACCGAGTCGATCGCGTCGCCCAGGCGCAGCTCCAGCCGCGTGCCCAGCTGGTCCCGCAGCGCGCTGTGAACGTCGGACCAGCGGTTGGCGGTCAGCACCAGGTGCACGCCGTAGGACAGGCCGCGCTGGGCGAGCTGGCGGATGGCCTGGTCGTGCTGCTCGAAGTCCGTGCGCAGCGAGCCCCAGCCGTCCACGACGAGGAACACGTCGCCGTGCGGGTCGTCGGCGAACTCACCGGCCGCGCGGCGTGCCCGGTAGGCGGCCATGCCCTCCACGGCGTGGTCGGTGAACAGCCGCTCGCGCAGCGCCAGCACGCCCTGGACCTCGGCGACGGTGCGGGCCACCCGCTCGGCCTGCATGCGGCTGGACACCCCGCTCACGTGCGGCAGGCCCTCCAGCGCGGTCAGCGTGCCGCCGCCGAAGTCGAGGCAGTAGAACTGCACCTCGGCCGGGGTGTGGGTGAGCGCCAGCGCGGTGATCAGGGTGCGCAGCAGCGTGCTCTTGCCCGCCTGCGGGCCGCCCGCGATGCCGACGTGCCCACCGGCCCCGGACAGGTCCACCAGGTGCAGGTCCCGGACCTGGTCGAACGGCTTGTCCACCACGCCCACCGGCACCACCAGCCCGCCGCGCGAGGTGCCGCCCACCGCGACCAGGCCCAGTTCGGGGTCCGGCACCAGCGGCGGCAGGAGCTGGTCCAGCGACGGCGGGGCGGTCAGCGGCGGCAGCCACACCTGGTGCGCGGGCGGGCCGTGCCCCACCAGCCGGTCCACCGCGACCTCCAGCACCGACTCACCGGTCTCGGTGACGTCCTGGGCGGGCTTGGGCTCGGGCGCGGCGGGCATCGGCAGCCGGGCCGCGCCGAACGGCACCACCTGCCGGCGCACCTCCTCCTGCCGCTGCTCGCGGGTGCGGCGGCGGTGCTTGCCGGAGACGTAGGCGGCCTTGAAGCGGACCAGGCTCGCGACGTCGCTGCGCAGGTAGCCGTTGCCGGGCGCGCTGGGCAGCTGGTAGGCGTCGGGCACGCCGATCACCGAGCGGCTCTCCATCGCGGAGAAGGTGCGCAGGCCGATCCGGTAGGACAGGTGGCTCTCCAGCTTGTGCATGCGCCCGTCGTCGATGCGCTGGCTGGCGAGCAGCAGGTGCACGCCCAGCGAACGGCCCAGCCGGCCGATCATCACGAACAGGTCGGCGAAGTCGGGGTTGGCCGCGAGCAGCTCACTGAACTCGTCCACGATCACGAACAGGGTGGACAGCGGGTCCAGCGGCGCACCCGCTTGACGGGCCTGCTCGTAGTCCAGCAGTGAGCTGTAGTTGCCCGCCGAGCGCAGCAGTTCCTGCCTGCGCACCAGCTCGCCGTGCAGCGCGTCCTGCATCCTGGTGACCAGCGGCGCCTCGTCGGCCAGGTTGGTGATCACCGCCGACGTGTGCGGCAGCCGGTCCAGGCCGAGGAACGTCGCACCGCCCTTGAAGTCGACCAGCACGAAGTTCAGCACCTCCGAGGGGTGCGTCATCGCCAGGCCCAGCACCAGCGTGCGCAGCAGCTCGCTCTTGCCGGAGCCGGTCGCGCCGATCAGCAGGCCGTGCGGACCCATGCCGCCTTGGGCGGACTCCTTGATGTCCAGCTCCACGATCGAGCCGTCCTCGGCCACGCCCAACGGGATGCGGAACCGCTCCGGGCCGGGCGCGGTGCGCCACAGGGACGCCGGGTCCAGGGCGTCCAGGTCGGCCACGCCCAGCAGCCGGGGCAGGTCGAAGTCGCCCACCATCGGCTCGGAGACCTCGGAGACCCCGCCCAGCCGGTAGGGGGAGATCACCCTCGCCAGGGCCGCCGCGCGCGGCGCGCTGAGCAGGTCGGGCGCGCACAGGGCGGTGCGCACCGCCTGACCGGTGCGGTCGGTGCGGACCACGTGCACCTGCCGGGGGGCGACCTCCAGCCGCAGCCGCGACTTGCCCGCCGTCTCGCCCAGCCCGCCGGAGACGTCGAGCACCACCGCGTTGCGGTAGCCCGCGCCGGCCAGGCGCGACTCCACCGGCGCGGCGACGCCGTCCAGGACGACCACGACGTAGGGTTCCTCGCGGCTGGGCGACGTGCCCGCCTCGAACCGCGCGCGGGACGACAGCTCCGCGTCCAGCAGCTCGGTCAGCCCGTCCACGCCGTCGGCCAGCAGCCGCGCCTGCCCCGCGCCGTCCTGCTCGGTGGGGTGCTGGGCGTGCGGCAGCCACTTCACCCAGTCCCACAGCTCCGCCCGTTCCGGGTTCGTGCACACCGCCACCCGCAGGTCCTCCGGCGAGTGGAGGGTCACCAACTGCGCCAGCACGGCGCGCACCACCCCGCGCACCGCATCCTCGTCGCCGGAGAACCGCACCTGCGCGAAGCCGCGCAGGTACAGCGCGGTCGGTTGGTTGGACACGGTGGTGTAGGCGTTGATGAACCGGCGCAGCGCCCGCGCCGACAAGGGCTCCAGGTCGGAGACGGGCTTGGTGCTCAGCGGGCTCATGGTCATCGCCAGCCGCTGCGGCCCGACCCCCACGCGCACCTCGGCGAAGTCGGCGTGCGCCGCCCGCCGCTCCCACAGACGGTTGGTCATCGCCACGGACCACAGCCCCGCCGGGTCCGGGTGCCGCCAGGCCAGCGCGGTGCGCTGCCGCTGGGCCACCGACCGCACCTGCGCCCGGGTCTGCCCCAGGTAGCGCAGGTAGTCCCGGCGCTCGCCGCGCATCCGCTGCCTGCGCTCGCCGCCGCCGCGCCCGGCCTGGCTGAACACCATGCCCAGCGCCATCAGGCCCATCATCGCGCCCATGCCCAGGCCCATCGCCATGTTGGTGCGGCCGAACATGAACACCATCATCAGCGCGCCGCCCAGGGCCATCGGCAGCATGAGCAGCGCCGCCCCGAGCCCGCCGCCGGTGCTCTCCGGCAGCACCGGCGGCTCCTGGAGCGACAGCTCCCCGGAGGGCATCTCCGGCGGCTGCTCGCGGCCCTGCCTGCGGAACAACGTCGTGGTCATCGCCCTCGGCTCCTCGGTCTGGGTGGGCCTGCACCCCAGACACGGCACGGCCCCCGCCCGGGGTTCACCGGCGGACCGCGAACCGCGGGCGGCGTGCGGCGCGTGGAGGGGGTATGTCCACGATTCCGACCGCCACGACCGCGGGCTCCGGGGAGATGTGCCGGCTCACCATCTGCGGGCCGACCTCCCGGGTGGAGCTCGCGGTCCCCGCGCACGTCCCCATCGCCGACCTCATGCCGACCGTGCTGGGCCACCTCGACCCGGCGTTGGCGACCAGTGGCCTGGCGCACGGCGGCTGGGTGCTCCAGCGCCTCGGTGAACCGCCGCTGGACGAGGACCAGGGCACCGCCGCCGCCGGGCTCTACGACGGCGACCTGCTGCACCTGCGGCCCCGCGACGACCTGCTGCCGCTGGTGGACTTCGACGACCTGGTGGACGGGGTCCACACCGGTCTGTCCCGGCGGGAGGACCGCTGGACCCCGGACGTGACGCGCCGCACGTGCACCGCGCTGGCCGGGGCGAGCGCCCTCCTCGCCGCCGTCGTGACCGCCCTCGCCGGTTCCCCCGTCGCGGCGGGCGCCCTGGCACTGGTGCTGCTCGGCGCGTCCGCCGCCTCGGTCCACGCCTTCGGCGAACGCGCCGGCGCGGTGGCCCTCGGCTCGGCGGGCGTGCTCGCCGCGGCGGTGACCGGGCTGGCGGTGCCCGCCGGGGGAGCGCCGCCGGACCGGTGGTTCACCGGGCCGGGGGTGCTCGCCGCGGGCGTGGCGGTGGCCGTGGCGGCGGCCCTGGCCCGCGTGGCGGCGGGGGTGGCGCCCTCCGCCTTCCTCGCGGTGTCGGTCGCGGGCGCGCTCACCGCCGCCGGCGGGGCCGTCGCCGCGTTCACCCCGCTGAGCGGCGCCGCCGCCGCGTCCACCGTGCTCGTGGTCGCACTGCTGCTGACCAAGGCCGCACCGGCGGTGGCGGCCCGGCTGGCGGGCCTGGCGGTCGAACCGGTGCCCACGACCACCGAGGAGTTCCAGCAAGGGCTGGACCCGCTGCCCAGCGGCGACGTGCTGGACCGCGCCGATCGCGCCGACACCCACCTGACGGCGTTCCTGGGCGCGCTGGGCGCGCTGTTCGCCGGCGGTCTGCTCGTGGTCGCCGCCACACCCCGGTGGGACGCCGTCGCCTGCACCTGCGTGATCTCGCTGCTCCTGCTGCTGCACTCGCGGGAGCTGGCCGGCACCCGGCACCGGCTCTCCGCGCTCGTGCCCGCCCTCGTGGGCCCGGCCGTGCTGGCGTGCGCGTGGACACCGCGCCTGGGCGAAGCGGGGTGGGTGGCGCTCCTCTGCGGGCTCGTCGTGCTCGCCGTCGCCGCCGCGGCGGGCGCGCGCCTGCTGCCCGGCCGCCGGCTCGTGCCGCGCTGGGGCCGCTGGGGCGACCTGGCGCACTGGGCGTGCGCGCTGGCCGTCGTCCCGCTGGTGCTGTCGCTGGCCGGTGCCTACGGCGCGATCCGGGACGCGTTCGCGTGAACCCCGGCTCACCCGCGCCGCGTGACAGGAGCAGGGACAGACGGAGAACGGATCAGCGCGGAGAGGAGGAACACCGTGTACGACAGGCGTGAGCAGGTCCAGGCCCATTCCTTCCTGTCCGGTCGGCTCAACTCGGCCCTGCTGCGCACCGACCCGGACGCCGCCGAGCAGCCCCTGCGGCGGACGTCCACCGGACTGCTCGGCGGCATCGCGATCGGCGGCCTGGTGATCGCGGGCGTGCTGGTCGCCGGTCTGCTGTCGCCCGGCGGCGGCGACAAGTGGCGCGCCCCCGGCACGCTCGTCGTCGACGAGGACACCGGCAACCGCTACCTGCTGGTCGCCGGCGAGCTGCGGCCGGTGCTCAACCACGCCTCGGCCAGGCTGGCGCTGGGCGCGGACATGCGGGTCGTCGCGGTGTCGTCCGCGGACCTCGACGGCACGCCCAGGGGCGCGGCCGTCGGCATCCTCGGCGCACCCGACGAGGTGCCCACCCGCGTGGCCGCACAGCCGTGGACGGTGTGCGCCGGCGACGACGCCGAGGTCTCCCTGACCATCGGCGAGGCCCCCGGCACCGCGCCCACCGACCACGCGGCGCTGGTCCGGGTGGGCGAGGAGCTGCACGTGGCCTGGCGGGACCGCAGGTTCCGGGTCACCGCCCCCTGGGCGCCCCGCGCGCTGGGGCTGGACCCGGCGGACGCGGTGCAGGTCGACCCGGCGTGGCTCAACGCCCTGCCCGCCGGACCCGACCTGGGGGCGCCCGCCGTCCAACGGGGCGGAGCGGGCCGCTCGATCGGTGTTCGCGCGGCCGTCGCCGGCCAGTCCGTGCGGGTGCCCGGCGCGGTGGGGGGCGGCGACTTCGTGGTCACCCCGGCCGGGCTGGCGCCCGTCACCGCGACGGTGGCGGCGCTGCTCGCCGCGGACCCGGCCGGCGCGGGCCTGCCGGTCCTGGAGATCACCCCCGCCCAGCTGGCCGAGCAGACCGTGCTGCCCGCGCCGGAGTTGCAGGCCGACCTGCCGCCCGAACCGCCCGCACCGCTCGACCGCGACGGCCGCACCGCGTGCGTGCGCTGGGCCGGCGACACCGCGGAACTGGTCACCGCGCCCGCGGCCGGCCCCGCCCGCGCCACCGCCCTGCCCGGCGCGACCCGGGACGACCGGGTCGCCGACCGGGTGGAGGTCGCACCCGGTGCGGGTCTGCTGGCCCGCACCCGCCCCGCGCCGGGGGTGCCCGGCGAGGGCGTCTACCTGATCACCGAACCCGGTGCCAAGTACCCCGTGGCGAGCGCCGACGCCGCCGCGGCCCTGGGGCTCCCGGTCGAGTCGGCCACGGCGGTCCCCGCGGACCTGCTGGCGCTGCTGCCGACCGGCCCCGTGCTCGACCGCATCACCTGACCGCACCACCACCCCCGACCGCACGATCCCACGACCCGAGGAGAAGACCTTGTCCCGCAACGCCTACGACGAAGCGCTGCTGATCCAGATCATCAACGGCACGGACACGGCGCTCCAGAACATGGGCACCGTCAACCAGCAGGTGACGCTCATCGCCGGGCAGCTCGGCATGGCGAACCAGTCCACGGCCGGCCAGAAGCTGACCTACGCGCTGACCGACTGGGGCCACGGCTTCAACCGCGTGGTCAACAGCCTGCGAGCGCTCAACGACAACGTCATCAGGATGCGCGACGAACTCCGCACCGCCGCGGTCGAAGCAGAAGCCGCGGCCGGCGCCGGCACCGGCAGCTGACCCGCACACCGCTACCGAGAGGAACCAACGACCGTGACCTCCTTCGACATCAACAACAACGGCCTCACCGAGCTGAACGAGCACCTGTACCGACAGGTCCACACCGTGGGCGAGATCCTGGAGAACCTCAACGCCGTCATGGCCTCCGTGCCGACGGCCGTCGACAACAAGGCCACCGGTGTCTGGCTGGAGCTCCAGAAGGAGTGGAACAACGCCTACACCGAGATGACCCAGAAGCTCAACCGGAACACCCTGGCCTCGATCGACGTGCACGAGATCTTCAACAACGGCGACAACCGCAGCGCGACCATCATGATGAGCTGATCGACCGGCACGCCGCGAGTCCACACCGGACTCGCGGCGTGCCGCCGTGACCACCACACCCGCGGAAGAGAGACCATGGCCGAGAACACCACGTTCGACGAGGCGAAGTACAACAAGCTGATCGCGGTGATCGAGGAGCTGGAAGACGGGCTCGTGCACCACGCCACCCAGTCCGACACGGTCCCGCTCGACACGGACTTCCAGGTGCAGCCGGACGGGCAGGGCTGGCAGGCCGCCACCAACCTGGTGTCCAAGGGCAAGGGCTTCGGCGGCTCGGTCGACCAGCAGAACGAGTCGCTGCGCCAGGGGCTCGTCAAGTTCCGCAACGCCCTGGTGGCCGCCAGGGGCATCTTCAAGGACACCGACGACCTCGCCACGTACGACATCGGCCGGTTCGTCGCCGAGTACCCGGACTTCAACACGGGCGGTCTGGGCGGCGGTGGCGGTTACGGAGGCGGTGGCAACCCCTTCGGCGGCGACAACACGCCGCCCGAGACCGAAGAACAGCCGAAGAAGTAGCACCGGGTCAGGAGAGGAGCACCAATGGCCGAGTCTTCCGGGTCGCCCGGCGGGGACTACTCCCGGTCGACGTTCGACCAGATCATCAAGGCGGTCACGGGGTACGACATCAAGCTGCACAGCACCCTGGATGCCGGGCTGGGGGCGGGGGGCTGGTTCAAGACCGCCGAGCCCGAGGGCGCGTCCAACACCATGTCCTACCGGGCGTGGGACCACGAGTACTTCCGGGTCGAGATCAACAACTCCGCCTACCAGAACTGGAACGCGGCGGCCAACGGTGTCGAGGAGCTGGCGCCCGCCCTCGCCAACGGCAAGCTCGGTCTGATGGACGCCCCCCGTTTGTGGGACGCCAGGAACGTCACGGAGAAGTACGTCCGCTGGCTGGAGAACTCCCTGGAGACCACCAAGACCTGGGTGGCGGGGCTGGACAGCGAGGACTCGGCGTTCCGCGGCAAGGCGGCGTACGCGATCCAGGTCAACCTCAAGCGGCTGGCGTTCACCTTCAACGACCTGCGCGACCAGATCATGGAGGACCGCAAGCCCGCCACGCCCGTCGCGCTGGACGACGCGGCAGAGGCGCTCCGCCACTTCGGCCAGTCGATGGCCTGGGTGTGGTGGGAGTCGAACAAGTTCCTGTTCAACCAGGCGGGGGCGACGGCCACCCAGATCATCGGCAACGTCATGGACCACCTCCGGTACGCCGGTCTGTTCGTGAGCAACAAGGACCTGCCCGTCAACGACAACCGCTACTACGTGCTCGACGACTACGGCAGCAGGGAGGAGGCCGAGGAGTACATCAGGAGCGTGATGGCCCGCTACGACTCCTCGGTCCCGTACGAGCACCCGCTGCCGCCGGGCTTCCAGCACGTGCGCGGCGACCTGTCCAACCCGGCCCTGTGGCAATCGCTCAACGCCGCCCTCAGCGGCTACCTCCGCAAGGAGGTGGAGAAGCTGGACCTCAAGGCGCGCGAGGAGATGGTCAAGCTCGCCGAGGTCTACACCCGCAGCGGCCGGTCGATGACCGCCCTGAAGACCAACCAGCCGCCGAACCTGGGCAGTCCACCGCCCGACTTCGGCAACGGCAACGGCAACGGTCCGCCGGGCAGCGACATCCCGGAGCTGGGCGATGGCGACGGCAAGGGCGAGCAGGAGTTCAAGTTCGAGTGGCCCCCGATGCCGCCGGACGGGAAGGGGAGCGGCAACGGCGACCTCGACCTCGACCTCGACCCGGGCGACGGCAACGGGAACGGGAACGGGAACGGCGACCTCGACCTGGGCAACGGCAGCGGCGGTCTCGACCTGGGCAACGGCACCGGCAACGGCGGTCTCGACCTGGGCAACGGCACCGGCGATTTCGACCTCGGCGACGGACTGGGCAACGGCCTCGGCGACGGACTGGGCAACGGGGCCGGGGTCGACGGTCCCGGGGGCCTGGGCGGGTCCGGTGGCTCGGGCGGCTTCGACGGCTTCGGCAACGGCGGGCCGGGCGTGGACGGCTTCGGCAACGGCGCGGGCGACGGCGGTCTCGGGGGTCCGGTCCCGTTGGTGCCGGCCCTCCGCCAGGGCGGTCGCCCGACCGGGGAACCGGAGCGCAAGCAGCCCTCGCTGGGCGACGGCAAGTTCGACGTGCCGGAACTCGACCTGCCCGACCAGCCCGGCCGACCCGGCCAGGGTGGCGCCGGTGACGGCTGGGCCCCCGAACCCACCCCCGGCGAGATCAGGCCGTCGCTGCCCAGCCTGGCCGCCGACGGTCAGATGTCGTTCGGCGCCGGGTCGCTCCAAGCGCCGGGGATGCCGACGATGCCGGGGGACGAGTCGGGCGGTGGCGCGGGGAGCGGCCTCGGCTCGGCGTTCGCCGGGACGCCCGGGTTCGGCGGTTCCGCCGGCGACGGCCTCGGCGGACCCGGCACGGACCGGGACGGCTTCCTGGCCGGTGCGCCCGACGGGCGTGACGGGTTCCTCGGCGGTCAGTTCGCCGGGCAGGCGAACCCCGGAGGCGCCGGCAGCCGTGATGAGGGCAGGGGCGGTATGCCGTTCTTCCCGCCGATGATGGGCGGGATGGGCGGTCTCAACAACAACCAACAGCAGCAGGAGCGGGAACGGCAGACCTGGCTCTCGGAGGACGAGGAGATCTGGGGCACCGACAGCGGCGTCGGCCTCGGCGTGATCGGCCGGCCCGACGCCGGCGACACCGCCGCCGACGAGCTGGTCGTCCCGACCCACGTCCACGTCCGCTCCGCCGCCCCGCGCGGCCGGACGGCACCCGCCGAGCGCACTGCCGACCACACCGCCCAATCCAGCACCACGACCTGACAGGAGGACGGATGTCCGGCCCGCTGCACGACGAGATGACCACCGCGTTGACGGACCTGCGCGCGCAGCAGGACCGCATCGCGGAGACCCTGGCCCAGCTCGGCTCGGTGGAGGCGACCTCCACCAGCGAGGACCGCCTCCTCCAGGCGACCGTCGACGGCCAGGGCCGCCTCACCGGTCTGAAGTTCACCGGCCGCCGGTGGCGCGACCTCGCCCCGAAGGAGCTGGCCGCCAAGCTGGTGGAGGTCGTGAACCGGGCCCAGGACCAGGCGGCGCAGCAGACGGCGAGCCTGATGTCGGGGCTCATGCCCGCCGGCCTGGACCCGGAGCGCCTGCGCGACCTCGGCACCGATCTCGACGCGCTGTTCGAGTCCGCGGTCCAGGACCTCGCGTCGGGGCGGGGGGACCGGTGAGCGACCGCATCGCCGTCGACGTCGACGCCCTGCGCAAGGGTGGGGTGGACATCGACGCCACGGCGCAGCTCGCGATCTCCATCTGCGGCGACCTGCGTCACTCCGTCGAGCTGTACGGCAACTCCGGCGGCACGGGCGAGATGGGCGAGATGTTCAACGAGAAGTACCGCCCGTCCGCCGAGATGGCGCTGAAGTTCCTCAGCCTGCTGGAAGAGGTCCTCGGCGGCGCGAGCGAGCGCACCGTGGGGACTTCCCAGTCGTTCGACGCCGCCATCGGTGACGCCGACGCGGTCACCAACACGCTCTAGGAGTTCTCCGATGGCCATGATGGTGCCTGATGAGGTGCGTATGTTGTTCCAGGTGTTGTCCGGTGAGGAGTGGCCGGATGCGAATGAGGATCATCTGCGTGCTTTGGCGGATGCGTGGG
>NZ_JAUQOL010000028.1:0-60846 GCF_047689505.1 Saccharothrix sp. BKS2 | reverse complement strand
GACTGGCGCAAACCCAGCGAGGTATTCACCGAACTCCTCGAACTGGATGCTTCCACCGCCTGAACTCGCCCTCCCCTCCTTTGCCGCCGCTTTTTTCGCGGGCGGTACTCCTTCGCGGTGAATTCATCGGGAACCGATCGGGACGGGCGTACGATCGACCGGCCGCCCAGCTCCCGAATTCCTCGCGAGGAGTATTCCGGTGCCCGACATGATCCTTTATCGGGGTGAGCGAGAAAATACCTGGCCCGAGCCTGCCGTGCGACTCATCTGGGGCGGTCTGACGATCCGGGAGCCGTGGCCGGGCGCCCGGCTGCCCAACCAGGCGGCCACGGGCGCGTGGTGCGCCCTGTCCCGGGCCATCACCGCGGGTGGCCGCGACCCGGCGGTGTTCTCCCGCGCGCTGCGCGAGGGCGGCACACCTCACGGCCTGGCCTTCACCCGCACGCCACCGACCTCGCACGCCGACCACGAGTACGTGGTCACCCTCCGCCACGCCCGCACGTTCCTGCTGCGCTACGGCGGTGTCGGCGGCTGGACGCCGGGCGAGGAGGTGCCGTGGGCGGGCGACCCGGCCGCGGTCACGCAGGACTACGTGGTGCTGAACGGACCTGTCGTGAACCGTTCGACGGTGCTGGGTTACGGCCACTGCGCCGAACCGCCGCTGGTCACCCTCCTCACCGATGTGCCGACCCGCTGGGTCATGTCGGTGGACGGGCGGCCGATCGGCGGGCACGGGTTGCGCGTTTTGACGGATTCCGCCTTGTCCGATGCCGAACGGCGTGGACTGACCGAATTGCGCCGCCCGTGAGGCCGGTTTCCCCGGATTCGCCCAGCGCGTTGGGCCGTTGGTCGCAACAGGGCGATATCGGCGGTGACCGTGCGAAGCGCCTCGCGGGTCCGTTGGGAGGAGTCCGGCTCGGAAGGGGGTGAATGCCCACCCCTACTTCTGCCGACCGGTCTACTCATGTTCCGACCTGCGGTAACAGCCTTCCGACCGCGGTCGACACGCGGGTGTCACGTGACGGAAATGCCCGAAATCCGCTCCCACCACAGAAGGGCAGATCCATGCGCCACCCACGAAGATCAGTCGCGATCGCGGCGGTCGGGGCGCTCCTGCTCCCCCTCGGCCTGCCCGGGACGGCCTCCGCTGTTCCGGTACCCGGTGAGGACGTGCTCTACACGCTGGACGCCGACTTCGACCAGGGCGTGCTCCAGGACGTCAACCACGACTCGCCGAACGACGACCAGCTCCAGCTGAACCGGCAGAGCGTGTTCTTCCCCTACGTCAACGTCGCCGCCTCCGCGCGCGGCACGATGATCCGCATCGACGTCGACAGCGGCGACATCCTGGGCGAGTGGCTGTCCGCGCCGGACGGCCGCGGCCGCAACCCGTCCCGGACCACCGTGGACAAGCTGGGCAACACCTGGTTGTCCAACCGCAACGAGGCCACCGGCGGCCAGGGCTCGGTCACCCGGGTCGGCGTGATCCGGGGCGGCACGCGGGTCGACGCCGGCGGCGTGCCCGACCCCGACGGCGACTACCTGCGCGGCCCGTTCGCCTACAACACCTGCCAGGACCGCGACGGCGACGGTCTGTTCGCCACCTCGCGCGGCCTGGGCGACATCCGGCCGTGGACCAACGCGGGCGGCGTCGACGACGACGGCGGCGTCGAGACCGCCGCCGACGAGTGCCTGATCACCTACAGCCGGGTCGCGGGCACCAACACCCGCACGGTCGCCGTCGACTCCAACAACGACCTGTGGACCGGCGGTTCGAACACCCAGCACCAGAAGATCTCCGGGGTCGACGGTGCCCCGCTGACCTCCCCGGTGAGCTTCGGCTGCGGCGGGTACGGCGGCCTCGTCGACCAGGCGGGCACGCTGTGGTCGGCCCGGTACGGGACCAACCTGCTGCGCTACGAGCCCGGCACCGGCACCGGTGCCTGCCTGGACACCGGGCACGGCGACTACGGACTGGGCATGGACCCGCGGACCGGCGAGATCTGGCACACCAGGGTCAGCAACGGCGTGGTGGTCAAGCTCGACGCGGCGGGCAACGTCCTCGGCACGTTCCCGCACGGCAACGCGCGCTCGCAGGGCGTCGCGGTCGACAACGACGGCAACGTGTGGGTCGCCCACTCGCTCGACGCCGGCACGACCACGGTCGGCCACCTGCGCACCGACGGCACCTACGTCGGCAACGTGACCCTGCCCGGCGGTGACGGGCCGACCGGCGTCGCGGTGGACACCAACGGCAAGGTGTGGGTCGCCAACATCAACTCCAACAACGCCCAGCGGATCGACCCGGACGCGGGGCCGATCGGCGGCGGTGGGTTCCCGGTCGGCGCGGTCGACCTGACCGTGGACCTCGGCGCGGGCGCGGGACCGTACAACTACAGCGACATGACCGGGTCGGTGCTGGGTGAGATCACCGCGCCGGTCGGCACGTGGTCGGTGGTGCAGGACGGCGGGGTCGCGGGTCAGACCTGGGGCACGGTCACCTGGAACACCGAGCCGCAGGGCAGCGAGCCGGCGGGCACGTCGATCACCTTCGAGGCGCGGACCTCGGACACCGAGGCCGGGCTGGCCGGCGAGGCGTTCGTGCCGGTGTCCAACGGGGTGGAGTTCGCGCTGGTGGGGCGGTACGTCGAGGTGCGGGCGACGCTGACCGCCGCGCCGTCCGGGACGAGCCCGGTGCTGTCGGACGTGCGGATCACCACCTCCGAGCGGACCGGCGTGTTCTCCTGCCAGGCCACGGCGCTCAACCTGGCCGGGGTGGTCCTGGCGCGGGCCAACCCGCCGGACGTGCCGTGCGTGGACGACTTCGCGCAGGTGGCGAACGTGAACCTGCCCGCCGGGATCCTCAACGTGCGGGCCGACGCGTTGACCGCGACCACGAACCAGACACCGGACGACCTGCTGGCGCTGCCGCCGGCGCCCGGTGACGGCGCGGTGTCCTCGGCGCGGATCGAGTACACCCGCATCACCGCGCTGCTGGTGAACATCGAGGTGGGCGTGATCCAGGCGAACGCCTCGGTGACCTGCGACGCGTCGCTCAACCCGGTGTTCGCCGGGTCGTCGCAGATCGCGAGCCTGCGGATCAACGGGGTGACCGTGGCGGTCGGCAGCGCGCCGCTGACCATCCCGCTGGTGATCGGCTCGCTGCGGCTCAACAGCACGACGACGACGGCGACCAGCGTGACGCAGCAGGCGCTGGTGCTGGACACGCTGTTGACCGACGTGGTGCTGGGCGAGGCCAGGGCGAACGTCGAGGCGTTGCCGGGCGAGCCCGGCGGCAGCCCCTGCCGGGTCTGAGGTCCTGCCGGATCTGAGTCCCCACCGGGTCTGAAACCTTCCCCCACTAGTAGCCGTACTATATGTAGTGTGGCTACTAGTGGGGGTTGTGGATGAGCCGGAAACTGCTGGTCTGGTTGCACGTCGTGACGTCCACCGGGTGGATGATCATGGCGTTGGCGCTGTTCGTGGTGGTGGGCCACGCCCTGGCCGGGCGCTCGTGGGCGTTCGAGGTGGCGCTGCTGCTGGACGTCGAGGTGCTCCAGTTCATGGCCACCACGTCGGCGTTCAGCGGGTTGCTGCTGTCCGGGCTCACGCCCTGGGGCTACTTCCGGCACTGGTGGGTGGCGGTCAAGTTCGCCGTCACGATGAGCCAGCTCTACGCGGGCATCTTCGTGCTCAGCCCCAACCTGCACCCCGGCGGCTCGCCGGGGCTGATGCGCGTCGGGTCGCTGCTGATGTTCTCGGCGCTGGCGTGCCAGGTGTGGCTGTCGGTGGCCAAGCCGTTCGGGCGCACGCCGTGGGCGAGGGGCCCGAAACCGCGCACCGCGTCCCCGTGGGCGTTCGCCGCGTGCCTCGCGGTACCCGCGCTCGACTACGCGCTGGGCGAGCTGGTGCTGGGTGGGGCCACGCCGGTGCTGTCGCTGCTGGTCGTGGTCGTGCACCCGGTGGTCCGCGCCGCGCGCTCACGGGCGCGCGGCGCGGTGCCCGCCCAACGGAATCCCACCCAGCGGAATCCCGTCTAGCGGAACTCCACCTCGGGGTACCGGTCCGACGGCCCGTCGAACAGCCGCTGGGGCCGGTGCCGCAGGTGCCGGTCGAAGAAGGCGGTCAGGTACGCGCGCTGGGCGGCGACGCTCCGCGCCGGGTCCACGGTGCCGACGGCGGGCGCGGTCACCGCGGGGTCCAGGCCCAGCCGCGGCAGCAGCACCTGGTGGTCGGTGTAGCTGAAGTGCTCGCCCGCCGGCAGGTGCAGCTGCCGCAGCCAGCCCCGGTGGTTGGCCAGGAACCGCTGCCAGGACGGGTCGGACGCCGCGCTGTGGTCGCCGGCGCTCATCAGCAGGAACGGCCGGTCCAGGCCCTCCTCCGCGACCCGGCCGAAGTCGCCGGTCGACTGGGCGTAGGCCATGCTGCCGTCGAGATCGGCACCCGCGTCGACGCGCCGGTCCGACAGCATGGTCTCCCCCGCGGTGAACCCGCCGGCCGAGTGGCCGAACATCCCCACCCGGGACAGGTCCAGGGCCCGGCCCAGCCCCGGCGGCGGCCGCCGCCCGCCGGCGTCGGGGTTCCCGCCCGCGGCCAGCACCTGGAGCCGGTCCAGGACGAAGCGGGTGTCCCGGACCCTGGTCGCCAGGACCTCCTTGAGCACCTCGGCGCTCGACGGCGGCAACGCGCGTCGCGCCAACCGGCCGTCGGGGAACTCCACCACCGGTGGCTCGTGCGTGTGGTCGAGGGCCACCACCACGTACCCCTCGGCCGCCAGCTGCTCGCTCAGCGCGGTGCCGAACGCGCGCGACTCGCCCAGGCCGGGCGAGTAGAGCACCACGGGCCGGTCACCGCCCAGCGCCGCGGCGCCCGGCACCGAGTGGGTGGCGAAGCGGTAGTCGAGCAGGCCCGCGTCGAGGCCGAGCCTGGCCGCGTCCGCCCGTGCCATCACCTCGGCCGCGGCGGGCGGCAGGAACGGCGCGGGCGCGCCGCCGCGCCGGGCCGGGTACCGGACGGTCACCACCAGCTCCCGCACGGCGCCCGGCACCCAGGGGTCCCGGCGGGCGTGGTCGACCAGGTGCAGGTCGGTGACGCCGACCGCGTGCGGTCCGGTCGGCGGTGGCAGGTCGAGCCGGGGAGGCGCGGTGGCCGCGGTCGCCGGGATCGCGGCCACCACCGCACCGGTCACCACCGCACCGGTCACCACCGCACCGGTCACCACCGCGCAGGCCAGCGCGCCGAACCGGCGGTGGGTCGATCGTGTCCTTCGCATGGCCCGAAGCTAGGCAGCGCGCGACCGCGTCACATCGGGGTGATCACCGAGCCGCGCCCGGAGCCCCCACCCCGAGGGGGTGGGGGCGGGGCGCACCCGAGCTGTCCGAAGCGACCCGTCGGAGCCCACACCCCGAGCGGGTGAGGGCGGCCCTTCAGAGCCTCGGGTCCACCGGTTCGGACTCCAGCGCGAGCACGGCGAACACGCACTCGTGCACGCGCCACAGCGGCTCGCCCCGGGCCACGCGCTCCAGCGCCTCCAGCCCCAGCGCGTACTCGCGCAGCGCCAGCGACCTCTTCGCGCCCAGGCCGCGCTTGCGCAGCCGCTCCAGGTTCACCGGCTCGGTGTAGTCCGGGCCGTAGACGATGCGCAGGTACTCGCGGCCCCGCACCTTCACGCCCGGCTGCACCAGGCCGCGCTCGCCGCGCACCAGGTTGGCCAGCGGCTTGACCACCACGCCCTCGCCACCGGCCGCGGTCAGCTCCTCCCACCAGCGGACGCCCGCCGCGACCTGCTCCTCGTCGGTGGTGTCGACCACCAGGCGCCGGGTCGGCCGGAACGGGCCGCCCAGGCGCGACAGCACGTCCAGGTGCCAGAGGTGGTCCCGGTCGTGGAAGGTCCGCCCGCGCGCGGCCAGCAGCTGGAACGGCGCGATGGTCACGCCCGCGAGCCCGTCGGTGGGCGCGCAGTACCGCAGGTAGGCGTCGCGGTACGCGGTGGCGTTGGCCAGCCTCCGCGTGGTGCGGTCCAGCAGCTCGGCCACGTCGACACCGCGTTCGCCCGCCCGGCCCAGGACGTCCGCCGCGGTGGACAGCGCGCTCGTGGCGGCCGCCCCGACCGAGGCGTACTGGTCCCGGACCAGGCCCGCCGCCTTGGCGTTCCACGGCATCAGCTCGGCGTCGATCAGCAGCCAGTCGGTGTCGAACTCCTCCCACAGGCCGGCCCGGGTCACCTCCTCGCGCACCACCGCCACCAGCTCGTCGCCCAGCGGCCCGTCGAAGAACGCGCGGCCGGTGCGCGTGTGCACCACGCCACCGGCACCCACGCCACCGGCACCCACTCCACCGGCACCCACTCCACCGGCATCCACTCCACCGGCATCCACTCCACCGGCATCCACTCCACCGGCATCCACTCCACCGGCATCCACTCCACCGGGGTCCACTCCACCGGCGTCCCGGCGCACGTGCAGCACCGCCCGCGACCCCATGTGCTTCTCCTCGCAGATCACCTCCCGCACGCCCGCCGCGCGGTACTCGGCGAAGGCGTCCTCGGGGTGCTCCAGCACGTCCGGGCGCGCGGAGGTCGCCGTCGGCGCCATCGTCGGCGGCAGGTACAGCAGCACGCGCGGGTCGACGGCGAAGCGGCTCATCACCTCCAGAGCCGACGCGGCCTGCTCCGGTCGCACGGTGACCCGGCCGTGCTGCGAGGTCTCGACCGCCCGGCGGCCGGCGACGTCGGTGAGCGCCGGCACGTCCGGCGCCCGCTCCGGCTCCGCCGCGACCAGCGGGCGCACCGGCTCGTACCAAACCTGGTGCGCGGGCACCGACACCACCTCGCGCTCCGGGTGGCGCAGCGCGGTCAGCGCCCCGCCGAACACCACGCCGGTGTCCAGGCACAGGGTGTTGTTGACCCACCGGGCCTCCGGCACCGGCGTGTGCCCGTACAGCACGGTCGCCCGGCCCCGGTACTCGTCGGCCCACGGGTAGCGCACCGGCAGGCCGTACTCGTCGGTCTCGCCGGTGGTGTCGCCGTAGAGCGCGAAGGCGCGCACCCGCGCGGAGGCCCGGCCGTGGTAGCGCTCGGGCAGGCCGGCGTGCGCGACGACCAGGTCACCGCCGTCGAGCACGTAGTGCGCGACCAGGCCGTCGCAGAACCGCTCGACCCGGCGGCGGAACTCCTCGGGCTCGGCCGCCAACTGCGCCAGCGACTCGGCCAGGCCGTGCGCGACCCGCACGTCCCGGCCGCGCAGGGCGCGCACCAGCTTCTGCTCGTGGTTGCCGCACACCGCGAACGCGTGACCCGCCTCGACCATGCCCATGGCCAGGCGCAGCACGCCCGGCGTGTCCGGGCCGCGGTCGACCAGGTCGCCGACGAACACCGCCCGCCGCCCCGCCGGCGGGACGGCGTCCACCGGGCGGCCCTCCCCGTCGCGCACCAGGGCGTAGCCCAGCTCGACCAGCAGCTCCTCCAGCTCCGCGCGGCAGCCGTGCACGTCGCCGATCACGTCGAACGGCCCGGTCTCGTGGCGCAGGTCGTTGAGCAGCGGCTCCCGCACCAGCACCGCTTCGTCCACTTCGGACTGCGAGGACAGCACGTGGACGCGCTTGAAGCCCTCGCGGCCCAGCGCCTTGAGCGATCCGCGCAGCGCGGTCCGGTGGCGGCGCACCACGTGCGGCCCGAAGTCGCGGTCGGGGCGGTCGGCGTTGCGCGCCAGGCACACCCCTTCCGGCAGGTCGAGCACGATCGCGACCGGCAGGACGTCGTGCCGCTTGGCCAGCTCGACCAGCTGCGCCCGGTCGCCGCGCTGCACGTTCGTGGCGTCCACGACCGTGGTGCGGCCCGCGTCCAGGCGCTTGCCGGCCACGAAGTGCAGCGCCTCGAACGCCGCGGCGGAGGCCGACTGGTCGTTCTCGTCGTCGGCGACCAGGCCGCGGAAGTAGTCGCCGGACAGCACCTGCGTGGGGGCGAAGTGCCGGCGCGCGAACGTCGACTTGCCCGAGCCGGACGCGCCGACCAGCACGACCAGGCACAGGTCCGGGATCCTGAGCTCCATCAGTCGTCGTCCCCCAGGGTGAAGACCGCGAGCTGGGTCGGCGCACCGCGCTCGGCGTCCTCCGGCCCGATCGGCAGGTGGCGCACGGTGTAGCCGCGCCGCCCGGCCACGCCGGCGGCCCAGTCGCGGAACTCGGCGCGGGTCCACTCGAAGCGGTGGTCGGCGTGCCGGTACCGCCCGCGCGGCAGCGTGTCGAACAGGTCGTTGTACTCGACGTTGGGGGTGGTGACCAGGACCGTGCGCGGGCGGGCGACGGTGAACACCGAGTGCTCCAGGGCGGGCAGCCGGTCGGGGTCGAGGTGCTCGACGACCTCCATCAGCACGGCCGCGTCGTAGCCGGCCAGCTCCGGGTCGGCGTAGGTCAGCGAGGACTGGCGCAGCACGAGGCGTTCGCGCTGCCGGTCGGGCAGCTGGTCCAGGTGCAGCCGGCGGGCCGCGACCTGGAGCGCCCGCACGGACACGTCCACGCCCTGGACCTCGGTGAACCCCGGCTCCTGGAGCAGGTCGCGCAGCAGCGCGCCGTCGCCGCAGCCCAGGTCGAGCACCCGGAGGGCGCCGGCGGCCCTGAGCCGCGCGACGACGGTCTCCCGCCGCAGCACGGCCAGCGGGACCTGCCGCTCGGCCAGGACCGGTTCCTCCAGCGCGTTGTCCAGCGCCTCCGGCTCGACCTCCTCGACCTCGGCCAGGCGGGCGAGCGCCGACTGCACCAGCGGGCGTTGGCGCGCCAGGTAGCGGGTGGTGATCAGCTCGCGGTCGGGGTGCGCGCCGAGCCACCCCTCCCCCGCCCGCAGCAGCTTGTCCACCTCGTCCTCGGCGACCCAGTAGTGCTTGCTGCCGTCGAGCACGGGCAGCAGGACGTAGAGGTGCCGGAGTGCGTCGGACAGGGTGTGGGTGCCGGTGAGGGTGACGTCGGCGTAGCGGGAGTCCTCGTCGACGCCGGCCGGCGGGACCGGGGTGAGGTCGACGGTCCAGCCCAGCGGGGTGAACAGGCGCTCCACCAGGCGGTGCGGCAGGACCGGGATGCGCACGGTCAGCGGGATCGGGGTGGCGGCCAGCTCCGCGTGGCTCTCGCTGCGGCCGTTCACGGCGCTGCGGAAGACCGCGCCGAGGGCGACGGTGAACAGCGAGTCGGCCACGTAGGGGCGGTCGTTGACGTACTGGGTGAGGGTGCTGCCGGGTTTGCGCACCAGGCCGACCGGGTCGACCTCCAGCAGGAGCGCGACGGTGCACTCCTCCTCGTCCGCGCGGGGGTAGAAGACGTGCGCGGTACCCGAGGAGGTGGTGAACGACTGCGCGCGGTCGGGGTGCTTGTGCAGGAGGTGGCCGAGGTCGGTCGCCGGGCGGTGGGTGGTGGTCAGGGTGAGCAGCACGGGGGCCAGTGTGGACCAGCGGAACACCGGGGACCCGCGATTTTCACCTCGTGACCGGTAGGTGGTCGGTGCTGATGTCGGAGGGGCTGCGGTGCTGCTGCTCCGCGGAAGAGGTGGCGTGGTGGCGCTTGCCGGTGGCAACCGAACCGGCTTGGTGGTCAGGTCGAACGCCTGGCTTCGAGGGCCGTCCTGGCCGCGCGCACCGCGCTCGCCCGATCCGTGGTGGGTGCCAGCCGCGCGGTCAGGGCCTCGGCCAGTTGCAGCGCTCCGGCGAGGTGACGCAGGTCCGCGTCGGGCAGCTCGCGCGCCGCCGTCAGCAGCGCCATCCCGGCGTGGTAGGCGATGAACGGCTGGTCACCGCCGAAGCGGCCGGCGAGCCAGTCGAGGTGCCGCACGTCGGGGAGCACCTGCAACGCGCACACGGCGGCCAACCGCGCGCCGGCCGACCCGTCGGCCACCAGGTCCGGCAGGAGCGGCGAGGCCGACCGCGCGAGCGTCCGCAGGGAGGAGGCGACGACCTCCAGCCTCCGGGTGCGGGAGGGGCCCGCGGGCGTGGTGGCGCGCAACCGGTCGTACTCGGCGGCCAGCGCGGTCACCTGGTCACGGGCGATCCCCAGGTCCGCAGGCGACGCCGGAGCGGTGGGCGTGCGGTCGCCGTGCAGCAGCCTGCCGAGCACGAGGACCAGGTCACGGCGGACCTTGTCGGCGAACGACGTCCGGTCGTCGTAGACACCGACCAACCCGATGCGCTCCAGCTCGCGCCGGAACACCCGGATCGCCTGCTGCTGGGTGTCGTCGGGGTGGTCCACGGGCGCTTCGCAGAAGTAGAACAGGATGTGCGCGGGCTGCCGCCGGGCGCGCCACCCCGCGTGGGCGTCGCGGAACTCGTGCTCGGTGCCGGACCCGGCACGCCAGGTGGGCGTGCCGAAGCGGCTCCACATGATGCCGACGAAGACGTCGAAGTCCGCGCCCAGTTGCTCGTCGACCACGCGCTGCGGGTGGTCGCCCAGGTCCGGGTGGGTGTGCGTCTCCCGCACCGCGATTTTCACCTCGTGACCAGCGCCCTGGCCTCCGCCCACCGCGTGTTCAGGTCGTCGAACACCGCCTGCTTCGACTTGCCGCTCACCCCGCGCGCCGCGTCGATCAGGGCCTGCCGGTAGGTCTGCTCGTACAACCCGATCCCGGCCGCCTCGTCGATCTCGGTGACCACGGCGTCCTGGGCGTGGTCGACCTCGAAGAACTGGACGCCGGCGGCCGTGAGGTCGGCCAGGGTGTCGGGTTGCGGGCCGTCCTCGCGCGGGGGGACGCCGCCCTCCGAGGTGGCGAAGCCGGACTCGTCGGTGAACCAGTCGAGCCACGCGCGGGCGGCGTCCTTGTTCTTCGAGTTGACGCTGATGCCCATCTTGTGGTCGCCCGCGATCGCGGAGTGGAACCTGCCGCCGACCTTCACCGGGAAGGGCAGGTAGCCGATGTCGGTGGGATCGGGGCGGCGGCGCGCAGCTGGGTGATCGACCAGGAGCCGAGCATCGTGGTGGCGATCTCGCCGGTGCCGATCATGCTCTTGGACGACTCCCGGTCGGTCGTGGTCGGGTCGTCCTCGGTGAGGCCCCGGGCGACCGCGTCGAACAGCAGTGAGCGGGATCGCGGCGGTCTTCTCGTCCATATGGCCTCGAAGGCCACCTCGACGGCGGAACGCTGGCGGGCGCCTCCCCGGCCAGAGGGGAGGGACCGTGCGCCGATTCTGATTAACCGGTCAAGCACAGCTTTGCGCAGCCTGAAATCAGGGCGCGGTAAACGAGGATCGATCAGCTCACGACCTGCCCGAAAATAGTTGAACGGCTCACTAAAAGCGCAGGTGGGAGCGCAGGGATCGGGCGGGAATTCTGAGGGGTGCGCGACAGCGCGAACAACTCCGCGCCGGATGAACCCTGGTTAAGCGCTAAAGCAGAGGGTCCGTCACGGCTTGGACTTCTGCTTCTCGGCCTGCTTGGGCTTGTCCTTCTGGGACTTGGGGGACTTCGGCTGCCCGACCCCCGGCGCCGGCGCGGCGCCGACGCCGACCTCCGGCGCGGCCCCGCCGACGGGCTGGGTCCCGCCGACGGGTTCGGTCCCCGTGGCCGGCACCTGGACCGGCTGCGCCTCCGTGGGCACCGGGACGGTCACCGTGACCGTCTCCACGGCCGGCTGGACCGGGCGCTGCGTGCCGGACGGCGCGACCCGGGGCGGCGGGTCGGAGACCTCGCCGGTGGACGACCACGCGAAGCCCACCGCGCCCACCACGCCCAGCAGCGCGGCCGCCGCGAACACCACGTTCCAGGACCGGCCGGTGCGCACGGCCTCCTCGTGCGGGGCACCGTCCTGGTCGAATCCGAGGGCCCCGAGGCCGGCGGCGCGCAGGCCGGACCCCGCGAAGGCCGCGCCCGGGAAGGTGGCGCCGGCGATCAGGGCGCGGGCGCACTCCGCGGCGGTCGGGCGGTCCCGCGCGTCGGTGGCGGTCATCCGCCGGAGCAGTTCGGCCAGGTCGGGGGGCAGGTCGGCGGGCACGTGCGGCGCGCGGTGCAGGCGGGCCACGGCCGCCTCGATCTCGCCGCCGTCGTACTCGCGCCGCCCGGTCAGGCACTCCAGCAGCACCAGGCCGAGGGCGTAGACGTCGGCGGCCGGACCGGTCGGGCCGCCCCGCACCTGCTCGGGCGCGAGGTAGGCGGCCGTGCCGACGATCTGGTCGGCCCGGGTGAGCCGGGTGGCGTCGACGAGGCGGGCCAGGCCGAAGTCGGCCAGGTAGGCGGTGCCCGCGGTGTCGACCAGCACGTTGGAGGGCTTGACGTCCCGGTGCACGACGCCGCACGAGTGCACGTGCTCCAGCGCCTCGGCCAGCCGCACCCCCAGCGCCCTGACCTCGTCGGGGACCAGCGGGCCGGCCGCCAGGCGGTCGCGGAGGGTGCCGCCCTCGACCAGCGCCAGCACGACGAACGCCAGGCCCTGGTCCCGACCGGCGTCGTGGACGGGCACCAGCCCGGGGTGCGACAGGCCGGCGAGCACCCTGGCCTCGTTGTCGAACCGGCGGCCCGCGGTGAGGTCGTCGCCCGGCCGGAAGACCTTGACCGCCACCGCGCGACCCAGCTCCAGGTCCCACGCCCGGTGCACGTCCGCCATGCCGCCGCAGCCGATCAAGCGGTCGAGGCGGTAGCGACCGGCCAGCAGCGTCTCCTCGTCGGACGGCACCACGACCTCGATTCCCGGTAGGGGTTGTGCTCCCACCGGGTGCCCCCGGGGGGAGGCGGCAAACTCGCCGCGGTCCCGGGCGGGGAAAGGGGTGCGGGCGGGGCCGTTGCCGGGGTCGGTCGTGGTGGTCGTCCGGGTGGTCGTGGTGGAGGTGTCGGTGGTGGAGGTCCACGAGCCGGCTCCTCCCGCGCTCGTCCATGCGCGAATTCACGCTTGGCCTCCTTGCGAGCAGAACCGGGAAAGCGGTCCCGGCGGCGCGCCATCGCTGCCGGCGCGCGGACCCGCCATCTCCCCGGGAGCGCGCCCAGGAGGGAGTGCCACGATTTCCTGCAGACGACGAGGAGATTCACGGTGGTGAAATCCGGACCGGTTCACATGAATGAACGCACGATCGCCGGTCGTTATCGGGACACCCCGCCGGCGGTGTCGAGCGGACCTGCTGGCGGGGCCCCGACCTGCGGCTCCGGCGCGAGCACCTGGACGGTACGCGTTGGTCCATTAAGCGGTCAAGCCGTCCACATTCGTGAACAAGTCGGGCCACCCCCGAAGTCTCGACCGCCCGACGGGCACGACCGGACCAGGACAAAAATAGTTCAGCGAGCCAACTAACAGGGATTCATTGACTTAAGCGTTATAGCTCTGCATCCTGAACCCGCGCTTCCCACGCACCTCCAGGAGGACGCGGCATGGTGACCATCGCGCAAGTGGCACGGCACGCGGGGGTCGCGGTCAGCACGGTGTCGTACGCCCTCAGCGGCAAGCGCTCCATCTCCGCCGGCACGCGGCGGCGGGTCGAGGCGAGCGTCCGCGCCCTGGGGTACCAGCCGCGCAAGAACGCGCACGGGGTCCTGCTCCACCTGGCGCTGCCGGGGCACGGCGCGCTGGGCGCGGACTGGCTGGGCGCGTTCCTGGGCGCGGCCACCGCGACCGCGCACGCCGGCGGGGCCGACCTGCTGGTGAGCCCCTCGGCCCACCACCGGGGCGCGGCGGGCGTCGTGGTGGTGGCCCCGGCGTCACCGCCGCTGGACACGTCGGTGCCGGTGGTGCTCGTGGGCGGGGACGGCGGTGCGCCGGCGCACTCGCGGGTGGACCTGGACCGGGTCGCGGCGGGGGTGCGGGCCGCGAACTACCTGGCCGACCTGGGGCACCGCGCGGTGGCGTTCGTGCACGACGGCCCGCCGGAGGACTTCCACCACGGTGTCGCGCGCGGTGCGCGGGAGCGGAGCGTGGTGGTGCGGGCGCACTGCCGGTCGACCGAGGTGGACCAGGTGTTCGCGCAGGACCGGCCGACCGCCGTGGTGGCGGCGGACGAGGGGGCGCTGGTCGCGGTCCTGGAGGACCTCCAGCGCAGGCAGTTGAGGGTGCCCGAGGACGTGTCGGTGCTGGCGCTGTGCTCGGACGAGGCCGCGCGGCGCGGTCGGTGGGCCGTGACGTCGGTGTCGGTGTCCCCGGCGGCCCTGGGGCGGGCCGCGGTCGAGGCGGTGCTCGACGGTCGGCCGACCACCCGGCTCCTGCCGCCGCGACTGGTGGTGCGGGCGACCACCGCGCCGGCGCGTGGTGGGGGTTGAGCCGGGGGGATTGAGCAGCGGGGTTGAGCAGCGGGGGTCGAGCAGCCGGACTTGACCAGCAGGGTCGAGCAGGGGGGTCGAGCAGCGGGGTTCAGCAGGCCGGCGACCGCGCCCCGCCCTCAGAAATCCCCACGCGGCGTGGTGCGCCCGGCCCCCGACGGCACCAGCGAACCCCCCGCCGCCGACCGCGCCCCCGGGTACAGGGCCGTCACGAGCGGGTCCGGCGCGTCGACCACCAGCACGTCCAGCAAATCCGTCGGCGTCCCGGTGCGGTTCAGCACCCGCCGCTGCCGCTCGGCGCCGCACCCGACCCGGTGCAGCACGGCCAGCGCCCGTTCGACCAGGTCCAGGTCGCCGTTCGCGGACAGCGCGGGCCGCGCGTGGCGGACCAGCCTGCGCAGCAGGTGCCGCACCGGCACCAACCGGTCGGAGAGCACGTCGAGGGTCCGGCCGGCGAGACCGTCGCGGGCGGCCCGCCACCCGGCCAGCCGCAGCGCCTCGGTGGTCACCTCCGGCGCGGGCACCCCCCGTTCGACGTCCGCCACGGCGGTGGAGACCAGGGCCCGCACCAGGGCGGCGAGCAGCAGGGCCTCGGTGGTGCTGCCCGCGACGTCGGCCACGCGCACCTCCACGGTCGGCAGGTGGCACGACGGGCGCACGTCCCAGTAGGCCATGGCGGGGTCCACCGCCGCGCCGGACTCGCGCAGCAGGTCGGACACGGCCCGGTAGTGCGCCCAGGAGGAGAAGTACGGCGGCGGGCCGGCGGCCGGCCAGCGGTGCCACACCACGGTGCGCCAACTGGCGTAACCGGTGTCGCGCCCCCGGGACAGGGGCGAGTTCGCGGTGAGCGCCACCAGCACCGGCAGCCACTGCCGCAGGTGGTTGCACACCTGGACGGCGACCTCGCGGTCCGGCACCCCGACGTGCACGTGGCACCCGCAGATCGACTGCTCGTCGGCCAGCTGCCCGAAGGCGCGGGCGATCCCCCGGTACCGCGCCAGGTCGGTGATCGACCCGGAGGGCTCGCCCAGCGGGGGAAACCCCACCGCCAGGGCCAGGCAGCCGGCCTCCCCCGCCGCCCGCGAGACCGCCGACCGCATCGCCACCAGCTCCCGCCGGACCTGCCCGAGGTCGTGGCACACCGGGGTCTTGACCTCGACCTGCGTGGTGAGCAGCTCGTGGTCCAGGTCGAGGTCGAACCGCTCGCGCGCCGCGGCGACCACCTCGTGCGCCCTGGGCACCGGCACCCCGGTCGCGGGATCCACCAGCAGGAACTCCTCCTCGACGCCGACCGTCGGGGCCTGGGGTGACGGGAGTGGCTGACCCATGGCTTCCACCGTTCTGCTCTGGCGCCTGGTGCCACGGGTGGGCGTGCCGCGCACGGCGACCACCACCCGGCGGCGCCGGCGCGCTGTCCGACCGGCTGAGGGGGCCACCCGTGCGGGGAGGGTGGCCCTGGAACGGGGTTACCCGGGCGGGGTACGGCGAAAACCACCGGCCTGTTCGGACGGTCCGTTGTGGACTGACGAGCGGCCGGGGGGCCGGTGCGCGGGACGTACCGGCGGGCGCCGGGGCACCAGGCCTGATCCCGGGACCGGCCGCGTGGGAAGGCGCCTGCTGTCCCGCCTTACCCCGTTCCCCAGGGTGATCAGTCAAGTCGTACCCGATCAGGTGTGAAATTTCACCCATATGCTCATCGGCCAATAGAAAGGACATACCGTTGAGGGCCGGTTCCACCTGGCGGCCCGTCCGGAACTCCGCATATCTTCCAGGCGGAGGGGGAAGGTTGTGTGCGTGGAACTGGCCAGGGTGCTGACGGAAGCGGCTCGGACGTTCGCCGAGCAGCAGTCGTTCGTCGCGACCGCCGAGCGCATCGTGGAGTTCGCGCTCACCGTCGTGCCCGGCGCGGACTCCGCCTCGCTGTCGCTGGCCCGCACCGGCGCCCTCCAGACCGTGGCCGCCACCGACGAGGTGGCCGCGTCCACCGATGCCGCCCAGTACGAGGCCGGTGAGGGACCCGGCCTGCACGTGCTCCCCCACGACCGGGTGCTGCGGGTCGACGACCTGGCCGCGGAGACGCGGTGGCCGCGGTTCACCACCCGCGCGGTCGAGCGGGGCGTCCGCGCCGTGCTGGCCTGCCACCTGCCCTCCCGGAACGGCGGGCGGGCGGCCCTCACCCTCTACTCCCGCGAGCCCGGCGCGTTCGACGAGGACAGCCTGGCGGTGGCGGCGCTGTACTCGACGCACGCGGCCCTCGCGCTGGACGCGGTGCTGCGGGAGGAGGACCTGCGCACCGCGGTGGTCAGCCGCGAGGGCATCGGCCAGGCCGTGGGCATCCTGATGCAACGGCACCGCATCACCTCCGACCAGGCGTTCCAGCTGCTCTCCACCGCCTCGCAGAAGCTGAACATCAAGGTGCGGCGCCTGGCCGGGATCATCGTCGAGACCGGGATCGACGCCCGCGACACCACCGAGTTGGCCCGCCAGGCGGCCAAGGACGCGGGGAACCGGGCGGACGAACTTCGCCACCGGCTCGCCTCCAAAGCCCCGATGACCGGCACCTCCGGTCCCCGGCACCTCGACGAGGCCAACCGCCGGGCCCGGCAGGCCGCGGCTCGGGCGGCCGACCGCCTGCAACGCACGATGGTCGCGTACCTGTCGGCGGCGGAGGCGCACGAACGAGCCGCCGAGCTGCACGGGAAGATCGCCGAGAACGGGTTCCGGGAAATCCGGGAACACCACCTGAAGCAGGCCGAGGAGCACCGGCAGGCCGCTGCGGTGGCGCGCCAGGCGGTGGAGAACGGGTTGGCCGGGCCGCCGCTCACGTGACGGGTCCTCACCTCGCGCCGACCGGTGGATCGGCACCCCCGGTGGGTCGGCACCCGCCCCGGTCAGGTCCTCGCCCGCTCCGGCCGGGCCGCCATCCGGACCGGTCCGCACCGCACCGGCAGGTCCATGCCGCGCCGGCGGGGTGATGCCCACGGCCGACCTGCCGGGTACTACGGTGGTGAACGATTCAGCGAAGGACGTGACGCATGTCGCAGGCACACCGTGACCTGATCGTGGTGGGCGCATCGGCGGGCGGTGTGGAGGCGCTGCGGGCGCTCGTCGCCGGCCTGCCCGCCGACCTGCCCGCCGCGGTGGCCGTGGTGCTCCACATGCCCCTGGGCGGGGCCAGCGCGCTGGCGGCGATCCTGCGCCGCTCCGGCGCCCTGCCCGCGGTCTTCGCGCAGTCCGGGATGCCGCTGACCCGCGGGCAGGTCCACGTGGCCCCGCCGGACCACCACCTGCTCGTCGTGGAGAACCGGTTCGCGCTGTCCCACGGCCCGACCGAGAACGGGCACCGGCCCGCGGTCGACGCGCTGTTCCGGTCCGCCGCCATCGCGCTCGGCCCGCGGGTCACCGGCGTCGTCCTCTCGGGCGTCCTGGACGACGGCGTGGCGGGGGTGGTGGCGATCCGCGCCCGCGGCGGCCGGGTCGCGGTGCAGGACCCGGCGGACGCGCTGCACCCGGGGATGCCGGAGAACGCGCTGCGCCACGTCCGGCCCGAGCTCGTGCTGCCCGCCGCGGACCTGGGTCCGGCGCTGGCGAAACTGGCGCGGGAACACGTGGAGTTGTCCTCGGCGACCCCCGCGTCACCGCAGATGGAGCAGGAGGAGCAGGAGGAGCGCATCGTCCGGGATTGGCGGGTAACCATGGGGACCGGCACGCACATGATCGGTGAGACCAGCGAGTACACCTGCCCGGACTGCAGCGGGGTGCTGAACGAGATCGCACCGGGCACGCTGCGCTTCCGGTGCCAGATCGGCCACGCCTGGTCGGTGGAGGCCCTGGCGCAGGCGCAGGGCGACGCCTTCGAGAAGGCGCTCTGGACGGCGTTGCGCACGCTGGAGGAGAAGGTGCGGCTGTCCGAGCGGATGGCGGAGGCGGCGCGCGCCCGCGGTGACGGCCGCCAGGCCGGCCGCTACCAGAGCCGGTTGGACGAGTCCCTCCGCGCGGTGGACGTGCTGCGCGACTTCCTGCTCTCGGGCGGCGAACCGGTCCCGGCGGAGGAGTCCGGCGCGACGAGCGGTGACCCGACCAGCTGATCGGGTCACCGACGAGCGGCAACCCCACCACGGGGGGTAACCTCCCCCCACGTGGATGCCAAACCCGCCGAGTCGGACAGCAAGTTCGAGACCGTCCTCAAGTACCTCAAGGAAGCTCGCGGGTTCGACTTCACCGGCTACAAGCGCACCAGCCTGGCCCGTCGGATGCGCCGGAGGATGAGCCAGGTCGGCACCGACGACTTCGGCGACTACATGGACCTCCTCCAGGTCAACCCGGAGGAGTTCGACGCGCTGTTCAACACCATCCTCATCAACGTCACGGACTTCTTCCGCGACGCCGAGGCGTGGGAGCACATCCGCACCGACGTCATCCCCCTGCTGCTCGTCGAGCGCGACCCGGACGACCCGCTGCGGGTGTGGAGCGCGGGCTGCGCGGCCGGGCAGGAGGCGTACAGCCTGGCCATGGTGCTCGCCGACGTGCTGGGCCCCGAGCAGTTCCGGCAGCGGGTGAAGATCTACGCCACCGACGTCGACGACGAGGCGCTGATCCAGGCGCGGCAGGCGTCCTACTCCGCCGCCGAGGTGCAGAGCCTCCCGGAGGAGCAGCTCCAGCGGTACTTCGACCAGCAGGGCAACCGGTACGTCTTCCGCAAGGACCTGCGCCGATCGGTGATCTTCGGCCGCAACGACCTGGTCCAGGACGCCCCGATCTCCCGGATCGACCTCCTGGTCTGCCGCAACACGCTGATGTACTTCAACGCCGAGACCCAGGGCAAGATCCTCAACCGGTTCCACTTCGCGCTGTCGCCGCGCGGGATGCTGTTCCTCGGCAAGGCCGAGATGCTGCTCTCGCACACCAGGATCTTCGACCCGGTCGACCTCAAGCGCCGCACGTTCCGCCGCACCCCGGGCGCGCCGGAGGGCATGGGCAGCTTCATCTCCCACACCCGGGGACCCGAGCGCACCAGTGAGGTGGGCGGGCTGGCCGAGCTGCGCGAGCACGCGTTCTCCGCGAGCCCCGTGGCGCAGGTCGTCATCACCGGCGAGGACATCGTCGCGCTGATCAACCAGCAGGCCGAGGTCGTGTTCGGGCTGTCCCCCCGCGACATCGGCCGGCCGCTGCGCGACCTGGAGGTCTCCTACCGGCCGGTGGAGCTGCGCGCCTACGTCGAGCAGTCCAAGGTCGAGCGCCGGGCGATCCGGATCAAGGACGTCGAGTGGGCCCGCTCGCCGGGTGACGTGATCTGGTTCGAGATCCACGTCAACCCGCTGGTCCACGCCGACAACGGCCTGCTGGGCGTCACCATCGTCTTCCACGACATCACCGCCGCGCGCAAGCTGCTGGAGGAGCTGGAGCACACCAACCGCCAGCTGGAGTCGGCCTACGAGGAGCTCCAGTCCACCAACGAGGAGCTGGAGACCACGAACGAGGAGCTCCAGTCCACGGTCGAGGAGCTGGAGACGACCAACGAGGAGCTCCAGTCCACGAACGAGGAGCTGGAGACCATGAACGAGGAGCTCCAGTCCACCAACGACGAGCTCCAGGCCATCAACGACACCCTGCGCGAGCGCAGCGCCGAACTGGACCAGGTCAACGACTTCATGGAGGCGATCCTGACCTCCGTGCGCTTCGGCGTGATCGTCGTCGACCCGGACCTGCGGGTGCTGGTGTGGAACCGGGGCACCGAGGACCTGTGGGGCCTGCGCCGTGACGAGGCCGTGGGCGCGCACCTGCTCAACCTGGACATCGGCCTGCCCGTCGGCGAGCTGCGCTCCGCGGTCCGCACGGCGCTGGCCGGGACGGACACCGAGGACGTGCTCATGCTCAACGCCATCAACCGGCGTGGGCGCAACACCACCATCCGGGTCGTCGTGGCCCCGATGCGCAGCCAGGACGGCGCTTCCCAGGGCGTCATCCTCGTGATGGAGCCCTCCGACCACCCGGAGTGACCCGGCCTCAGGCCGCAGGCAGCACCGCCCAGACCACCTTGCGACCGTTCGCCGGGTCCGGCACGCACCCCCACGTGCGGGCCAGCTGCGCCACCACGAGCAGGCCGGTGCCGCGTTGCGGCGAACCGCCGGGGTCCGGCAGCACCACCGTCGTGGGGTCGTCGTCGGCGACCGCGACGGTCAACCTGCCGCGCCGCAGCTCCAGCTTCAGCCGGGCCTCGGACACCGTGTGGCAGACGGTGTTCGTCACCAGCTCCGAGGCCACCTGGACCGCTGCGTGCAACGCCGCCCCGGTCACCGACCAGTTCCCGCACACCTCGCGGACGAACGCCCGCGCCGCCCCGGGGCTGCCCGCGGCCGACGGCAGCACCCGGTGCGCCCGCCGGCACGGGACCTCGGGGCTGTCGACGTGCGCCAGCGCGTCGTCGACGGTGTCGTGCACGGCCACGTACCGGCGCAGCGCCGTGCCCCGCGGCAGCCGCCGCGCCGACCCGACGAGCAGCAGCGGCACCGACGGCCAGTCGCGGGTCCGCAACCACACCGCGGCGAAGACGCTGAGCAGGCACTCGTCCCGGACCTCCAGGTCCCCGAGGTCCACCACCACACCCCGCGGCTGCTCGACGGCGCACTTGAGCAGGGTGTTGCGCAACGACGCGTAGTTGGCCAGGTCGAGCACGCCCTCCGGGCGCACCAAGAGGCAGTCCCCCACCGGTCGCACCTCGCAGTGCAACCTGCTTCCCACCTGCATTGACCTCCCCATCCCGCCGTCCGGCTCCGCGTGTCCGGCAGGCTACCCGCCGCACGGGGCGGGCAACCGTGGATGAAGAGCCGGTCGAACGGGGTGCGCCGGCGAGCGGTCACCCCTCGTCGAGGACCCGGGTCACTCCAGGCGCAGCACGGCCGTCCCGCCGGCGGGCACGGTGGTCCCGGCGGGCCAGGCCGTGCCGGTGAGCAGGTCGACCCCGTTCAGCGCCACCTCGGCGGCGGCGTCGGTGTGGTTGATGACGAAGGCGTAGTCCGCGTGGACGCCGTGGCGGCGCACGACCTCGACGTCCCGGGGCAGGTCGACGGGCGCCACGCCGGCGTCGTCGCGGACCTGCCGCAGCACCCTGGCCAGTGATTCACCTCGCAGCCGGGTGGACAGGTACCAGGCGCTGCCCGCGCCGAACCGGTTGCGGGTGACGGCGGGCCCGCCCGAGGCCGGGCCGTCGACGTAGTCCAGCACGGACCGGGCGCCGGCCGGCCTGATGTCCTCCGCCCACACGTCGCCGGTGAGGCCGCCGGTCAGCGCGACCCGCTCGTCCCGGCGCAGCGGCAGGAACTCCTCCACGGTCAGCCCGAGCACCTCGCGCAGCGCGCCGGGGTGGCCGCCGGGGTGCACGGCGTCGTTGCCGTCGACGACGCCGGAGAAGTACGACACGGCCAGCGTGCCGCCGCCCGCCACGTAGTCGGCCAGCACCTTCGCCGCCGGGGTGGTGGTCAGGTACAGCGAGGGCACCACGACCAGCCGGTACTCGGACAGGTCGCCCTCCGGCGGGACGAAGTCGGCGGTCAGGTGGGCGTCCCACAGGTGCTCGTAGAACGCGCCGACCCGCTCCCGGTAGCCCAGGTCCACCGAGGGTCGCCAGGGCAGCTCCAGCGCCCACCACGACTCCCAGTCCCACACCACCGCCACGTCGGCGCGCACCAGGCTGCCGCGCACCTCGCGCAGCGAGGCCAGGTCCTCGCCCAGCCGCACCACCTCGCGCCACACCCGGCTGTCGGTGCCGGCGTGCGGCAGCATCGCGGAGTGGAACTTCTCGGCGCCCGACCGGGAGGCCCGCCACTGGAAGAACATCACCGCGTCCGCGCCCCTGGCCACGTGCGCCAGGCTGTTGCGGGCCATCTCCCCGGGCCGCTTGGCGAGGTTGCGCGGCTGCCAGTTCACCGCGCTGGTGGAGTGCTCCATCAGCATCCACGGCTGCCCGTCGGCGACCGCGCGGGTCAGGTCCGCGGTCAGGGCCAGGTCCACGTGCGGCCGCTCGGCCTCGGCGGTGAGGTAGTGGTCGTTGGCCACCACGTCGACCTCCGCGCCCCACCGCCAGTAGTCGATCGACCGGCAGTTGGTGGTCATGAAGTTGGTGGTGACCGGCAGCGACGAGTGCTCGCGCAGGACGTCGCGCTCGGCGCGGTAGCAGGACAGCAGCTCGTCGGAGCAGAACCGCAGGAAGTCCAGCTCCTGCGCCGGGTTGTTCGCGGTGGCCGTGGCGCGGGGCGGTTCGACCTCGTCCCAGTCGTCGTAGCGCTGGCCCCAGAACGCGGTGCCCCAGGCGGCGTTGAGCGCCTGCGCGCTGCCGTAGCGGGAGCGCAGCCAGCGGCGGAAGGCCCGCGCCGACTCCGCGCAGTAGCAGGCGCCCAGCGGCGCGCCGTACTCGTTGTGCACGTGCCACAGCGCCAGGGCGGGGTGACCGGCGTAGCGGGCGGCCAGGGTCCGGGTGACGCGCGCGGCGGCCTCGCGGTAGGCGGGCGCGCTCGGGCAGAACGTCGCGCGCGAGCCGAGGTCGAGGACCACGCCCTCGCGGGTCACCGGCCGGATCTCCGGGTGGGTCCGGTAGAGCCAGGCGGGCGGCACGACCGTGGGCGTGGCGAGGTTGACCGAGACGCCCGCGCCGTGCAGCAGGTCGAGCAGCCGGTCCAGCCAGCCGAGGTCGAACTCGCCGGGGCGCGGCTCCAGCAGCGCCCACGAGTGGATGGCGACGCTGACCAGGTTGACCCCGGCCCGGCGCATCAGCTCGACGTCCTCGACCCACACCGGCTCGGGCCACTGCTCCGGGTTGTAGTCGCCGCCGTACACCAGCCCGTCCACGCCCACCGGCCAGGGAGGACCACCCGGACGCGAGACCCCGAACGCCATGAACACCCCTGCGACTGTGAACGTGCACATCCTTCAATGCTGATTAACGACGTGCAACAACGCGGTGTCAAGTGGTTGACACGGTCCTGGACCGCAAAACTACTGTGCACGTTCACAGCGCGGTTCCCGCCGGCAAGGGCGTCGGCGACGCGTACACCCCGGAGAGATCCCATGCGACTCGATCTGGCGAAGAAGTCCCTCGCGGTCGGACTCGGACTGGCACTGCTCGCCGGCTGCGGCGGTGGCGCGGAGGACGACGACGGCCCCGTCGAGCTGACCTTCTGGTCCTGGGCGCCCAACATCGAGGAGGTGGTCGAGAAGTGGAACGCCGGCCACCCGGACGCCCGGGTGGTGGTGAGCAAGCAGGCGTCGGGCGACGACCTGGTGACCAAGCTGCTCACCAGCGCCAAGGGCGGCAACCCGCCGGACCTGGCGCAGGTCGAGTACCAGGCGCTGCCGACCCTGGTGAGCAACGACGTGCTGGCCGACGTCTCCGGGGCCGTCGGGGACGCGGCGGAGGAGTTCGCGCCCGGCGTGTGGGACCAGGTCACGCTGGGCGGCAGCGGCGTGTACGCCGTGCCCCAGGACTCCGGCCCGATGATGTTCTACTACCGCGCCGACCTGTTCGAGCAGTACGGCCTGACCGTGCCGAAGACCTGGGACGAGTACGCCCGCACCGCCCGCGACCTGCGGGCCAAGGCGCCCGACCGGTTCCTGGGCACCTTCTCCTCCAACGACCCGGGCTGGTTCGCGGGCCTGGTCCAGCAGGCCGGCGGCCAGTGGTGGTCGGTGGACGGCGACCGGTGGGAGGTCGGCGTCGACGACGCGGCGTCGCGCAAGGTGACCTCGTACTGGAGCGGCCTGGTCGCCGAGGGCGCGGTGGACAGGTCGCCGATGTACACCCCGGAGTGGAACAAGGCGCTCAACGACGGCGTCCAGATCGGCTGGCTCAGCGCCGTGTGGGCGCCGGGCGTGCTCCAGGGCAACGCCGAGGGCACCAGGGGCAAGTGGGCCATGGCCCCGATGCCGCAGTGGGACCCGGCGTCGCCGCGCACCGGCAACTGGGGCGGTTCCACCACGGCCGTCACCGCGGGCTCGGCGCACCAGCGGGCGGCCACCGAGTTCGCGGTGTGGCTCAACACCGATCCCGAGGCCGTCGCCGCGCTGGTGACCGAGAGCGGCGTCTACCCCGCCGCGACCGCCGCGCAGACCGGGGGCGCGTTGAGCGAGCCGCCCGCGTTCTTCGCCAACCAGCCCGACTTCTACGCCCGCGCCGCCGAGATCGCGGACACCGCGGCGAGCTTCACCTGGGGCCCCAACGTGAACGTCGCCTACACCACCTACAAGAACGCCTTCGGCGAGGCGATCACGGCGGGTGCGGACCTGGTACCCGCGCTGGCGCGGGTGCAGGAGGCGACCCTGGCCGACCTGAGGGCGAACGGGTTCTCGGTCGGATGAACAGGGCCGCCGCACGGCGCGGGACCACCTCCCGGCGCAGGACCACCTCCCGGCTGACGACCGCCGGGGCGGCGCCGTACGCCTTCGCCGCCCCGGCGGTCGTGCTCTTCGCGCTGACGTTCCTGCTGCCCATCGGCTACACCGCGTACCTGAGCCTCTTCCGGATCGAGGTCAGGGGGCTGGGCCTGGGCAAGGGCAGCCGCAGCGAGGTGTTCGCCGGCCTGGGCAACTACGCCCGCGCCCTCACCGACGCCGAACTGGGCGCGGGCGTGGTGCGGGTGCTCGTCTACGGCGGCATCCTGGTGCCGACCATGCTGGGGTTGGCGCTGGTCTTCGCGCTGCTGCTGGACGAGGAGCGCGCGCGGGCGCGCGGCTTCGCCCGGCTCGCCATCTTCCTCCCCTACGCGATCCCCGGCGTCATCGCCACCGTGCTGTGGGGCTTCCTGTACCTGCCCGCCACCAGCCCGTTCACCCAGGCGCTGCGCGCGCTGTCGCTGCCGGAGGCCGACTTCCTGTCCCCCACCGGCATCTACTTCGCGCTGGCCAACATCGCGGTGTGGGGCGGCGTGGGCTACAACACGGTCGTCCTCCACACGGCGCTGCGGGCGATCCCGCGCGAGCTGTACGAGGCGGCCCGCATCGACGGCTGCACGCCGGTGCAGCTGGCGCTGCGGGTCAAGGTGCCGCTGCTCGCGCCCGCGCTGGTGCTGACCACCCTGTTCTCGGTCATCGCCACGCTCCAGGTGTTCGCCGAGCCGACCACGCTGGCCCCGCTGACCAACTCCCTGTCGCGCACCTGGACGCCGCTGATGAAGGTCTACCAGGACGCCTTCGCCCGGGGCGACGTGCACTCGGCGGCCGCCACCTCGGTGCTGATCGGCCTGGGCACGGCCGTGATCTCGTTCGGCCTGCTGCGCGCCACGCGGCGGTTCGGGGGCCTGCGGTGACCGGCCGCCGCCCCCTGCTGCCGACGCTGGTGCTGCTGCTCGGCGCGCTGTACTGCCTGCTCCCCGTGGCGTGGGTGGTGGTCGCGGCCACCAAGAGCAGCGGCGAGCTGTTCGCCACCTCGACGTTCGAGCCGGGCTCGTCCCTGCCGGCCAACCTCGGGGACCTGTTCGCCTACCGGGAAGGGCTGTTCCTGACCTGGATGGCCAACTCCGCGCTCTACGCCGGCCTGGGCGCCCTGCTGTCCGCGGCGGTGTCCGGGGTGACCGGGTACGCGCTGGCCAAGTTCTCCTTCCGCGGTCGGGACCTGTTCTTCAACGCGCTCATCGCGGGCGTGCTGGTGCCCTCGGTGGTGCTGGCGATCCCCCAGTACCTGCTGCTCTCGGAGCTCGGGCTGACCGACTCCCACCTGTCGGTGCTGCTGCCGAGCGTGATCAGCCCCTACGGCATCTACCTGGCGCGCGTCTACGCGGCGGCGGCCGTGCCCGACGACGTGGTGGAGGCCGCCCGCACCGACGGGGCGGGTGAGACCCGCATCCTGACCTCGATCGCGCTGCCGATGATGCTCCCCGGCCTGGTCACGGTGTTCCTGTTCCAGTTCGTGTCCATCTGGAACAACTTCCTGCTGCCGTTCATCATGCTCGGTGACGACCGGAAGTTCCCCGTCACCCTGGGCCTCTACACGCTGCTCAACCAGGGCAGCACCGTCCCGGCGCTCTACACCCTGGTGATCGCCGGTTCGCTGCTGTCCGTCCTACCCTTGATCGTGTTGTTCCTGCTGCTCCAGAGGTACTGGCGGATCGACCTGATCTCGGGTTCGGTGAAGGCGTGAGGAAGGTATGACCGGCGATCGCGACAAGGCCCGGCACAGGGCGACCATCCACGACGTGGCGGCCGTCGCCGGGGTGTCCCGGGGCACGGTGTCCCGGGCGCTCAACGGCGGGCGCAACGTCAGCCCCGGCTCGCTGGAGGCGGTTCGCCGGGCCGTGCGCACCACCGGCTACGTGGCCAACTCGGCGGCGCGCAGCCTGGTGACCCAGCGGGCGCACTCGGTGGCGTTCGTGCTCACCGAGCCGCAGCAGCGGCTGTTCGAGGACCCCAACTTCAGCGTCCTGCTCCAGGGCTGCACGCAGGCGCTGGCCGAGCACGACGTGCCGCTGCTGCTGATGACCGCGGGCAGCGACGTCGAGCGCGAGCGCACCAGCCGGTTCATCGCCGCCGGGCACGTCGGCGGCGTGCTGCTGGTGTCCTCGCACACCGGCAACCCGCTGCTGGAGGACCTGCGGCACACCGGCATCCCGGTGGTGGCCTGCGGCAAGCCGCTGGGCCACGAGGGGCGCATCGCCTACGCCGCCGCCGACGACCGCGCCGGGGCGCGCCGGCTGGTGGAGCACCTGCGGGAACGCGGCCGGCGGCGGATCGCCACCATCACCGGCCCGCCGGACACCCCCGGCGGGGTCGAGCGGCTGGCCGGCTACCGGGACGTGGTCGGCGCCGGGGCCGCCGCGTCGCTGGTCGAGCACGGCGACTACAGCCGGGCCGGCGGCGAGGCCGCCATGGCCCGGCTGCTGGCCCGGGAGCCCGACCTGGACGCGGTCTTCGTGGCCTCGGACCTGATGGCCGCCGGTGCGCTGGACGTGCTGCACGACGCGGGCAGGCGCGTGCCGCGGGACGTGGCCGTGGGCGGCTTCGACGACTCGGTGACCGCCCGCTCGACCAGGCCGGCCCTGACCACGGTCCGCCAGCCGTTCGAGCGGATCACCCGCGAGATGGTCCGCCTGCTGCTGGACCTGACCGCGGGTCACCCGCCCGCGGCGGCGATCCTGCCGACGGAGCTGGTCGTGCGCGACTCCACCTGAGGCCCGCCGGTCGCCGGGTCGCGCCGCGCGCCGCCGCCCCGGACCGCCAGGCGGGGCCGCAGGAGCCGGGTGGCCCGGTCGTCCAGCACCGCCCCGACGGCCGCCGCGCCCAGTTCGGCGGGTGACACCGAGACCGAGGTGACGCCCTCGGGTTCGGCGACCTCGTCCGGGCAGAGGGCGGCCACCGAGGCGTCCTCGGACACCCGCACCCGGCCGGCGCGCAGGGTGGCGAGCACACCGCGGAGCACGGCGCCGCCGTCGGCCACGTAGGCGGTGGGCCGGGCGGTGTCCCCGAGCAGGTCCGGGGCGGGCCAGCGGTGGGGCCGGACCTCCACGCCCCGGGCCCGGCAGGCGCGGGCCAGGCCGCAGAAGAACTCCGCCAGCGGTCCCCCGTGCACGAACGCCACCACCCGGTGGCCGAGGTCGGCCAGGTGGTCGGCGCACAGCTCACCGGCCTCCGCCCGGTCCACGTCCACCCGCACCTGGTCGACGTAGCCGGGCCCGACCAGCACCACGGGCACCTCCGCCCCGAACGGGGCGGTGGCGGGCGCCAGCACGACCAGGCCGTCGTGCCCCTCCGCGTCGGCCACCGACGAGGTGACGACCAGGGAGGCGTCGTCGCGCCGGGCGCGGGCGGCGGCCGCGGCGAGGAACGCCTCCAGCCAGCCGGACCCGGCGTCGAACCCGGGCGGGACGACCACCGCGAGCACGAGGCCGTCGTGCCTGCGCGGCGGGTAGCCGAGCCGGCGCACGCTCTCCTCCACGCGCCGCCTGGTGGTGGGCGACACCGACCGCTTGCCGCTGAGCGCGTACGACACCGTGCTCACGGCGACACCTGCGTGCCGAGCTACCTCGGCGAGGGTGACCACGTCGTGACTCCTGTGACGAGGGGACGGGGGGCCTCCCAACATGCAGACCCCGACCCGGGAAGTCAATGACGAAATCAATTCAGTGGACGAAACGCGAAACATTTACGAGAAATGTTCACGAATGTGAATAGTTTCACAAGTACGACCGCCGCCACACGACGCCACCAGGCAGGACGCGGCTTGGCGAATCGAAGCGGTTCGCCTCCGGCGACCACCCCTCAAACGTGTTTGGGTGAGTGGTTGAACTATTCTCCGGACCTGGGGGCGCACGGGCAATCCCACTCCCGCCCAAAGGTGAATACGCACCTTTGGGCGAACACCGGGCCGGGAAGCGATCAGCCGGGACACCCCCGCAGGATCCCACCGGGAGCGGCGTGGGGGCACCCGACAGCCGGGCGACAGGTCCATTGAGGACGGACGACGCCCTTCGCCGCGCATCCCGCATCGGGTCGCCCGCCGGCCCCCGGTCGTTACACCCGCCCGATGCGCCTTCCCGAAGGTGTGATACGTATCACCACTGTTCCGTTCCAATTCGCGCTTCCTCGCGGTGTGGAGTCGGAGGGCAGGCCGTTCGGCGTAAAACGGCGGTAGTTGCGACCGCGCCGGCCACTGACCGTGAGGAATTTCCCACGATCCGGTACCCCGGCCCCGCTCCGACCGCTCCTGTCCGAACCCGCACCGCTGCGGCACGTCGGGCGACGGCACCTCCACCAGGGCAGACGCGGCCCGTTCGGGACCCCGCCGCGCGCGGTCCCCCGGTCGGCGGCACCGCGCGCCGGGTGACGCCGTCCCAGCGCCCGCGAACCCGCGCCCACCGGTCGTCAACGCGGTCCCGGTCGGTGGGAACCCATTGCGGGCCGCAGTAGTGTGGCAACAGTTCGACCTGGGGGGTCACAAATCCGTGACCGCATATCCCGTGGCTGCTCGGTGTCGACGAGCACCGGTGGAGCAGCCGACACAACATCGACCCGTCGTCCAGGGGGACACGACAGTGGCCGAGGGCTTGGGAGTGACCGTTCCACGATCGGCCAACACCGGGGAGCGCGCCCGCGTGCTGGCCGTCGGCGGGACGGATGACCTGCTCACCTTCTTGTGGACCGTGGAGTCGCTCCACGAGCTCGAGATCGCCGGAGTGGTGCGGGCCGACGCCGGGGCGCCGGACGTGATGAGGGCGCTGCGGCCGGACATCGCCCTGGTGTACTGCGAGACCGACGCCGAGGAGCAGGTGCTGGAACTGCTGGGGCGGATGCGGGAGGACGGTCGCCACCGGTGCGACGTGCTCCTGATCGTCACGCGGCCGCGGCCGGAACTCGTGCTCGCCGTGGCGCGGTCGGGCGTGTTCTCCTGCTTGGTGGCACCGGTGGAACCGCAGACGTTGCGCAACCTGATGGAGGCGTGGCTCGTCCGGTGGCGCCTCAAACGCGAGGCGCCCGAACACCTGCCCGAGGACCTGCTCGACGACCGCCCGGTCGATCCCGGTCCGCGTGACGAGCCGCGGCCGTCCACCACCTCCACGCTCGGCCTGGTCGCGACGGCGCTGCGCGACAACCCCGGCCCGCTGTCGGCCTCCGAGGTGGGCGAGCTGTGCAAGCTGTCCGCGGTGGCCAGCCGGCGCTACCTCAAGCAGCTGGTGGACCGGGGTTCGGCCGTGATGACCGTGCAGTACGGCAAGACCGGGCGCCCGCGGCACCTCTACGGCTGGGCGGCCCACCTCATGCGCGGCTGACCCCACGCGCAACTGCCCCACCCGCAGCCGACCTCAGGCGTGGCTGAACGCCAGGCCCACGCCGAAACTCACCAGCACACCGCCCATGGCGCCGTCGACGGTCCGCCGCACGACCGGGCGCCGCAGCACGTCGCCGATCTTCGCGAACACCAGCGCGTAGGCGGACATGCAGCCGAAGCTGACCACCGCGGTCACCGCCACCAGCGCGACCGGCAGCCACGCCGGGTCACCCGGTCCGGTGAACTGCGGCAGCAGCGCGGACATGAACAGCGCCGTCTTGGGGTTCAGCGCGTTGGTGAAGAGACCGTCCCGGTAGGACGCGGCCACGCCGCCCGGCGCGACGGCCCGCGCGCCGGTCGCGTCCGCCGACCCGTCCGGGCGGATGGCGCTGATCAACGAGCGGATGCCGATGTAGCAGAGGTACAGCGCGCCGACCCACTTCAGCACGGTGAACGCCACCACCGAGGTGGCCAGCAGCGCCGCGATGCCCGCGATGGAGGCGAGCCCCCACCCGACCTGGCCGGTGCTGCACCCCGCGGCGGCGGCCATCGCCGCCCGGCGCCCGCGCCCCAGCGAGTGCTTGATCACGACCGCCGTGTCCGGTCCCGGGATCAAGGTGGCGAGCAACGACACGCCGGCGAATGCGATCAGCGTCGCGAACATGCCCAGACGATAGCAGCACGGCAGGTCCCGAACCGCGAAGTGCGCGACACCGCCCGGTCGGGGTAGGTGGAGAAGTTTGGAAACTTTGGAAACTTTTCCAAGTGGGCCACCCCGGTGGCACCGGCTGGGCCACCCCGGTGACGACCCCGGACCCCCGTTGACGGCAAATTGTGCCGTGCTTACGTTGAGCCCGTCACTGATTTCCGGGTCTCGGTTCGATTCGTTTCCAGACAACGAGCCGAACCCCCGAGCGGAAACGGGTGGGATCACATGGACGACGTCGCCCTGTACGCGCCGATGACCTACGACGAATCGGGTTATCCCCGCTACGCGTTCCCGGCGAACCACCCCGCGCACGGCGACGAGCAGTACACCGAGCGCCGCAACCGCATCGCCCACCAGGGCGCGCGGCACGTCTACGGCACGCCCGCACCCGAGATCGACTACCACGAGCAGGACAACGAGACCTGGCGGGTGATCCAGCGGTCGCTGGCCGAGCGGCACGACGAGTACGCGGCCGCGGACGTGGTCCGGTGGGCCGCCGAGCTGGACCTGCCCACCGACCGGGTGCCGCAGCTCAACGAGGTGACCGAGCGCCTCACCGCGATGTCCGGGTTCGCCCTGGAGCCCGCCGTCGGCTTCGTGCCGATCGAGCAGTTCTACGGCGTCCAGGCGGATCGGAAGTTCTTCGCCGCCCAGTTCATCCGGCACCACTCGCAGCCGCTGTTCTCGCCCGAGGCGGACGTGGTGCACGAGCTCGTCGGCCACGCGCCGGCACTGGGCAACCCCAAGGTCTCCGAGCTCTACCGGCTCACCGGCGAAGCCGTGCGGCGGGTCACCCTGCCGCGCACCGTCGAACTCGTCTCGCGCATCTTCTGGTTCACCCTGGAGTACGGCGTGATCGAGCAGAAGGGGCAGCCCAGGGCCTACGGCGCGGGCCTGCTGTCCTCGTTCGGCGAACTGGAGAAGTTCCGCGGGGCGGATATCCGGCCGCTGGACCTGAAAGGCATGGCGACCACCGAGTACGACATCACCGATTACCAGCACGTGCTGTTCGCGGGACGGTCCATCGACCACGTCCACGACTTCTTCTCGGAATTCTTGCTGACCGTGGACGACGAGGACCCGGACCGCATCGGCGTCTCTTTCTAGGAAACCACCGGCCCGACATCTCCTGGGAGTTCTCAGTGGCCGTACGGACAGACACGCACGTCACCCCCGCGCGCAGCCGGATCGACGATCTCGACACCAAGCTGATCGCGCTGCTGCACGAGCGGCGGCGCATCTCCGCGGGCATCCAGCGCGACCGGCTCGCCAACGGCGGTGTGCGCACGGACACCGCACGGGAGCGGGAGATCTTCCGCCGCTACCGCAGCGAGTTCGGCAGCGCGGGCACCACGCTCAGCTCGACGGTGCTGGAGATCTGCCGGGGCAGGCTCGGCGCCGAACGCGCGCACCCCGCGATCGAGCCCGAGACCGGGCCGCTGCGGCTGGGCACGTTCTCCTTCGCCAACTGCGGCACCGTGCGGTGGGGCCTCGCGGACGTGCCCACCGAGACCGGCACCCCGGCGGCCATGGCCGCCGCGCTGCTGGTGGGCGAGGTCGACGTGGCGCCCATCAGCCTCGTGGAGTACCTGCGGCACCACGACGAGCTGCTGGCCCTGCCCGGCCTGGCGATCGGCAGCGACGGCCCGGTCCTGTCGTGCCAGCTGTTCACCCGCGGCCCGCTGGAGGACCTGGCGGGCGGCCGGGTGGCGCTGGGCTCCACCAGCCGCACCGCGGCGCTGCTGGCGACGGTGCTGCTCGCCGAGTGGGCGGGCGTGGACGTCGAGTACCGGGTCGAGCCGCCGGTGCTGGCCGACATGCTGCGGCAGGCCGACGGCGCGGTGCTGATCGGCGACGCGGCGCTGGCCGAGACGCTGCACCCGCGGCCGGGTCTGCGCGTGCACGACCTGGGCGCCCTGTGGCGGGACTGGACCGGGCTGCCCATGGTGTTCGCGGTGTGGGCGGTCCGCCGGTCGACGGCCGCCCGCCGGCCCGACGACGTGCGGGCCGCGCACGCCGTGCTGCTGGAGGCCGCGGGGCGCGGTGCCGCGAACCTGGCGGACGTCGCCGAGTCGCTGGCGCACAACGGCCTGTTCAGCGGCGACGAGCTGACCCGCTACCTGGGCACGCTCGACCACTCGCTCGGCGAGCGGCAGCTCGCGGGCATCCGGCACTTCGCCAAGCTCGCCGCCCGGCACGGCGACGTGGCCGAGGACGCCGACCTCACCTTCTTCGGAGGAGACGCATGATCCGGCACATCGTGCTGTTCAGGTTCAAACCCGGCGTGTCGTGGGAGGACGACGCCGCGCTGGCCGCGGAGGCCGTCGCGCGCCGGGTCGGCGACGAGGTCCCCGACCTGCGGTACTGGTACGCGGGCCGCAACATCTCCGACCGGCCGGTGGCCTACGACTTCGTGGTGGTCGGGCTGCTCGCGGACGAGGACGCGCTGGGGCGGTACATGGTCCACCCGTTCCACCAGGACGCCATCGCCCGGTGGCGGGAGATCAGCGAGTGGGTGATCGCGGACGTCGTCGAGCAGGACGCGACCGTGGTGACCAACGACGTGCCCGTCACCGCCGCAGGCTGACCCCGGGAGCCGAACGATGTTCACCATCTTCAACGAGGAACTGGCCGAGGTCGCCCGGCGCTTCCGCGACGACCACCGCGAGTTCGCCGCGGGCGGGTGGGACGCGGACCGCCTGGAGGCCCACCGGGTCGCCTCGCTGCGGGCCACCGTGGCGTACACGCGGGAGAACTCGCCGTTCTACCGCGAGCGCCTGGCGCACGTGGACCCGGCGGGCATCACGTCCTCCGCCGGCGCGGCGTGGACCTCGGTCCCGTTCACCACCAAGGACGACCTGCGGTCCGCGCGGCACGACATGCTCTGCCGGCCGCTGTCCAAGGCGTGGATCTTCTACGAGACCACGGGCACCACGGGCGCCGCGACGCCGTGCCCGCGCGACAACGTGGACTCGCTGGCCAACAACACCGTGCTGACCGTGCACTACGACACGATCTTCCGGCGGCACGGCGACGACCAGGTCATCGGCGTGTCCGGGCCCACGGAGCTGCACGCGTTCGGCGACACGTTCGGCGACGTGTGCCGCAACCTCGGCCTGGCGGTGGCCAAGATGTGGCCGCACTCCCCCATGGTCGGCTTCGACCGGGCCATCACGGTGCTGCGCGAGCTCGGCATCACCGGCCTGTTCTGCACCCCCGGCATGGCCCTGACGCTCGCCAAGCGGGTCCGCGCGGCGGGCCTGGACCCGCGGCGCGACCTGCGCGTCCGGGTGCTGATGCTGACCGGCGAGCTGGCCTCGCCGGAGCTGCTGGCCAACATCGGCGAGGTGTGGGGCGCCCGCGCCTACAACGCCCTGTACGCCTCGCAGGAGGCGTCCGTGCTGGGCGCGGCGGGCGAGGACGGCGGGCTCTACACCGCGCCGCTGATCAACCACTACGAGGTGGTCGACCCGATCACGGGCGCGCCCACCGCGGCGGTCGGCGGCGTGCGGACCGGGGAGCTGGTGGTCACCGCCCTGTACCAGGGCGCGAAGCCGCTGGTGCGCTACCGGACCGGCGACCTGGTGCGGCTCACCGCGGGCGACGCGGCCGCCACGCTGCCCGCCGACCGGCTGGAGGTGCTCGGCCGCACCCGTGACGAGCTGGTCGTGGGCGGTCGCCCGATCAGCGGCTACGACCTGGAGAACCTGCTGCTCGGGCACGTCCGCGGCTACCTGGACTACCAGGTGGTGATCGACACCGACGGCGCGGGCGCCGACCGGCTCGTGCTCAAGCTGGAGGCGGCGGAGGGCGAGCCGCCGCGGGTGGACCCGGCCATCCGGGAGCACTGCCGGGACGTCCTGGGCGTGGACGTGAGCGTGGGCCACGACCGCTTCGGCAGCATCACCGGCACCGGCGCCATGGTCAGCTGGAAGGCCGCGCGCGTGGTGGACAACCGGTCGGAGGTGGACGCCGAGACCGCGACGGCCCGCGCCCTGGCGTCGGCTAGGTCGGCGCCGTGACCGCCGGGACCGCCCCGGCCGAGCGCACCGGCAGCAGGCCGGTGACCACGGCGTGGGCCTACCACCTGGACGGCTTCGTGCCGATGGCGCAGGCCACCCTGCCGGTCACCACGCAGGGGCTGCACTACGGCACCGGCGTGTTCGAGGGCATCCGCGCGCACGTCGTGCCGGACCGCGCCGAGCTGGCGGTGTTCCGCCTGCACGACCACCTCGCGCGGTTCGAGCGGTCGTGCCGGCTGCTGCGCATCGACCTGCCGCACGACGTGGACGAGTTGGCCGGCATCGTCGTGGAGCTGCTGTCCCGCAACGGCGTCGTGCAGGACACCTACATCCGGCCGCTGGCCTACAAGCACCGGCTGCTGCCCGGCACCCCGCCGGGGGTGTCGCTGCGGGGCAACTCCGACGGGCTGTCGGTCATCGCGTTCGCGCTGGGCGCCTACTCCCCCGAGGGCGGCGTCCGGTGCGCGATCAGCTCGTGGGCGCGGCCGTCGGCGCGGTCGATCCCGGTGCGCGCCAAGGCGACCGGCGCCTACCTGAACAACGCGCTGGCCGTGGACGAGGCCCGCGCGGCGGGCTACGACGACGCGATCCTGCTCAACGACCGCGGCCGCGTCGCCGAGGCGAGCACGGCCAACGTGTTCGCGGTGCGCGGCACCGCGCTGGTCACCCCACCGCCGGACGCCGACATCCTGGAGGGCATCACCCGCGACACCGTGCGGGTGCTGGCCGCCGACCTCGGCCTGGAGCACGTCGAACGCGACCTCCAGCCCGCCGACCTGCTGCTGGCCGACGAGGTCTTCCTCACCGGCACGGGACTGGGCGTCACCCCGGTGGTCGAGCTCGCCGGACGGCCGGTCGGCCGCGGCGAACCCGGCCCCGTCACCACCGAACTGCGCCGCCGCTACCACGACCTGGTGCGCGGCCGCGACGAACGGCACGAGCACTGGCTCACCCGCGTGCCCGTGCCCCGGAACGCTTAGGGAGAGCAGATGTCACTGGCAGAACCCGTGCTGTTGGCCGAACCGCGCTTATCCGTGCTGGCGGCCCGCGACGTGCCGGTCCGGTCGGTGGGCACCCTCGGCCCGGTGGGCACGAGCAGCGAGCAGGCCGCCCGGCACGTCTGGCACGGCTTCGCGGGCAGCGGTGACCCCGTCGTCCGGCTGTTCGACACCTACGAGGACGCGGGCGACGCGCTGCGCGCGGGCGACGTGAGCCACGTCGTGGTGGCCAGCGCGTACGCGGCGGTCAGCGCCTTCTACATGGACACCCGGCTCGCGCTGGCCGGCGCGTTCATCCGGGACACCCCGCTGTACGGCATCGCCCGGCGGCGTGGCGCGGAGGTGCCCGCCGCGCCGCGGATCGCCACCCACCCGGCGCCGCTGCCGCTGGTCGCGCAGCTGCTGCCGGACCGGTTCACCGCCCACGAGACGGTCAAGGTCACCTCGACCAGCGCCGCCGCGATCGCGGTCCGCGACGGCGTCGTCGACCTGGCCCTGACCACCCAGCCCTCGGCGGCGGCCTACGACCTGGAGTTCATCTCCCGCACCCGCACGATCCGCATGCTGTGGTCGGTGTTCACGGCCGCACCGGCCTGATCGGAGTCCCATGCTGTTCCTCGACGAGCACGAAGTGCACCGGCTCTACCCGGTGAAGGCGGCCATCGACCTGATGGCCGAGGCGATGCGCCGGTACAGCTCGGGCCTGGTGACCCAGCCGCTGCGCACGATCCTGCGCCCGCCGACCGAGACGGGGCTGCTCGGCACCATGCCGTGCCACGTCGCGGGCGACGGCCACGCCGGGTTCGGGCTCAAGGCGATGGTGCTCAAGCCGGAGAACCCGGCCCGCGGCCTGGACCTGCACATCGGCGTCGTCATGGTGTTCGACCCCGACACCGGGCGGCCGCTGGCCGTGATGGACGCGGGCGCGATCACCGCCATCCGCACGGCCGCGGTGTCCGCCGTGGCCACCGACGCCCTGGCCCCGGCGGGCGCGGGCGACCTGGCGGTGCTGGGCTCCGGCGTGCAGGGGCGGAGCCACCTGCGGTCGATGGCCGCGGTGCGCGAACTGCGCCGGGTCCGGGTGTGGAGCCGGACGCCGGAGCACGCCGCGGCCTACCGGGAGTGGGCGGCGGCGGAGCTGGACGTCGACGTCGAGGTGGCGCCGGACGTGCGGTCCGCGCTGGCGGGCGCCGACCTGGTCTGCACGACGACGGCGAGCAAGGAGCCGATCGTCGAGCCGGGTTGGGTCGCGCCCGGCGCGCACCTCAACGTGGTCGGCGGCTCGTTCGCCGACGCGCGCGAGCTGGCGTCGCGGGTGGTCGCGGACGCGGCCGTGTTCGTGGACAGCCGCGAGTCGGCGGCCACCGAGTCCGGCGACCTGCGCGCGCCGCTGGCCGAGGGCCTGATCGGGCCGGACCACGTGCGGGCGGAGCTGGGCGAGGTGCTGCTCGGCGGGCACCCGGGCCGCGGCTCGGCCGAGGAAACCACCCTCTACAAATCGCTCGGCCTGGCCGTGCAGGACACCATGTCGGGCTTCTACGTGGCCCGCGCCGCGCTGGAGGGAAGATGACGCCGGTACCCCGTCCCGCACTGGACACCGTGCCGCTGTACGTGCCGAAACCGCCGGTCGCTCGGGCGGACGGCACCTCGCACCGGCTGTTCCTCAACGAGAACCCGTACCCGCCGCTGCCGTCGGTGCTGGCGGAGGTGGCGCTGGCGGCGCGGGTCGCCCACCACTACCCGGAGATCATGCCGGGCGACCTGGTGGCCGCGCTGGCCACGCGGCTGGGCGTGCCCGAGTCCGACGTGGTCACCGGCCCCGGCTCGGTGGGCATCTACCAGCAGATCGCCCAGGCGGTGCTCGAACCCGGCGACGAGGTGGTCTACGCGTGGCCGTCGTTCGAGGCTTACCCGATCGTGGCGCGGATCGCCGGCGCGCGGGCGGTCGAGGTGCCGCTGCGCGACGGCGCGCACGACCTGGCGGCCATGGCGGCGCGGGTGACGGACCGCACCCGCCTGGTGTTCCTGTGCGAGCCCAACAACCCCACCGGCACCTCGGTCCGGTCGGCCGACCTGGAGGCGTTCCTGGCCGCCGTGCCGTCCTCGGTGCTGGTGGTGCTGGACGAGGCGTACCACGAGTTCTCGGGCTCCGGCGTGGACGGCGTGGCGCTGTACCGCGACCACCCCAACGTGGTCGTGCTGCGCACGTTCTCCAAGGCGTACGGGCTGGCGGGGCTGCGCGTCGGGTACGGCGTGGCGCACCCGGTGATCAGCGCGGCGCTGCGGAAGTGCGCGGTCCCCTGCGGGGTCAACGGGATCGCGGTGCGCGCGGCCATCGCGTCGCTGGCGGTGGAGGACGAGCTGTTCGCCCGCGTGGACGGGATCGTGCGGGAGCGGGACGCGCTGCGGGCGGCGCTGGCCGAGCGCGGCGTGCCGGTGCTGCCCAGCGAGACCAACTTCCTGTGGCTGCCGCTGGGGCCGCGCGCGGCGCAGGTGGCGGCGACCCTGGAGGCGGCGGGTCTGATGGCCCGCCTCTACCCCGGTGAGGGCATCCGGCTGACCGTCGGCACGCCGGAGGCCAACGCCCGGGTGGTCACCGTGCTGGAGGACGCGCTGGTGCGGGTCTGAGAGCCGGTCGGCGGGGGTGGCCGGCCCGGCCACCCCCGTTCGTCACCGAATTCACCGGTCCACCGGTTCATCGGCTCATTCGGTTCACCGATTACCGGTAGAGGCCGAAGTTGCCCACGAGCTTGTCCACGGGCTTCTTCGGCCCGGCGAGGCCCACCCCCACGTAAGGCAGGTCGCCGGTGCCGATCTCGGACATCCGCGAGATGTACTCGTCATAGGTGCGCGAGGTCTGCGCGGTCCGGGTGAAGTCGACGACGAACACCTCGGGCACCGCCGCGGCCCTCACCACCAGCGAGGCCAGCGAGGCGGTGTCACCACGCAGGATCGGGACGGGGATGCCGGTGATCCCCTGGTGCAGGAAGCCGTCGGCGTCCTTCACGTCGTCCCCCAGCACGCCGTCGACGTGGCGGCCGATGGTGAGCGAGAGGATCGCCGCGGTGTTGAGCGCCAGCCCCACGGGCAGCTCACCGTCGACGACGATCACACATTTGTCGGGTGCGTTGACCACCATGGCGCCACCGTACCAATGGTGATCTTGATCGATGCCGTGGGGCGGACCGGTGGTACTGTTGGAGGGTGCCGGGGGGTGATCGACCGGCTGCGGTGGGGATTCGAACATCGCCCAACAGGCCCTCTTGGGCTTTTCCGTTCCGCAAACGAGACGTGGATTACACGAAGTCCTGTCTACCGGAGGGCTCACAGCGGGTAATGATGGCCACGTGACGAAGGCCCAGAGGATCGCGGCGGCGTGGGCGACCCTGCCCGCAGCGGAACTGCTAGAGCAGGTGCGCGGCATGGTCAAGGCGGGGGACGCGGTCGCCCGCGCCGTCTGGGCCGTCGTGCGGGAGGACCCGGTGGTCGCGGCGCGCGTCCGCGGCGCGCTGGCCGGTCTCAAGGCCGAGCACCGCGGTCACCGCGACGAGTCCATGTGGCTGCTGTGGATCAACCGCGCCCAGCGGCAGCTGGCCGCCGACGCCGCGCCCGTCGCCCCGGTGGCCGTGGAGGTGGTGGTCGACACCCCCGCCGACACCGCGTTCGACGAGACCGCGTTCGGGGGCGCCGCGGCGGGCCACCAGCCGCTCGGGCAGGAGGTGTTCGGGCAGCAGACGCTCGGGCGGCAGGTGTTCGAGCAGGAGGCGTTCAGCAGGCAGCCCTTCGCGCAGCAGCCCTTCGGTGAGCAGGCGCCCGGGAACCACACGGCGGGGAACCACAGGGCGGGGAACCAGGCGCCCGGCGGACCCGCCTTCGACGAGACGGCGCTCAAGGCGCCGGAGGTCGTGGCGCCCCGCCCGCGGACGAGCGCGCCGGCGGTGCTGTTCCAGGAGCCCACCACCGCCTGATCCGGCGCACCCGCCCGGGTTCGTTCAGCCCACCCGCACGTCCAGGTAGTCCTTGAACTGCACGCTGACCGAGTGCCGGTCCGACGGCCAGTTCCGCACCGCGACCGTGCGCGACCCGCCGCCCGTGCCCCGGGCGACCTGGGTGATCCGGACGGCCCCGGCGGCGTCGGCGCGGGCGGGCAGGTAGGTGTCCGTCGCGGTCAGGAACGGCAGTGAGCCGAACGGCGGCACCACCGCGCCGGGCGTGGACGCGAGGTCGCAGCCGTCGTCGAACACGAACGCCGCCAGCACCTGGCGCACCCGAGGCGCGACGGCCGGTGCGAGGACGTCGACGCCGTCGAACTCCAGGCGGTCGTTGTCGGCGGGCTGGTCGGCCCACCACTCGCGGTTGCGGACGACGGTGACGGCGGTGTGCGTCGGGCACCGGTCGACCTGGTCCCCGATGCCGCCGGGGACCGACACCTGGAGCCGCAGGAAGCGGTCGTCGCGCTCGAACGGCTCGAAGTAGGAGTGGTGCGTCGGCTCCCCCTCGCGCAGCAGCACCAGTTCGTGGTGCCTGCCGCCGACGACCGGCAGCGGGCCGAACGAGCCGTCGGGCGCGGTGCGCGTGGTGTGCCGGGGAAGGCCGCGCCGGGCGCCGGTCCGGCCGTCGACCTCCCACACCACCAGCAGGCCCTCCACGCCGGTGTTGCGCGGGAAGTGGGTGGCCCGCCCGGCGATCTCGACCGAGGTCGGGGCCTCGGGCAGCACGCGCGTGGTGAGGGCGTCCCGGTCCCGCAGGAACCGGTGGACGTGCGCGAACCCGTCGGCCGAGGTGGCGGTCTCGGTGTGGCCGAGGGTGGTCAGGTACACGTTGGTGGCGCCGCCGATCGACCCCGTGGGTTGCAGGCTCCCCCACAGCGCCAGCGTCGGCACCCCGCCGGGCGGCGAGGCGCTGGAGCGGCCGTCCACGTTGACGTACCGGCGCACCAGGGCCGCCCGCTCCGGGGTGGCGAGGAAGGTGTGCAGGACGGTCGTGCCGCGCGAGTGGGCGACGACGTCCACGACGGGCGAACCGGTGCGGGCGCGCACGTCGGCCAGGAACGCGTCCAGCCCGGTGACCGCCTGGTCGTTGGTCGCCACGCCCGTGTCGTACTCGTAGGCGTGCAGCAGGCGGTCCGGGAAGCCGTTGGAGGCGAACCGCTTGGCGTTGGACTGCCACTGCTGCGCCGAACCCTGCTGGCCGTGCACGAAGACGATCGGGGTGCGGGTCTCGGCGTGGGCCGGGACCGCGGTCGTGGGCAGCAGCAGCGCGATCGCGAGCAGGAGCCTCATCGCGCACCCACCGCGGCGCGCAGGTTCCGCTTCGCGTCGGCGGGCAGCAGGTGGCCCGCGCGGACGTTGGCGAGGTCGGCGGCCACCACGCGCCGCACGTAGGAGGCGCGGTCCGGGTAGAGGCGCGCCAGGGTCTGCTCGTCGAAGGGGACGTGCGTGCCGAACAGCCGGCAGAACGCCTCCCCGGAGTTGTCGCCGGTGTTGAGCGCGGTCGGCGCGACGACCTGCGACAGCCGGATGCCGCCCAGCGCCAGGCCCAGTTCGTCCCGCTTCCTGGTCACGCCGTCGGCCTCGAACTCCAGCGGCGGCGCCGTCGGCGGTGGGGTGCCGCGCTCGACCCACCGCCGCAGCTGCTCGTGGGCCGCCGCGGTCACGTGGTGCACCGGCACCCGGCTGAACGGCGGCCGGTCGCAGTCGTACGCGGGCGCGCCGCCGAGGTCGCGCTCGGAGATCGGGGCCCGGTAGACCTGGCCGGCGTGTCCGGAGTGCGCCCCGCCCGCCACCTCCCAGCGGCGGAACCGGTCGGTGTCCGGGGGCCGCTGGGAGGTGCGCACGTCGGTCTCGGACAGCACCTGGAAGACGGGTTCCGCGCCGACCCGCGTCGGGGCCGGGCCGACGACGAAGCCGTAGCCGTCGAACACCGGCTCCCGCGCGGGCAGGACCCGGTCGTAGAGCACGGTCATCCGCGCGGCGGACTGCGACGCGCCGATCGCCAGCAGCGTCCGGGGGCGCAGCCCGCCGGTGACCGAGCCGTTCGCGACGGCGCGGCCCGCCTGCGTGAACACGTCGTAGGACAGCTCGTCGGCGGTGAGGCGTCCCCCGCCGGTCACGTCCAGGCCCCCGTAGCGGGCCGGGCTCCACGCCCGCAGCTGGTCGACCCCGACCCGCTGCGCCGACACCCCGACCCAGGCGTGGCCCTCGCGCACCACGGACTCGGCGTGCCACAGCGCGTCCAGGTCGTAGCCCGCGGTGACGTTCTGCCACTCGACCAGCGCGGTGCCGCTGAAGTCGCGCGCGTGCGCCGGCCGCCGCACCACGACCCGGGTCGCGTAGGGCACGTCGGCGGCCACCGGCGCGCCGTCGGTGGCGAAGCCGTCGGCCGTGCCGGAGACGTGGAACTCCTGCTCGACGTAGCCTGCGGCGGCCAGGTCGTCGGGGGTGGAGAAGAACGGGTAGGTGTCCTCGATCCGGTCCGCGAGCCGGTCGCCCGGCAGCGCGCCGGGCAGCGGGCCGACCACCCGCGGCCCCGGTTCGGTCTCTGCGGCGGTGGCGGGGGCGGTGGGGAGCAGGAGCCCCAGCAGGGCCGCGAGCGGGACCAAGCGCCTGAGCGACATACCGACTCCCTCGTCGGGGGCAGGGCACCTGCGAACCTGCCGGCCGCCGGCGACGGGCGCCAGCACGTGCCGGGATCGTGAGACCGCGGTCTCAGCGGCGCAGCACGGTGCGGGCGGCCCGCTCGACGAGGTCGGGGTCCAGCGGCGTGCCGCCCAGCAGCTCGGCGTAGAGCGCGGACTCCACGATGCGCACGTAGAGGAACGCGACCTGGCCGAGCGCGGGCCCCGGCGGACCGGGTTCGCCGCGGACCTCCAGCAGGATCCGCTCCTGCGCGCGGACCGCCCGCCGGTGGACCGCGTCGCAGCCGCCGAACAGCACCCGGGCGGCCGTGTCGGGTTCGCCGCGCAGGAACGCGCGGAACGGCGCCGCCGCCCGCAGCCGGTCCACGAAGCAGCGGGTGACCTCCAGGACGCCCTCGACGCCGTCGTGCGCGCGCCGCTGCCGCGCCCGGACCAGCTCCCGGTCCGCGAGCAGCCACAGCACGTCACCGAGCAGGCCGTCCCGGCCGCGCACCACGCGGTACAGCGTCGCCCGGCTGATGGCGAGGGCCGTGGCCAGCCGCTCCATGTCCACCGCGCCGTGCCGGAGGAACAGCTCGCAGGCGGCCCGCACCACCTGGTCCCGGGTCACCACCCGCCGCGCGCCGTCCACCATCGCCAACCCGCTCCCGTCGGACCCGCTCCCGCCGGACCATTCCCGCCGGCCCGCGCCCGCCAGCCCGCTCCTGCCGGCCCGCGCCCGCCGGACCGCGCTCCCGGCCCACCGGCATCATGGACCGGGCGAGCCCGGCGGCGTAACGGTGGAACCACCGGTGTCGCCGGAGGCGGGCACGTGCGACCCGATCAGGAAGGCCGACCGCGCCCCGCCAGGAACACCTCGACCCCGTCCAGCACCCGGGCCAGGCCGAAGTCGAACTCCGCGTCGAGGTCCACGTCGGGGGTCGCCGGGTCGACCGCCAGCCACGGGTGGCGGCCGGTCCCGATCGCGCCCGCGAGCCTGCCGAGCCGCGCGGTCCACCAGCGGCGGACGGTCACGCCGGTGTCGCGCGCCGCGTCGTGCTCCGCCGCCGCCGTGGTGGCCAGGCCCTGCGCGTAGCCGCTCACCAGCAGGTACACCGACAGCGCGGTCCGGTGGTCCAGGCCGTGGCCGGAGAGCGCGGCGAGGAACCGGTCCACGGTCGCGAGCACCCCGGGTCCCAGCGGTGGGCGCGTGGTGGCGAGCACGGCCACCGCCCACGGGTGCCGCCGGTAGCGCGCCCACTCCTCGCGCGCCTCGTGCTCCAGCACCACCCGCCAGTCCGGGGAGCGGACCGGGCGGTGCTCGGCGAGCACGGCGTCCACCACGGCGGTGAGCAGGGCCTCCCGGCTCGGCACGTGCCGGCGCAGGGAGGTCACCGGGATGCCGAGGCGGCGCGCGAGGACGTCCGGCGACAGCGCGCCCAGCCCCTCCGCGTCGGCCAGGGCGATCGCCGCGCGCACGACCGAGGTCCGGTCCGGCCGCTCCGGCGGGGGTCGCCGGCTCGGGCGCCCGTGGTCCCGGCGGGCGCGGTAGGCGCGGGCCTGGCAGGCGCGCCCGCAGCAGCGGCGCGGCCGTCCCCGCCCGGACGGCGTGATCACCGTGCCGCACTGGGCGCACCCCACCTGCCCACCCCCCCTTTCGTCACACCTCGACGGTGTGACGCAATCGCTCGACCGCCGGGCCCGTCGGGACCACTGTGGACTCCACAGCCTACGGAGAGGAACCCCCGTGATCGTGCGCCGTGCGGCACCGGACGAACTCGACGCCCTCGGCCGGGCCTGTGCCGAGGCGTGCGCGGACGAGGCGGTCACCGCGTGGGTGGGCGCGGGCCGGGAGGAGGTGCCGGTCGACTTCGCCCGGGTCTTCCTCGACCACGCGCTGCGCGAGCACGAGGTGCTGGTGGCCGAGGGACCGGCGGGCATCGAGGGCGTCTCGACGTGGTCACCGGGCCCGGTGGCCGTGCCGGAGGTGGAGGGCCTGCCCGAACGCCTCGCCACCGTCCTCACCGCCACCGCCGCCCGCCACCCGGAGGCGCCGCACCTGTACCTGGCGTCGATGGGGGTGCTGCCCCGGCACCGGGGCCGGGGCGTGGGGGGCGCGATCCTGCGGCACCGGTTGGCCCGCGCCGACGCCGACGGGCAGCCCGTCCACCTGGAGGCGAGCACGCCGCGCAGCGCGGAGTTGTACGCCCGGCACGGGTTCCGCCCCCTGGGGCCGCACATCGACCTGCCCCCGGACGGGCCCGCCTGCGGCCGATGTGGCGGGATGCCCGGACGTCGGCGGATCAGCCGACCTGACCACCGCGGCACGACCGGATGACCGTCAGCGCAGGGCCGGGAGGTCCGCGTCCGGCACGCGGTGGGAACCGACGAGCGGAGGATCGCGGCCCGGGTGCGCCTCGGTGGCGTCAGCGACTCGCGCTGTCGCGGGTCGGCGGCGCGGGGCGGGGGTGCCGGTCGCGCCGCCGGACCACCGCGCGCCCTCCCCGGCCCGGCGCGCTGGCGACCCCGCGCGAGTACCACCGCTCGTCGCGCTCGTCGGTCGGCTCCAGGTGGAAGTCGCGCAGCAGGGTGCGCAGCACGACGTCCATCTCCATGGTCGCGAAGGCGGCCCCGATGCAGCGCCGGGTGCCGCCGCCGAAGGGGATCCACTCGTACAGGTCGGGCTTCGCGTCGAGGAAGCGGGTCGGGTCGAAGGCGCGGGCGTTCGGGAAGACCGACTCGTCCTCGTGCACGAGCGAGATGGCGACGAGGACGTTCTGCCCGCGCGGCAGCGTCCAGCGGCCCAGCCGGAAGCTCTCCGCCCTGACCTGGCGGCCGACGAGGTCGATGACCGGGCGGGTGCGCTGGACCTCCAGCAGGGTCGCGTCGCGCAGCGCCCGGCCGCCCGCGTCGGACTCCTCGACCAGCCCGCGCAGCACGTCGGGGTGGCGGCGGAGCCGTTCCACCGCCCAGGCGAGGGTCGTCGCGGTGGTCTCGTGCCCGGCGCTGAGCAGGGTCAGCAGCTGGTCGGCGATCTGGGCGCGGCCGAGCGGGGAGCCGTCGTCGTAGCGGCTCTGGACCAGCAGGGCCAGCACGTCGTCGCGGTCGTCCAGGTGGTCGTCGTGGGACGCCCGGGTGATCAGCCGGTCGACGATCTCGTCGTACCGGCGGCGCATCCGCCGGAACCAGCCCCAGGGGCCCGCGCCGCCGCGCGGGAACGGGAGGGTGGCCAGGCGGGAGCCGAGGGCGACCATGCGCGGCAGGAGCGCGCGCAGGCGGTCGAGCTCGGCGCCCTCCGCGCCGAAGACCGCGCGCAGGATGGCGTTGAGGGTGATGCGCATCATCGACGGCAGGGTGGCGAACGCCCGGTCGCGCGGCCACGTCGCCAGCTCGCGCGCCGCCTCCTCCTCGACGATCCGCTCGAACGCCGCGAGCCTACGGCCGTGGAACGGGGGCACGAGCAGTTTGCGCTGCTTGTGGTGCTCCTCGCCGACGAGCGCGAAGAACGAGCCCGGACCGAGCACGCGGCCCAGGTTCGGCTGGATGTTCTCCACCGCCCCGGAGCGGCTCAGGAACAGCTGCTTGATCTCGGCGGTGTTGGCGAGGACCAGGGCGTGGCCGAAGATCGGCACGTTGACCGAGAAGGCGTCGCCGTAGCGCTCGCGCATCTGCCTCAGGCCGCGACCGGGGACCGTCAGGGCGTAGGCGCCCTGCACCGCGCGGGGGACGGTGGGGCCGGGCGGGAGGACTTTCGACGTCATCGACCGGCACCTCTTCGTTGGTACGTTGGCGTACCAGGGTGACGGTACGCTGGCGTACCATGCCTCACAAGGGGCTGGACGGAGGACGGCGTGCAGGAGGCGACCACGGCGGGGCCGGGTGTGGCCGGGCCGGGTGTGGCGGGGCCGGGTGTGGCCGGCGCAGGTGTCGCAGACCCGAGCGCGGGCGAGGCAGACCCGGGCGAGGACGACCGGGCCACCGGCTACCGCAGGCGACTGCTCGACGGCCTGGCCGCGTGCATCGCCCGAGACGGCTACCGCGCCACCACGGTCGCGGACGTGGTGGCGCACGCGCGCACCTCCCGCCGCACCTTCTACCAGCACTTCCCCGACAAGGAGGCGTGCTTCGCCGCCCTCCTCGCCGACACCACCGCGAACATGGTCCGCCGGATCTCCGCCGCCGTGGACCCGACCGCGCCGTGGGACGCGCAGGTGCGGCAGGCGGTGGAGGCGTGGATCGGCTGCGTCGAGGCCGCGCCCGCCCTCGTGGTCAGCTGGATCCGCGACGTGCCCGCCCTCGGCCCCGCCGCGCGCCGGTTGCAGCACGACGCGATGGAGGCGTTCATCGTCATGGTCCAGGAGCTGAGCGGCACCGAGCGGTGGCGGGACCTCGGGGTCGAGCCGGTGTCGCGGGAGCTCGCCGTCATGCTGCTGGGCGGGCTGCGCGAGCTGAGCGCCACCACCACCGAGAGCGGCAGGCGGATGCGCGAGGTCGCCGACGTCGCGGTGCGCGCGTCAACCGCGCTGCTGGGTCCGCGGCCCCGGTAGACCACCCGCGCGGGCGGTTTTCGACCGGCCCGGTCGGCAACCCGGGTCCGGACAGACCAACGGCGATCGCGCCCCGAGGACGTCCCCACGGGAGCGAACGGGCGCCCGCCGCCGCCGGAACGGACCTGATCATGGCAACTCTGCTGCACCGCCTCGGGCTCGCGTCGGTCCGCCGCCGGGGTGTGGTGGTCGCGGCCTGGCTGCTCGTGCTGCTCGGCGTCGGCGCGGCCGCCGCCGTGCTGACCGACGACACCGTCAGCACGTTCGAGATCCCTGGCCAGGAGTCGACCACGGCGCTGAACATCGTGACCGAGCGGTTCGGCGAGACGTCCTCGGGCGCCGAGGCCCAGGTGGTCGTGCGCGCGCCGGACGGCGGCGCGATCACCGACCCGGCCACGGCCCGGCAGGTGACCGCGCTGGTGGGCGAGCTGGCGCGGCTGCCCGGCGTCGGGTCGGCGAGCAACCCCCTCGACCCGGCCTCACCGGTGGTCTCGGCCGACCGGCGCGCGGCCTACAGCACCGTCTCCTACACCGCGCCCGCCCCCGAGATCACCGACGACGAGCGCGCGGCGCTGCTGGACGCGGTCGGCCGCGCGCGCGACGGCGGGTTGGACGTCGAGGTGCGCGGTGAGGCCACCCAGGAGCCCGTCGCGGTCGGCGGGCCGGCCGAGGCCGTCGGCGTGGTCGTGGCGCTGGTGGTGCTGGCGATCACCTACGGCTCCCTGGTCACCGCGGGCATGAACCTGCTGACCGCGGTCGTGGGCGTCGGCGTCGGGGCGCTGGGCATCACCGCGCTCACCGGCGTGGTGCAGCTCCAGTCGACCACGCCGATCCTGGCGGTGATGCTCGGCCTGGCCGTGGGCATCGACTACGCGCTGTTCATCGTCACCCGGCACCGGCACGAGCTGCGGGCCGGTCGGCCGGTGGCGGAGGCGGCGGCCACGGCGGTCGGCACCGCCGGGTCGGCCGTGGTCACCGCGGGACTGACCGTGGTGATCGCGCTGTGCGGGCTGGCGGTGACCGGCATCCCGTTCCTGGCCGAGATGGGCCTGGCCGCCGCGGGCACGGTGGTCATCGCCGTCCTGGTCGCGGTCACCCTGGTCCCGGCGGTGCTGGGGTTCGTCGGCTCGCGCGCGCTGCCGCGCGGTGCCCGCCGGGAGCCCGCCGAGCCGCGCGACCGCGGCTTCTACCGCGGCTGGGCGACCACGGTGACCCGCCACCGCTGGACGAGCCTGCTGGTCGCCGTCGTCGCGCTCGGCGTGGTCGCGATCCCGGTGCTGTCCATGCGCACCTCGCTGATCCAGCACCCGGCCGACGACACCACGCAGGCCCGCGCCGACCGGCTGGTCTCCGACCACTTCGGCCCCGGCTTCACCGGTCCCCTGCTGGTGCTGGTCGACGGGCCCGACGCCGCGGCGAGGTCCGCCGAGGTGCGCGAGCAGGCCGCCGCCCTGCCCGACGTGTCCCTGACGACCCCTCCGCAGGTCGACGCCGACGGGTCGGCCGCGCTGATCACCGTCGTCCCGTCCTCCGCGCCCGACGACCGGGCCACCGAGGACCTGGTGCACGCGCTGCGCGACCGGATCCCCGACACCGACGGGGCCCGCGTGTACGTCACGGGCACCACCGCGGTCAGCATCGACGTCTCCCACCAGCTCGACCGGGCCCTGCCGGTCTACCTGGTGCTGGTCGTGGGCCTCGCGCTGGTCCTGCTGGTCCTGGTGTTCCGCTCCATCCCGGTGCCCGTGGTCGGCGTGCTGGGCTTCCTGCTGACCACCGGCGCGGCCCTGGGCGCGACCACGGCCGTGTTCCAGTGGGGGTGGCTGGCCGACGTGGTCCGGGCGGACGGCACCGGCCCGCTGATGAGCCTGTCCCCGATCATCGTCGTCGGCATCCTGTTCGGCCTGGCGATGGACTACCAGGTGTTCCTGGTCTCCCGGATGCACGAGGCCCACGCGCACGGGGCCGAGCCCCGCGCCGCGGTGGTGACCGGGTTCCGCCAGGCCGCGCCCGTCGTGGTCGCGGCGGCGGCGATCATGTTCTCCGTGTTCGCCGGGTTCGTGCCCGAGGGCGACGGCGCGATCAAGCCGATCGCGTTCGGCCTGGCCACCGGCGTGCTGTTCGACGCCGTCGTGGTGCGCCTGGTCGTCGTGCCGGCCGCGCTGGCGCTGCTGGGCGGAGCCGCGTGGTGGCTGCCCCGTTGGCTGCACCGGCTGCCCTCGCTGGACGTCGAGGGGACCGCGCTGACCGAGCGGGGGCCGGTGCCGTCGTCCTGAGACGTCCTGGTCCACAGCGGTTCGCTGTGCGTCGCCGGGAGCGGCCGGCGGGTGACCGAGGTGCGGCCGAAGCGGCAGCTGCGCCCGGCGGCGATGCCGCGTCGGCAGCGACGGTGGCAGCGGCGGTGACCGGTCGGTGGCCCAGTGTGCTCCGCGCATATTTACAACGTTGGAAAAGTGGGCTAGAAACATCTCACCGGTGACGGCGCGGGGTGGCGCACCCACGAGCCCCCGTCGGCGCCGCCCCGACGAAGAACGGGAGCCGCCCGTGCCGCCCTTCCGCCGTCCCGGAGCCGTCCTCCTCGCCGTCGCGCTGATCACCGGCGCGACCACGCCCGTCGCAGCCGCGCCGACGCCCGCACCCGCCGCCGAGCCGTACCCGATGTACCCGCCGGTGGGCGCGGGCACGGCGCTGTTCGACCACGGGGCGAAGCTGGCCGGTTTCGTGGAACCGGACTGGTACGAGGCGAACATCCCGTTCGTCGACCTGCCCGACGCCGAGATCGAGGACACCTACTACTACCGCTGGCGCACCTACAAGGAAGCCCTCAAGTACACCGGCCCCGAGGACGGGTGGATCGTCTCCGAGTTCCTCGGCCCGGTGGGCTACTCCGCCCCCGGCGGCGGGATCGTGGCCGCCGCCGGGCACCACGTCTACGAGGGCCGCTGGCTGCGCGACAGCCGCTACCTCGACGATTACCTGGACTACTGGCTGCGGGGCAGCGGCGCGGGACCCAAGCCCGCCACCGACTTCCTCAACGAGCACACCACCGACTGGGCCCACCAGTACTCGTTCTGGGCCGCCGACGCGGTGGTGGCCCGCGCCCGGGTGGACGGCCGGTGGGACTTCGCCGTGGACCGGCTGCCGGAGCTGGAGCGGCAGTGGGCCGCGTGGGCGCCGCAGTTCGACCGCGACCTGGGCCTGTACTGGCAGGTCCCGGTGTGGGACGCGATGGAGTACACCGCGAGCGCCTACCAGAGCGACGACCCGTACCACGGCGGCGACGGCTTCCGGCCGACCATCAACGCCTACCAGTTCGGCGACGCGGTGGCCATCGCCGAGCTGCTGCGGTCACGTGGCCGGTCCGGCGACCAGCAGGCCGCCGCCCGGTACGAGGAGGCGGCCCGCGCACTTCAGTCCAATGTGGACAAGCACCTGTGGAGTGCCGACGAGCAGTTCTACCGGCACGTCATGCGCGACGACCGGACCGCGGTCCCCGACCGCGAGCAGATCGGGTTCGTGCCCTGGTACTTCCGCATGGCCCCGCCGAGCGCCGCCCCGGCGTGGGCGCAGCTGACCGACCCGATGGGCTTCGCCGCGCGGTTCGGCCCGACCACGGTGGAGCGCCGCAGCCCGTGGTTCATGCACGACGCGCTCGTGGGCTGCTGCCGGTGGTCGGGACCGAGCTGGCCGTACGCCACCAGCCAGGCGCTGACCGCGATGGCGAACCTGCTCACCGACTACCCGCCCCAGCCTTACGTGGACCGGCAGGACTACTACGACGTGCTGCGCGGGTACGCGCTGACCCAGCGCAAGGACGGCCGGCCGTACGTGGCCGAGGCGCACCACCCGGACGAGGACCGCTGGCTCTACGACGGCCGGGGGCACAGCGAGGACTACAACCACTCGACGTTCAACGACCTGGTGCTGTCCGGGCTGCTGGGCGTCCGGCCGCGCACCGGCGAGCAGGTGCGGATCTCGCCGCTGGTCCCGGCGGACTGGGACCACTTCGCCGTGGAGAACGCCCCGTACCACGGGCGCAACCTGACCGTGGTGTGGGACCGGGACGGCGACACCTACCACCGGGGAGCGGGCCTGCGCGTGTGGGTGGACGGGCAGCTCGTGCACCACCAGGCGGACCTGCGCCCCGCCGACGTGCGGGTGGGCCCGGCGCGGCGGGTCGCGGCCGTGCCGCTGGTGGACGACCTGGCGAACGTCGCCGGGACCGGCCACCCGGCGGCGTCGGCCTCCCACACCTGGCACGCCGACTCGCCCGCGGACGCCGTCGACGGCCAGGACTTCCACCTCGACGTCCCGTCCACCCGCTGGACCAGCTACGGCAGCCCCGACCGGCAGGACTGGCTGGCGGTGGACCTGGGCGCGCCGACGCCGGTCTCCGACGTGCGGATCTCCTTCTACGACGACGGCGGCGGGGTGCGCACCCCGGACGCCTACGACCTCCAGTACCGCACCCCCGCGGGCGAGTGGGCCGAGGTGCCGGGGCAGGTCAGGACACCGCGCACGCCCGAGCGCGGCCGGGTCCACCGGGTGCTGGTGTCGCCCCCGGTGCCGACCGACGGGCTGCGGGTGCGGCCGTCGCGCGCGGACGGCGGCGCGGTCGGCATCACCGGGCTCCAGTCGTGGCGCGCCGAGGACCCCCGGGTCACCGCCCGGCTGCGCGCGGACGACGACGGGGCGCTGCGCGTGCGGCCGGGACTCGTCACCGAGGTCGTCGCGGAGGTGCGCGCGAGCGGTCCGCTGACCGTCCGGCCCGCGTTGCCGGTGCCCCGGGGCCGGCGGGCGGAACCCCTCGGGCCCTCCGGCGACCTGGCGGTCGCACCCGACCGGCCGGTGGAGCCGCGCTGGCGGCTGCACGTGCCCGCGGACGTCGCGCTGGGGCAGCGGGCACCCCTGCGGCTGGTGGTCCCCACGCTCCCGCCGGACGGTCGCGACACCGCCGACCTGGTGCACGCCGAGGCGGTGTTCGACCCGGCCGACTTCACCACCCCGGTGTGGGACGACCGGTTCGACGGCCCGCTCGGCGCGTACCGGGTCGGGGCCCGCTTCGGCGAACCGGTGCCCGACCCGCGCACGGAGGGCGGTGCGCTGGTGGTCGAGGCGCTGCGGCAGTCCGCCGCCGTGCTCGCCGCCCCGGTCACCGCGCCGCCGGGCGACCTGGCCGTGGTGCTGGAACCCCGGTCGTTCGCCGGGGCCGCGCCGGAGGACAGCGTCCTGCTCGGCCGCGCGAACGGCCCGGACGACCTCGTGCCGGCCTGGTACAACCACCACTTCCGCACCTCGGCCGCCGACGTCCGGGTCGGGGGCCGCGACCGGGGTGACGCCGCCGGCGGCTGCTGCGCGAACGTGACGTGGACGCCCGGGGACCGGTTCGCGGTCGTGTTCGACGGGGGCGTGATGACCGGCTGGGTCGAGCACGGGGGCCGGTGGCGGGGACTGCGCGAGGTCCCGTTCGGCACCGCGGTCGACCCGGCGCGGGTCGAGGGCTGGTCACCCGCGATCGGCGTGCGGGTGACCGGCGGGCGGCTGGAGCTGGAGCGGATGACCGTGCTGGGGCGGCGTTGACCGGTCAGGGGGCCACCCGCAGCACGAGCTTGCCCCGCACGCGCCCACCGCCCAGCAGTTCGTGCGCCCGCGCGGCCTGCTCCAGCGGCAGCACCTCGGCCACCTCGACCCGGACCACGCCCCGGTCGATCAGCCCGGCCAGTTCGGTCAGCGCCGCGCCGTCCGGCTCGACCAGGAACGACCGGGCCCGCACGCCCCGCTCCCGCGCCGCCCCGACCAGTTCGGGCGACGCCCCGCCGGGCACCGCGACCAGCAGCCCGCCGGGCGCCAGGGTGGACAGGGAGCGGGTGCCGGTGTCGTCGACCTCGTCACCGACCAGGTCCACCACCACGTCCACGTCCCGGACCGCGTCCTCGAAGCGGGTGGCGGTGTAGTCGACCACCTCGTCCGCGCCGAGTTCGCGCAGCCACCCGTGCTTGTCGGCGCGGGCGGTGCCGATGACGTGCGCGCCCAGGTGCCTGGCGAGCTGGACGGCGAAGTGGCCCACTCCCCCGGCGGCGGCGTGGACCAGCACCCGTTGGCCGGCGCGCACGTCGGCGGTGTCCACCAGGACCTGCCAGGCGGTGAGCGCGGCCAGCGGCACCGCGGCCGCCGCGTCGTGGTCGAGGGTCTTCGGCTTGCGCGCGAACTGCCGGGAGGGCGCGGTGACGTACTCGGCGTAGCCGCCGGCGGCGCGCGGGAACCACGGCATCCCGTAGACCTCGTCGCCGACCTCCAGCGCGTGCACCCCGAAGCCGACCTCCTCGACCACCCCGGAGACGTCCCAGCCCACGGTGAACGGCGGCTCGCCGAGGACCCCCGCCATCCCGCCGCCGCCCCGGGTCTTGTGGTCGACCGGGTTCACCCCGGCGGAGACCACGCGGACCAGCACCTCCGTCGGCAGCGGCGCGGGCTTCGGCACGTCGGCCACCCGCAGCACGTCGGGACCGCCGAACGCGTCCTGGACGACGGCGCGCATGGTGCTCATGGAATTCCCTCCCACCGGCCGGGCCCCGTGCCCGGCAACACCCGGAACGCTGTGCCGCGGGGAGCGGCAGCCCGCGCCACCGCGTCACGACCGGCGCGTCACGACCGGCCCGTCACGACCGGCGCGTCACGACCGGCGCGTCACGACCGGCCCGGTCGAGGACCGCACCACCAGCTCCGTGGCCAGCTCGACACGCCCGACCGCGGGTTCCCGCCCCTCGATCAGGTCCCCCAGCAACCACCCCGCGCGCCGCCCCATCTCACCGAGCGGCTGGCGGACGGTGCTCAGCGCCGGCGAGGAGCGCCCGGCCGCGGGCAGGTCGTCGAACCCGATGACGCTCAGGTCGCCGGGCACCGACAGCCCCGCCGCGCGGGCCGCGTCGATCACCCCGAGCGCCTGTTCGTCGTTGGCCGCGAAGACGGCCGTGGGCCGCCGGGGCGAGGCCAGCAGTTCGCGCGCCTCCCGGTAACCGCCCTCGCGGGTGAAGTCGGCGTGGCGCACCAGCGCGGCGTCCGGTCCCGCCCCGGCGCGGGCCAGGGCGGCGCGGAACCCGTCGAGGCGGGCGGTGCTGCACAGCACGTCGCGCGGGCCGCCGACGACGCCGACGCGCCGGTGCCCGAGCGACAGCAGGTGCTTGGCGGCCATCACGCCGCCCTCCCGGTTGGCGGCGGCGACGCTCGGCAGCGCGGGGTCCGCGACATCGACGGGGTCGATGAGCACCACCGGCATCCGGGCGCGGGCGAACACGCGCCGCTCGGCGGGGTCGAGCGGGCACAGCACCAGCAGCACGCCGGCCCGGCGCGCCTCGACGAGGCCGGTGACCGGCGACGGGCCGCGGCCGGCCGGCGAGGACATCACCACGTCCAGCCCGGAGTCCACCACGCCGCGCATGAGCTCCATGGCCCAGGAGCTGTTCAGCGCGGGCAGGACGAGTTCCACCAGCGGCGCCGACCCGGGTTCGCGCGGGCGCCACCCGGTCGACGGGCCGACGTGGCACCGGCGGTGGGCGACCCCGGTCACCGCGGCGGACCGAACCCCTGCCGTGGTCGCGGCGCTGGCCATCGTCAATCGGCACATGGCAGCGATAGTATCGATGCGAGCGCGAAAGACAATAACCAGCTTGAGCAGCCACGACGTTCCACAAGGCTGAATCGATGCACTCCAGTGCGGGTCGCCAAGGTGAGTTTCATCGGTTAAAGGTCGAGAATAGTTTCGCAAACTTTCGACAGCGATGACCCGATCGGGCCGAATTCCCGGGTGGAGGTGAGGCCCGGTCCCCAGCGGGTACGCCACCCGCTGATCCCCCACCACGCCGAACCGGGAGAGCCGATGTCAGACCTGAAGACCGCGGTCGTCTACTACTCCGCCACCGGCAGCGTCCACGCCATGGCCCAGGCCGCCGCCAAGGCCGCCGAGGACGCCGGTTCCGAGGTGCGGCTGCGGAAGGTGCGGGAGCTGGCCCCGGAGGAGGCCATCGCGAGCAACCAGGGCTGGGCGAGCCACGCCAAGCAGACCCAGGACCTCCCGGAGGCGACCCTCGACGACCTGGAGTGGGCCGACCTGCTGATCTTCGGCGCGCCCACCCGGTTCGGCATGCCCGCCGCGCAGCTGAAGCAGTTCCTGGACACCACGGGCCCGCTGTGGGGCGCGGGCAAGCTGGTGAACAAGGTGGCGACCTCGTTCACCTCGGCGGCCACCGCGCACGGCGGCCAGGAGACCACGATCACCGCGCTCAACAACACCTTCTACCACTGGGGCTGCGTCATCGTCCCGCCCGGCTACGCCGACCCGATCCAGTTCCAGGCGGGCAACCCCTACGGTGCCAGCCACGTGTCCAACAACGGCCAGGTCCCGCCCGGCCAGGTGGAGCTGGACGCGATCTCGTTCCAGGCGCGCCGCGCGGTGGGGATCGCCCGCGCGCTGAAGGTGGGCCTGGCGTCGGCGTAGTCGCCGCCGGAACGGGCCGCTGACGGCGTCAACGGCCCGTTCCGGCCGTTCAACCGCCCACCCGCCGCTCAACCGCCCAGCAACGCGGACCGCACGGAGTAGTAGGCGGGCTTCTCCTCACCCCGGCCGTCGAACAGCAGCGGTGTCCCCGAGGCCCGCCACGAGTCGGTGTCGCGGATGCCCCACACGGTGATGCCGGCGCACCGCAGCACCGAGAGGCAGTCCCGGACGACCCGGCGGTAGCCGTCGGCCTGGGCCTGCCCGGAGCCCTCGACGTCCAGTTCGGTGATCTGCACGTCCACGCCGAGGTCGGCGAAGTTGCGCAACGTGGTCCGGAAGTCGGCGGGCACCGGGTTGCCGCTGCCGAAGTGCGACTGGAGGCCGACGCAGTCGATGGGCACGCCGCGCGCCCTGAAGTCCCGGACCATCCGGTGCACGGCCTGGGTCTTCGCGTGCGCCCAGCTCTCGACGTTGTAGTCGTTGTAGCAGAGCTTCGCGCCCGGGTCGGCGGCCCGCGCGGTCCGGAACGCCGCCTCGATCCAGTCGTCCCCGGTGCGCTGGAAGGAGGAGTCGCGCCGCCGACCCGAGGTCCCGTCGACGAACGCCTCGTTCACCACGTCCCACGAGTGGATCCTGCCCCGGTAGTGGGTCACGACCCCGGTGACGTGGTTCAGCATCGCTTGGCGCAGCGCTGTGCCGCTCAGGCCCTGCAACCACCCCGGCAGGCCCGAGTGCCACAGCAGGGTGTGCCCGCGGACCTCCGCGCCGCGCGCCAGGGCGTGGTCCACGATGCGGTCGGCGTTGGTGAAGTGGAACTCGCCCTGCCTGGGCTCGGTCGCGTCGAGCTTCATCTCGTTCTCGGGCGTCACCACGTCGAACTCGCGGTTCAGGATGCCCGCGTACACGGGGTCGGCCAGCTTGTTCGCGGCCACGGCGGTGCCGAACCAGCGACCGGTCAGGTTCGCCGCGGCGGCCAGGGTCGTGCCGGTGCGGGCCGCGGCGGCGTCCGCGTCCGGCAACGGCGCGGCCGACAGCGCGGGGCCGGCGGCGAGCAGGAGGCCGGCGGCCACCACGGGCACGACGGCGAGGGACAGGGCGGTTCGGGAGGATCGGCGCACTCGACGGGTCCTTTCCGGACGCGGGACGCGGCGGCCGGCACGGACCGGGAACGGAGCCCGGGGTCCGTGCCGGCCGGCGCGGTGAGCACGATCGTCAGACGAGGCCCTCCAGCGGGTCAAGGGTTGCCGAAAGCTTGCGCAAAGGTGGCACCCCGCCGGGTGGCCCCCGTCAGTCGCCCTTCACGTTGACCACCTGCCGCAGGGTGTGGCGCACCTCCACCAGGTCCTCGGCGTCCCGCATCACCACGTCGATGTCCTTGTACGCGGCCGGGATCTCGTCGATGAACGCGTCCGTGTCCCGGTACTCGATGCCCTCCATCGCCTTGCGCAGGTCGGCCCGGCTGAACGTCCGCCGCGCCCGCGACCGCGAGTACTCGCGACCCGCGCCGTGGGGCGAGGAGTTGAGCGAGACCGGGTTGCCCTTGCCCACCACGACGTAGGACGCGGTGCCCATCGAGCCGGGGATGAGGCCGGGACGGCCCCGCTCGGCGTTGATGGCGCCCTTGCGGGACAGCCACACGTCCTTGCCGAAGTGCTTCTCCTGCTCCGTGTAGTTGTGGTGGCAATTCAAAACTTCCAGCCGCCGCACGTCCTGGCCGATCCAGTCGGACAGGCGGTCGACCACCCGGTCCATCATCTCCTCGCGGTTGAGCCAGGCGAACTCCTGGGCCCAGCGCATCTCCCGGATGTAGCGCCAGAACTGCTCCTCGCCCTCGACGAGGTAGGCCAGGTCCGGGTCGGGCAGGTCGATCCAGCGCCGCTCGCACTGCTGCCGGGCGATGGCGATGTGCTTCTGCGCGATCTTGTTGCCGACGCCGCGGGAGCCGGAGTGCAGGAACAGCCACACCTGGTCGGTCTCGTCGACGGTCACCTCGATGAAGTGGTTGCCGCTGCCCAGGGTGCCGAGCTGGAGCTGCCAGTTGCCCGCGTACGAGGCGGGGTCGAAGCCGGCCTCCTCCGCGCTGCGGGTGAGCGCCTCGACGCGCTCGCGGGCGGTGTCGGTGAGCGAGTTGTTGTACTTGCCCGCGGAGAGCGGCACGGCCTTCTCGATGGCCTGGCGGAGCGGCGCGAGGGGGCGGGAGCGGAGGTCTTCCCGGGTGAACTGGGTGCGCACGGCGATCATCCCGCAGCCGATGTCGACGCCGACGGCGGCGGGGATGATCGCGCCCAGGGTCGGGATGACGCTGCCGACGGTGGCGCCCTTCCCCAGGTGGGCGTCGGGCATGAGGGCCACGTGCGGGTGGATGAACGGCATGCGCGAGGTCTTCTCGGCCTGCTCGCGGGTGCCGGGGTCGAGGATGGACGCCCAGTTCACCAGGCGCTTGTTGATGTGCTCCACGGTTCTCCTCTGCTCGTGGAGGAAGTTATGCGGCGGCGGGCGGTGCCGCGACCCATATTCCCCGGCGAAGTCCGACCGCTCGGCGCGACCGGTCAGGCCGGGCGGGGGTCGACGTGGACCTTGGGCCCGGGGCCGGCCCCGGCGGGTCGCCGCCCGGCGAGCACCGCGCCGACCTGGTCGAGGCCGACGGTGGCGGCGACGAGCGGCCTCGGGTCGACCGCGCCGGTGGCGTAGGCGTCGATGGTGGCGGCCAGTCCCGGCGAGGCGGACAGGACGCCGACCGCGGTGACGTCCTTGAGCGCCAGGGTGCGGGTGTCGACGCTGCTCGGTGCGCCCGCCAGCCCGATGTAGACGAGGCGGCCGGCGGGTTCGACGACGTCGAGGGCCAGGGCGGGCAGGTGCCGGGCGTTCGAGGCGTCCACGACCGCGTCGAACGGCAGGTCCGGGAGGTCGTGCTCGGTCCAGGTGTGGGCGAAGCCGAGGGAGCGGGCGAACGCGAGGGAGTCCGGGGTGACGCCCATGAGGTGGACCTCGGCCCCGGCGGCGCGCAGGAACATCGCGACCAGCAGGCCGATGGTGCCCGGTCCGAGGACCAGGGCCCGGTCGCCGGGTCCGGCGGCCGCGGCGCGGGCCGCGCGCAGGGCGTTGCCGCCCGGTTCCACCAGCGCGCCGAGCACGGGGTCCACGGCGTCGGGCAGGGCGTGCAGCGACGAGGCGGGCACGGCCAGCCGCTCCGCGAGCGCGCCGGGGCGGCCGTCGCGGATGCCGACCTCCTGCCGCCGCTCGCACACGTGCCGGTGCCCGCGCCGGCAGCGGCGGCAGGAGCCGTCGCCGATCATGGTGTCGCCCATGACGCGCCGGCCGAGCCAGGCGGGGTCCACGCCGTCGCCGAGCGCGGACACGCGGCCCGCCCACTCGTGCCCCGGCCGCAGCGGGTAGGAGGAGTGCCCCTCGTGCAGGTAGGCCATCTCGCCGGTGAAGAACTCGACGTCCGTGCCGCAGACGCCGACCCGCTCGACGTCCACGACCACCTCGCCGGGCACGGCGACCGGGACCGGGACGTCCCGGACCTCGAACTCGCCCGGTCCGGTGAGCACGAAGGCGCGCATGGCGCCCGTCGCGGCGCGGCCGCGTCCCGCCCGCCGGTCGGGTGCTGTCGCGGCGTCGGGCATGTGCGTACCTTCGGGGTTGTCCGGCATCCGGATCACCGTACCCAGTGCACAGGAGGCGGTCGGGGATGGAGCTGCGCAGCGCGCGGTGGTACGCGGGTCGGGACCGCGACGCCTACATCCACCGGGCGTGGATGCGGCGGGGTGCGCCGGGCGACGCCTTCGACCGGCCGCAGGTCGCGATCGCCAACACCGCCTCTGACCTCACGCCGTGCAACTCGCACCTGACCGAGGTCGCCCGGTCGGTGCGGACCGGCGTCCACGAGGCGGGCGGGGTCGCGCTGGAGCTGCCGGTCGTGTCGCTGGGCGAGACCCAGGTGCGGCCGACCGCGATGCTGTGGCGCAACCTGGCCGCGATGGCCGCCGAGGAGCTGCTGCGGGCCAACCCGGTCGACGGGGTGGTGCTGCTGGGCGGCTGCGACAAGACCATCCCGGCGCTGCTCATGGCCGCCGCGTCGGTCGACCTGCCCGCCGTGGTGGTGCCCGGCGGGCCGATGCTGACCGGCACGTTCCGGGGCGTGCCGCTGGGGTGCGGCACCGACGTGTGGCGGCTGTCGGAGGAGGTCCGGGCGGGGACGCTGTCGGTCGAGCAGTTCACCCGGTCGGAGTCCGCGATGATCCGCAGCCGGGGCCACTGCAACACCATGGGCACCGCCTCCACCATGGCGCTGGTCGCCGAGGCGCTGGGCGTGGTCGTGCCCGGGGTGGCCGGCACGCCCGCGCCGGACAGCCGCCTGCTGGAGGCCGCCCACGAGACCGGGCGGCTGGCGGTGTCCCTGATCGCCGCCGACCGGCGGCCGAGCTCCTTCCTGACCGCCGGGTCGTTCCGCAACGCGATCGTGGCGCTGGCCGCGATCGGCGGGTCGACCAACGCCGTGGTGCACCTGCTGGCCATCGCCGGGCGGCTCGGGATCGAGCTGACCGTCGACGACTTCGACCGCGTCGGCTCGCGCGTGCCGGTGCTGGTGGACCTGCTGCCCGCCGGGCGGTTCCTGATGGAGGACCTGCACCGCGCCGGCGGTCTGCTCGCCGTGCTGCGGGAGGTGCGGGACCTGCTCGACCCGGACGCGCTGACCGTGACGGGCAGGCCCCTGGTCGACTACCTGGACGACGCCCCGACCTGGGACCCGGAGGTGATCCGCCCCCGCGCCGCGCCGCTGGTGGCGGAGGGCGGCATCGCGGTGCTGCGCGGCAACCTGGCGCCCCGGGGCGCGCTGATCAAGCCCGCCGCCGCGTCGCCGGGCCTGCTGCGCCACCGGGGCCGCGCGGTCGTGTTCGACTCCGTCGAGGACTTCCGGGCCCGCGTGGACGACCCTGACCTGGACGTGGACGCCGACTCGGTGCTGGTGCTGCGCGGCTGCGGGCCCCGGGGCTACCCCGGGATGCCGGAGGTGGCCAACATGCCCCTGCCCCGGAAGCTCCTGGAACGGGGGGTGCGCGACATGGTCCGGGTGTGCGACGGCCGGATGAGCGGCACCGCCTACGGCACCGTGGTCCTGCACGTCACCCCCGAGGCGGCCGCCGGGGGTCCGCTGGCGCTGGTGCGGACCGGCGACGTCGTCGTCCTGGACGTGGCCGCCCGCCGCATCGACGTCGAGGTGTCCGACGCGGAGCTGGCCCGGCGCACGCCCGACGCGGCCACGGTCGCCGGGTTCGCCGACCCCCGGCGCGGCTGGGAGCGCCTCTACGTCGACCACGTCCTCCAGGCCGACACGGGGGCCGACCTGGACTTCCTGCTCGGCTCCAGCGGTTCGGGGGTCGGCCGCGAGTCGCACTGACGGTGCCGGAACCACGGCGCCGGGGTCCGGGGGGCGAGGTCCGGGGGGCGAGGTCCGGGGGGCGAGGTCCGGGGGGCGAGGTCCGGGGGGCGAGGTCCGG
>NZ_JAUQOL010000027.1:0-67537 GCF_047689505.1 Saccharothrix sp. BKS2 | reverse complement strand
AACATCCTGCGCACGACAGGGAATCCTTCCCCACCGAACACCACGATCAGATGCTACGACCGCCTGAACCTGCCGAGCCCTTGAGGTGCCCTTCCGGAACAGCGGGAGGGGCCCGCCGGAGCGGGCCCCTCCCGGGTGTCGTTCAGCGCCGAGGCGCTCGGGTCACCGGCGCGGGAACAGGTCCCGGTAGGCGCCCTGGGTCTGCACGTTCAGCTCGCCGACGCGGACGAACTTCGCCGTCAGGGTCCGCGGGTCGCGGAGGTCCAGGACGTCGAGGCCCTTGGCCATGTCGGACGAGTAGATGTGGCCGTTGTAGTAGTAGGCCGACCACGTGCCGCCGCCCGCGCCGTTGGGCAGCGGACCGCGCTCGAACCAGGCGATCTCCCGCGGCTTGCGGGTGTCGGTGAAGTCGAACACCGAGATGCCGCCCTGGTACCAGGACTGCACCATGATGTCCCGACCCTGCACCGGGATCAGCGAACCGTTGTGCGCCACGCAGTTCTCGGTCTCCCCCTGGTGCCGCGGGATCTTGTAGTACGACCGGAACTCCAGCTTGCGACCGTCACCGCGACCGGTGATGTCGTACAGGCCGTTCGCGCCGCGGGTCGGGGCGATGGACGCGTTGCAGGTGGGCGCGCCGCCGCCGCCGAGCTCGTCGGTGAAGATCACCTTGGTGCCGGCGTTGTTGAACGTGGCCGAGTGCCAGAACGCGAAGTTCACGTTGTCCTGCACGCGGTTGATCTCGCGGGGGTTCTCGCGGTCGGAGATGTTCCACAGCACGCCGTCACCCATGCAGGCGCCCGCCGCGAGGTCCTTCGACGGGTACACGGTGATGTCGTGGCAGCCCGAGGTGGCGCGCACGTAGCCGGTCTCGATGGTGCCGTCCCGGCCGGGGTTGCCGCCGTCCGGGAACATGACCCGCTCCGACAGCAGGCTCGCCTCGGTCGGGTTCTTCAGCGGCACCTTGACGATCGAGATCAGGTCGTGCGGCGGCTGGCAGTCGGGGAAGGCGGCGTCCGGGCCGTACGAGGAGACGTACAGGTAGGCGTTCTTGCCGCGCTTGTCCGGCACCAGCGTGTGGGTGTGCGAGCCGCACCTGGTCTCGACGGCCTTGACGTAGCGCGGGTTGCGCTTGTCGCTGATGTCGAAGATCTTGATGCCCTCCCACGCGTCCTTGTTGCTCGCGGGACGGGAGGTGCTGGTGCACGAGTTGTCGCTGCGCGACGAGTCGGTGGACAGGAACAGCAGGTTGTCCTTGACCGACACGTCGTTCTGCGAACCCGGGCACAGCACCGCGCTGGCCACCTTCGGCTTGCGCGGGTTGCTGATGTCGTAGATGACGAAGCCGTCGTAGTTGCCCGCGATCGCGTAGTTGCCCTGGAAGGCCAGGTCGGTCCACGTGGACGAGGCGGTGAACGGGGCCGGCTTCGGCAGGTTGGCGATCAGCTGGAGATTGCGGGTGTTGCGGATCTCGTCGACCCCGGGGATGCCGCTGTCCTGCTGCTCCTGGCTCGACAGCTGCTGCTCCGTCAAGCCGGCCAGGTCGGTGTCCTCCGGCGCCGCGGTGGCCTGCGGGCCCAGGGCCAGCCCGGACAGGCTCAGCGCAAAGGCGCCCAAGACCGCGATCGGCGCCCGGCGGCGTCCGGTCGATTCGCGTAGTTCCACTTCAGGTTCCCCTTCCAACCCAGTGCAGGGATCCGCAAATAGTGCCTGTTCGCAACGCTAAGTACCAGACCCGATCGTCGGAAAACCTCACCTTTTCACCTCGTGGACCGCCGGGTACGTTGGAGCGACCGGCGTAGTGGGGAGTGGTGGATGCGGGTCCTGGTCATCGCGGTGCTGGCGGCCGTCCTGGCGGGCTGCACGCCCGCGGCGGACGAGCAAGCACCCGTCATCGCCCCCCGGGGGCCCGGTGAGCAGGCCCGGACGCTCTCGCCCGACGACGTCGGCACCGACCGGTGGGTGGCGCCGAGCGAGGCCGACGTGACCTACGTGGCGAAGATGATCGGGCACCACCGGCAGGCGCTGGAGATGTCCGCGCTGGCGCCCGAGCGCGCCGGCGACGAGACCGTGAAGGGCCTGGCCTCGCGCATCCACGACAGCCAGGGCCCGGAGATCGCGGGCATGGAGCAGTGGCAGCGGGACTACGCCGAGGACGCGACCGCCCACGGGCACGGCGGCGGGGTGCCCGAGGTGGACCACTCGACCATGCCCGGCATGGCCTCGGCCGCCGACCTGGCCGCGCTGGAGGCGGCCCGGGGCGCCGACTTCGACCGACTCTTCCTGCGGCTGATGATCGCCCACCACGAGGGCGCGATCGAGATGGCCGTCGAACTGCTGTCCTCAGGCTCCGACGTGCGGGTCGAGGAGATGGCCAACGACGTCGTCGTCACCCAGACGGACGAGATCGAGCGGATGAAGGCCCTCGGCACCGCGTGACCCGGGCGGCCCCGCCGCTCAGGCCGGGCCGGCCGCTCGGACCGGACCGCTCAGGTCGGGGGACCGGCGGGGCCCACCCAGACCCGGATGGCCGTGCCGTCCTCCCCGGTGTGCACCCGCACGAGGTCGCACAGCAGGTTCACCAGCATCACGCCGTAACCGCCGTTCGCGCTGGTGCCCGGGTTGCGCCGGCCCACCATGGGGTTGGCCAGCCGCCCCGCGTCCCGCACCTCGCACACCACCACGCCGTGCTCGCGCCACAGCAGCAGCGTGCCCACGCCGCCGCCGTGCACCACGCTGTTGGTGGTCAGCTCGTTGACCGCCAGCACCAGGTCCTCAACCTGGTCGGCGGTCAGGCCGGTCGCGGTCGCGAAGCCCGCCACCAGCCGCCGCACCACCGACAGCTCGTCCAGGTCGAACCGGTGGACCAGCGCGTCCCGGGGCACCGGCGGCAGCGGCCGGTTGAACTCCTCCGCGGTCAGGAACGGCTCGCGGTAGGCCGTGCTCGGCCGCTGCCGCGAGTCCTCCACCACGACCGGGTGCGTCGTCGCCGCGTCCCGCAGGACCTCGGCGGACAGGCCGGCCGCGTCGTACGGGCACAGCAGCCACGCCGGCCGGTCCTCGAACGCGGTGTTGACCATCGCCTCGTGCTGCACGCAGGCGGGGTACTCCAGCTCCGTGCGACCCGGCCAGACCGCCTCGCCGATGATCCGCACCCGCGCCGCCGAGGAGTTGTCGGCGAACGCGGCCAGCACGCCCGGGATGATCCGGCCGGGGTTGCGCCCGGCTCGCCTCATGTCCAGGAACTCGACGTGGTCGGCCCGCCGCCCCAGCGCCGAGCGCAGCAGGTCGATGCCCGGCCGGGGCACCGCGACCAGCACGGGCTCACCCGCCGCCAGTCCGTCGCACACGAACGGCACCGTGCCCGCGAGGTACTGCTCGTCATCGCGGTAGAGGAGTGCCTCGTGCACGAAATCGACCACCGGGGAACCTCCGAACGGCTGCTGGTGGGGGCCTGCCGTCCAGTATCCCGCCCGGAGGGGCCGGCTGAGCGGCCGGACCCGCCCGAACCCGCCCGCGGGGCGTCGGCGCAGGCAGGCTCGCTGCGCCGGTCCGGGACCGGGTGCGCCCAGGCCATCGGTGGGGTACGCGACCCGGGTGACCGGGTCCACCCGTTGGTGGCAGGACGCGTCACACGGTAACCGGGGAGGACCGGCGGGGCGAGCCCGGTAACCCGGGTGGACGCCCCCGGGCGGTCACCCGGCGGTCAGGTTCTGCTCGACCTCGCCCGCCAGGGCCTCCAGCATCCGGGCGGGGAACTGCTCGTCCGCGCAGTCGTCCACGCTCAGCTCGACGACGCTGGCCGCGACGCCCGACAGGGACACCCGCAGCTCGCCGCGGCAGCCGTGCCCGGACAGCGGTTCCCAGGTCAGCAGCAGCCGGTCGTAGTCGGCGGCGAGGTTCAGCTGCCGCGGGTCGTCCTCCTCGCGCAGGATCAGCACGTCGCCGTTGCGGCCGACGACCTGGTAGGGCTCGGGGAGCCAGGAGGCCAGCCGGGACGGGTCCGCGGCGGCGTTGAACACCAGGTCGGGCAGGGCGGGGACGTCTCGTCGCGCGTGGATGGTCACGAAGCCCGGGTTACCCCGTTCGAGGGGGCCCACACCGGGTAACCCGCCGCCATGACCGATCCCGCACCACACCGACCCGTGGACCCCGACCAGCTGCCCGTGGACCCCGACGAGGTCGCCGAGGAGGCCCCGATCGACCCGACGCCGCAGCAGGTGGACGAGTACCGCGAGCTGATCGGCGACGAGCCGCCGGAGTCCTGACCTGGGCGGTCCCGCGGTCGGCCAGGACCGCGGGACCCCTTCCCGGGAGCTACGACCCACCGCCGCCCGCGCGCCACAACCCGCTGCCGCGTGCTCGACCGGCCGCCTCGCGCCACGACCCGCCGCTGCCCACGCGCTACAACCCGTCCCCGCGCGCCACGACCGGCTGCCGCGCGCCGCGCGCCGTTCCCCCGAACTACGACTTGCCGCCGCCCGGCTCGGTCATGGTGCGCATCGCCCGCGCCTTCACCGGGTCGGGCAGCACCCGTCCCGCCGCGGCCTGCGCCCGGTTGCGCAGCGCCCCGGCCACCACGTGGTCCTTGCCCGCCATCAGCGCCTCGAACCCCTCGCGCGCCACCTCGGCCGGATCGTCCTTGGGTCCGGTGGCCACCTTCGTGTCCTCCATGCCCGCGCGGCGGAAGAAGTCGGTGTCCGTGGGCCCCGGCATCAGCGCGGTCACTGTCACCCCGCTGTCGCGCAGCTCCTCCCGCAGCGACTGCGAGAACGACGCCAGGAACGCCTTCGACGCCGCGTACACCGAGTGGAACGGCCCCGGCCCGGTCGCCGCGACCGAGGAGGTGAACAGCACGCGGCCCTCACCGCGCTCCACCATCGGCGGCACCAGCCGCTTGGCCAGGTGCACGGCCGAGCCGATGTTCAGCTCGACCACCCGCAGGTGCGCGCGCAGGTCGCTGTCGTCGACGAAGTCACCGCCGATGCCGATCCCGGCGTTGACCGCGAGCGCCGCCACCGGCCGCCCGAGCTCCTCGACCACCGCCACCAGGTCCTCGTTGCCCGAGTAGGTGGCCAGGTCCGCCCGCACCGGGTCGACCCGCGCGCCGCCGGCGGCCAGGTCGCGAGCCACGTCCTCCACGGCCCCGTTCTCGGCCGCCACGACCAGGTCGAACCCGTGTTCGACGAAGACCCTCGCCAGCTCCAGCCCGATGCCGCTGGACGCGCCGGTCACCACCGCCAGCGGTCGGGACGTGCTCTCCGTTGTGCTCATGGGGGTCGACTACCCGGAGTGATGTCACCCAATCCGGTTTCACCCGGGGTATTCATGGGAACTCCTCGGTTCCTTCCCGGTTCCCGCGGATGACGAACGGCGGTGACGGATGTCCGGAAGACGCGGCCAGGTCGGCGTGCTCGACGTCGGTTGCTTCAGCGCCCACCTGCTGGTGGTGGACGGCTCGCCGCTCCACCCGGTGCTGTCGCACAAGACCAGGCTCCGTCTGGACCGGGCGCTCGACCCGGACAACCGGTTGAGCCCCGAGGGCGTCGACCAGGTCGTGAGCGCGGTCCGCACCGCGCGCCGCACCGCCGAGCGGGCGGGCGTGGCCGACTTCGTCCCCTACGCCACCTCGTCGATCCGCGACGCGGCCAACGCCGCCGAGGTGATCGCCGAGGTCGCCCACCGCACCGGCACGCGGCTGCGCGTGCTGCCCGGTGACGAGGAGGCGCGCCTGTCCTACGTGGCCGCGCGCCGCTGGTTCGGCTGGCAGGCGGGCCCGCTGCTGGTCCTCGACGTCGGCGGCGGCACCGTGGAGCTCGCGGCGGGCGAGGACGCCGCGCCGTCGCTGGCCAGGTCGCTGCCCTTCGGCGCCCGCACGCTGACCCGCCGGCTGTCCCTCGACGTGGTCGGGGGCCGGTCCGCCCAGGACGGGCGGCACCCCGCCGAGCACCGCGAACTGGCCCGCGTGCGCGAGGCCGTGCGCGAGGCGCTGGCCGGCACCAGCCTGACCGACCACCGCGCCGTCGGCTGCTCGAAGGTGTTCCAGCAGCTCGCGCGCCTGGCTGGGGCCCGGCCCCAGCACGAGGGCCCCTTCACGCCCCGCACGCTGCGGTTGACCGACCTGCGCCGCTGGATCCCGCGCCTGGCGAGCATGCCGCCGCCGAAGCGGGCCCGGCTGCCCGGCATCTCCCGGCACCGCGCCGGGCAGTCGCTGGCCGGCGCGCTGGTGGTGGAGGCGCTGATGGTGGCCACCGGGCACGACCAGGTGGAGCTCTGCCCCTGGTCCACCCGCGAGGGGCTGCTGCTCACCCTGGGTGGGCAGGACGACGACGACGAGATCAGCCAGGTGGCGTGAAGGGATCAACGGGGATGCTCGCGCTGTCGGTCGAGTCCCACCGGACCGGGTGCGCGGTGGTGGTGGCGTCCGGTGAGCTGGACCTGGCGGGCGCGCGCCGGGTGCTCGACAAGATGGACCGCCTGATCACCGAGGGGCGCGACCGGATCGTGCTGGACATGTCGGGGGTCGCGTTCTGCGGCGCGCAGGCGATGAGCGCGCTGGTCCGCACGCGGGCCAGGGCGCAGCGCGCCGGCGGGTGGCTGCGGCTGGCCGCCGTGCCGTCGCACGTGCGTCGCGTGTTCGAGCGCACCGACCTGGACCGGCTGTTCCCGCATTACCCGGACGTGGGATCAGCAGCCACCGGTCGGGTAGTTTCCGGCCCCGACCACCGGGTAGTCGAGCGGAAACCACCTTCCCAAGCGAGGTGATCCGCAATGAGCACCACCACCACGACGCGCGTGCCGCACCCGGTGCGCGCGGCGGCGATGGCGATCGCGGTCGTGTTCCTGCTGGTCGGCGTGCTGGGGTTCGTGCCGGGCATCACCGCGCACCTGGACCGGATCTCCTTCGCGGGTCCGGGCTCGGGCGCGCACCTGCTCGGCGTGTTCCACGTGTCCGTGCTGCACAACCTGGTGCACCTGCTGTTCGGCGTGGCCGGCCTGGCGCTGGCCCGCACGGTGCCCACCGCCCGGTCGTTCCTGATCGGCGGCGGCGCCCTGTACCTGGTGCTGTGGCTCTACGGGCTGCTGGTCGACAAGGGGAGCGCGGCCAACTTCGCGCCGTTCAACACCGCTGACGACTGGCTGCACCTGGGCCTGGGCGCCGGCATGATCGCACTGGCGTTGGGCCTGAAGGGCAACCCCAACGCCCGCAGTGCCTGAGCTCGTGACGTCCGCGTTCCGCGCGCTGGCGAGCGCGCGCGGGGCTCGGGCGGTCCACCCGCGCGGCCGGTGGTTCACCGGCACGATGACCACGACGTTCGACCCCGCCCTCCCGCTGCCGGAGGGTCGGACCGAGGTGGTCGGCAGGCTGTCGAAGGGCGCCGGCACCGCCGCCGGCGTGCCCGACGTGCTGGGCCTGGCCTTCCGGCTGCCCGGACCGTGGGACGTGCTGCTGTCCACCTCTCTCGCCCGCGTGCTGCCCCGGCCGGCCCGGACCTGGTCGAGCGCCCGCTACGGCAGCATCACCCCGTTCCGCTGGCGGGGCGGCCTGGCGTGGCTGGCCGCCGTGCCCGACCCCGGGCAGACCGCGTCGGCGTCGCTGGACGACCTGCCCGGGGAACTGGGGTTCACCCTGGAGGTGGGCGGGCCCTGGCGGCCGGTCGGGCGCCTGGTGGTCCGCCCGCTGCCCGTCGACGACGAGCAGCCGCCGCTGGACCCGGTCCGCAACCGCCCGCCCGGCCTGGAGCTGGCCCCCGCGCTGCTGGCCAGGCTGCGGGAACGCGCCTACCGCGGCAGCAGACGCGGTCGTCCGGCCGAACAGGACCCGTGAGTTCGCGCAGCCCCCGCGCAAGGACCACCCACCTCGTTCGCGCCCCCTGATCAACCGAGGGTGGGTGCCACGGGCCGCCGGACTCCACCTCTTCCCCGCCAGGCGGCCGAGTGGAACGGAGAACCACCGATGCGACACGACCGCTCGACCCGGCGACGGGTCGTCACCGCCTGCCTGGCGACGGCAGCGCTGCTGCTCGCCGGCGTCGGCTCCGGTTACGCGGCCGGCCCACCCGAGGGCGAGGTCCTCGGCGTCGGCAAACCCGGCGCGGTGAAGGACAGCTACATCGTCGTGCTGCGCGCCGACTCGATCAGCGCCCAGCAGACCGAGATCCAGGCGAACGACCTCGCCCACCGGTACGGCGGTTCGGTCAAGCTCACCTACACCGCCACCGTGCGCGGCTTCTCGGTCACCATGAACGAGGAGCAGGCCCGCCGGCTCGCCGCGGACCCGGCGGTCGCCTACGTCGAGCAGGACGCCCTCGCGCACGCCACCACCACCCAGGACAACCCGACGTGGGGCCTGGACCGGGTGGACCAGGAGGACCTGCCGCTGGACTCGAAGTACACCTACGCGAGCGCGGGCGCGGGCGTGACCGCGTACGTCATCGACACCGGCATCCACAAGGCGCACACCGACTTCGGCGGCCGGGTCACCGACGGCCGGGACCTCGTCGACGGCGACGCGGTGGCGCAGGACTGCCACGGCCACGGCACGCACGTCGCGGGCACCATCGGCTCCACCACCTACGGCGTGGCCAAGGCCGTGGAGCTGGTCGCCGTGCGGGTGCTCAACTGCCAGGGCTCCGGGCAGTGGTCGCAGGTCGTCGGCGGCATCGACTGGGTCGCGCAGAACGCGGTCAAGCCCGCGGTGGCCAACCTCAGCCTCGGCGGCGCCGCGGACACCACCGTGGACAGCGCCGTCAAGCGGCTCGTCGCCGCCGGCGTCACCACCGCGGTCGCCTCCGGCAACGACAACCGCGACGCGTGCAACACCTCGCCCGCGCGCGTGCCCGAGGCGATCACGGTCAACGCGGTCGAGAGCTCCGACCAGCGCTCGTCGTTCTCCAACTACGGCACCTGCACCGACATCTTCGCGCCGGGCACCGGGATCACCTCCACCTGGCACACCGGGAGCACCAACTCCATCAGCGGCACCTCGATGGCCTCGCCGCACGTGGCCGGCGCGGCGGCGCTGTACCTCTCGGCCGCCGCCGGGGTCAACGCCCAGGCCACCCCGGCGCAGGTGGCCAAGGCCCTGACCGACCACGCCGCGAGCGGCGTGGTCAAGAACTCGGGCTCGGGCTCGCCGAACAGGTTGCTGCACACGGGGTTCATCGGTGGCGACGACCCGGACCAGCCCGCCTGCCCGGGTGGGTCGAACGCGGACGACGTGGCGATCCCCGACGCGGGCGAGGCGGTGACCTCCGCCATTTCGGTCACCGGCTGCGCCGGCGCGGGCACCGCGGCCACCAGGGTGGAGGTGGACATCGCGCACACCTACACCGCCGACCTGGCGGTGGACCTGATCGCCCCGAGCGGCGAGGTGTACGTGCTGCGCAAGTCCGGCGGCGTGGGCTCGTCGTCCGGCATCCACGAGACCTTCTCGCCGGACACGTCCGGGGAGACCCGGAACGGCACGTGGAAGCTCCGGGTCAAGGACGTCTACACCCACGACACCGGGAAGATCGAGGGCTGGTCCCTCACGTTCTGACCGTTCCCCCGATCGGCACCCGCGGCGCGCGGTCCTCCCCTCCCACGCGCCGCGGGTGCGCCCGACCCCGTGCCGGTGGAGGAAACCCGTGCCGCACCGCTCCACGGCCGCCGCGGTGATCACCGCGCTGGCCCTCCTGGGAACCGCGCCGACCGCGCAGTCCCGGGAGGCCGACTTCGTGCCCGCCCGCGACCCGGTGCCGGGCAGCTTCCTGGTGTCGCTGGTGGAGACCGGCCGGTCGGCGGCGGCCACCTCGTCCTCCCTGGCCGGGCGGTACGGCGGCCGCGTCAAGACCGTGTTCACCGCCGCCCTGCACGGGTTCCTGGTCCGGGGCCTGACCGAGGCCCAGGCCCGCAGGCTGGCCGCCGACCCGGCGGTCCGGAAGGTCCACCAGGACGGCACCGCACGCGCCGCGACAGACGGGGTCGCGACCGCCGGCGTCCACGCTGCCGCTCGCCGCCCCGCCGACCCCCACACCACCGCCACCCAGTCCCGCGCCACCCAGTCCCGCGCCACCCAGTCCCGCGCCACCTGGGGCATCGACCGCGTGGACCAGCGATCCCTGCCCCTGGACCACGAGTACGACTACCGCACCACGGCGTCCGAGGTGACCACGTACGTCCTCGACAGCGGGATCCGCCGGACGCACGCCGAGTTCGAGGGCCGCGCCTCCGACGGCCACGACTTCGTCGACGACGACGCGGTGGCGCAGGACTGCCACGGCCACGGCACCCACGTGGCGGGCACCATCGGCGGCCGGACGTGGGGCGTGGCCAAGAAGATCAGGCTGGTCGCGGTGCGGATGCTCGGCTGCGGCGGCTCGGCCCCCGACTCCGCCGGCGTCGAGGGCATCGAGTGGATCGCCCGCAACGCCGTCGAGCCCGCCGTGGTCAACGGCAGCTTCACCTTCGACACGCCCGGCATCGGCGACGAGGCCATCGGCGGCCTCACCGCGGCGGGCATCGCGTTCGTGGCCGCGGCGGGCAACGACTCGGCCGACGCCTGCGGCGCCGGACCCGCGCGCAACCCCGACGTGATCGCGGTCGGCGCGACGGACGAGGACGACGAGCGGGCCCGGTTCTCCAACCACGGTTCGTGCGTGGACCTCTTCGCGCCCGGCGACTCCATCACCTCGGCCTCGCACCGCGGCGACACCGCCTCCACCACCATGAGCGGCACGTCCATGGCCTCGCCCCACGTGGCCGGCGGCGCGGCGCTGTACCTGGCCGGCCACCCGACCGCCACGCCCGCGCAGGTGCTCGAAGCGCTGACCGGCGCGGCGACCCCGGGCGTCGTGCGCGACCCCGGCCCCGGCTCCCCGAACCGCCTGCTGCACACGGCCTCGTTCGGCGCGGAGGAGCCCGGGTGCGAGGGCGGGCGCAACGACGACGACGTGCCGGTCCCGGACGCGGGCGCGGCGGTGACCTCGACCGTCGAGGTGGCGGGGTGCCCCGGCGCGGGCACCGCGACCACGCGGGTGGCGGTGGACATCGCGCACCCGTACCCGGCGGACCTGGTGGTCGACCTCGTCGGACCGGGTGGGGCGGTGTTCCCGCTGCGCGCGGCGGGCGAGGTCGGTTCTCCGGGCGGCCTCCACGAGACGTTCGCGGTCGACACGTCCTCGCAGCCCCGCGACGGCGCGTGGCGGCTGCGGGTGAGGGACGCCTACGCCCACGACACCGGGAAGATCGAGGGCTGGGGCCTCACCTTCTAGACCGGCACCTGCCGGCCCCGGCACCTCCTGGGCCTGGCACCCTTTCAGACCCGGCACCCTTCTCCAGCCCCGACCCGGGGCGCTTCAGACGCGCAGGACCGCGGCCAGCCGCTGCGCGCCCCTCTTCGCCGACCCCGACCCGCGGGCCACCAGGATCCCCAGCACCACCACGACGGCGAACGGGAGGTACCCGGAGTACCGGCCCCCCGACGCGATGGACGAGTACACCACCAGCACCAGCACCACGACACCCAGCACCACGGCGCCGATCCGGCTCCACGTCATCGACTGCTGGTCGTCGCGGCGGTAGAGGTCGTAGATCCCCATCGCGTACAGGATGAAGATGACGCCGAGCCCGGTGCTCATGCCCGAGCGGGCCAGCTCCAGCGGCCACGACGAGAACTCCGGCACCCGGTAACCGCCGTTCAGGTGGGCGCGCAGCGCGATGCCGCCGTCACCGAGGACGGTGTACACCATGCCGGGCGTCCCGGCCAGGCAGCACAGACCGCCCAGCGGCCACTCGGCGGCGGTGCTCACCAGCAGTCCGAGGGTGAACAGCACCGCGGACCACCCCATGATCAGCAGGGGCCACCCGGACCAGGCGGACAACGCGTACGCCAGGGCCAGGTAGAGCAGCAGGAAGCTCGTGGCGATCCAGACCTTGCGGGCGTACTCGGTGCCGCCGACGAGGCTGATCGCCTGCTCCACCACCAGGTGACCCAGGCACTTCGAATCGCCCCGCACCCGCCGGATCGCCGGGCGACCGCACGGCGATCGGCCCTCCACGTCCTTCAGCCTGGTGTACCCGCAGGAGAACTCCACACCGATCACCGGACGGCCTCGGTGGTCTCGCTCGACGGCAGCTGCTTCTCGCGCGCGGCGATCACCTGGGTGTGCAGCCACGCGATGGCGGCGCGGCGGCTGGACCGCCAGACCTTCCACCACGGCCCCTCGCCGCGCGGCACGGAGAACCACCGCTTCAGCTCGTCGACCGAGGTGCTGTGCTCCGCGACCTCGTTGATCACCCGTCGACGGCGGCGCAGCAGAGCCCTGGCCAGCACGCTGCCGACGAGCGCGAGCCCGGACAGGGCGCCGATCGCGATCGCGAGCCACTGGGGGAGGAACGACGCGTCGTCCTCGGGGCGGTCGGCCACCACGTGCAGGACCGCGCTGGTGGTCGCGGTGGCGCACAGGGCGAGGTAGAACGCCGTGGTGAAGTAGGACCGGCGCACCAGCCGGGTCAGCGAGTCCCTCATCGCCTCGGGCCAGCCGGGGTTGTTCACCAGCCACAGCGACCACTTGCTGAACCGGTCCCACTCGCTGGGCAGGAAGTCCCGGTGCAGCCCGTCGCAGCCGTTGCGGTCGGAGGCGACGAGGACCTCGTGCCAGGCGTGGCTCAGGTCGTCGTAGCCCAGCTCGAAGTTGGGCCGCCCCTCCTCCCAGTCCTGGAACAGCCTGCGGTCGAACGGCAGCCAGTGGAAGCTCTTGCCGTAGCCGGGATCGCCCCAGTGCCGGACCAGCGCCTCCCGGCTCGGGACCCGGTTGACGACGGTCTCGGCGCGCATCCGGTTGAACTCCTCGACGGTCTGCACGCAGTTGCTCAGGATCGTCTCGCGGGAGTCCTTGGCGCCCGCGCGGGCCGCGGCCACGATGAACGGGTGGTGCGCGGCCGTGATGGCGTTGACCACCAGCGGGTCGAACTGGGCGCCGCAGTCGATCACGACGCAGGTCGCGCCCTGGCGGATGCCCCGGTCGAACGCGGCGTCGAGGATCTGCCGGCAGACGGCGTTGGAGCGGCGGTCCTTGATCTCGGCCACCAGGTTGAAGACGAACAGCTTGTCGCTCACCCGCGCGGCGGGCAGCAGCATGATCTTCCCGCACTCGAACCGCCTCAGGTACTCCGGCGTGACGTCCAGCAGCCGGTCGTTGAGGTGGCGCTGCGGCGTGCGCGTCTGCTCCTGCGAGAACCCGGCGACGTGGTCGGCGAACGTGCGGACCGGGCCGATGTCCACCTTGGCCCGCTGGCACCACTCGCTCGTGCCGCCGTGCTGGGCGATGTCGGCGTCGAGGTAGAGCACGTTGTTGCCGGACTCGGCGAGCAGCTCCGCCGTCATCATGGCCAGCGTGGTCTTGCCGACGCCGCCGGACGTGCCCACGAACGCCCAGCTGGGCATGGGCGGCTGGTACGGGGCGGGCGGCGGCAGCGGGATGCTCCAGTCCGCGCCCTGGGCGGCGACGTGCAGCGAGGGCGTCTGCCGGTCCCGCGTCTCCCGCCGCACCACGTCGCGGACGTCGGAGACCAGGGTGGTGACCCTGGCGTGGCGGGTGCCGTGGTCGAGGCCGCGCTCCAGCACGGACAGCACCGACCTGGTGAAGTGGCCGTGCCCCTGCCGGTCGTCCTCGCGGGCGACCTCGTTCGGGCCGCACGCCGAGATGACGACGCGGCCGTGACCCTCCATGCGGAGGAAGTCGTCCGTGAACTCCTTGCCGCCGCCCCGCGCGCCGATCGAGAACCCGCGGCTGTCGCCGGCGAAGGCGCCGCTGAAGCACGTGTCCAGCATGACGAGCAGCCGGCGGGTCTTGAGGCGGTTGAGCAGCGCCCACACCTGGTGCACGGGCAGGGCGGAGGCGAGCGGCTGGTCGATGTCGGCGTCGTGGGGCAGCAGGAACGTCGACCACCCGCGGTCGCTGTCGGCGCTGTCGCGCAGGTCGGACATGCCGTGGCCGGACCAGTAGATGATGATCGGGTCGTCGGCGTCCCTGACTCGCTCGTTGAGGCCGACCTCCAGCTGCCAGTAGATGTCCTGGCGGGTGGCGTTGCCGTCGGTCAGCGTGACGACGTCGAAGCCTGCCGACTCCAGTCGCCGGGACACCTCCGAGGCGTCGTTGACCGCGCACTTGAGCGCGGGGATGCGGGTGGCGGAGTACCGGTCGATGCCGATGACCAGGGCGTGCGGCACTGCTCCTCCAGGCGGTCGTGCGGTGTTCCCGTCATCGCGAGCCGAGCGTCATCCCGCCGTCCTCGCCGGGGTCGCGGTTGGTTTCACGGCGGGATTCGCGATGGGATTCCCGGTTGGGTTCGCCACCTGGTTCGTGGCCGGATCCGTGGAGTTCGGCCGCCAGCCGCTCGGCGTCCCGGGCCGAATACCCCTCGATGGACACCGGGTTCCCGTTGACCTCGAACCGGTGCACCTTGCCGCGGTGCCGACCCAGGAAGGCGACCACCGTGCCGCCGACCGCGGTCCAGGCGGCCGGGCTCTCGGCCACGGCCACCACGACCTCGACCAACACCGAGCGCGCGGCGCCCCGGGGCAGTCGGAACCCGGCCGACGCCAGGTGGTCGCGGAAGTCGTCGGCGAACCCGTCCGGCACCTCGACCGGCACCGCGCGGGTTTCGTCCGCGGACATCAGCAGGAACTTGACGACACCGCTCTGGTTTTCCTCGTCGCGAATGATCAACAGTTTCTCCGTGGTGCCTGCTCTCCGCAAGCGTGCGGAAACCGGTGAACCGCTGAGCTGCGGTTTCAGTGGGGCAGGACGCTAGCATTCAACCGTTGGGCGCGATTGCGGAAACAGTTGTCGACCACTCGCATGGCCTAATTGACGGGAAGTCCCGGCGCTATTCCCGGTAAACGGGAAATCTCACGTTCCCGGTACCCGCGGCGGGTCGAGCAGTTCGGCCAGCAGCGCGCGCACGCGCCGGTCGATCTCGTCGCGGATGGGGCGGACCGCCTCGACGCCCTGGCCGGCCGGGTCGTCGAGGGCCCAGTCCAGGTAGCGCTTGCCGGGGAAGACGGGGCAGGTGTCGCCGCAGCCCATGGTGATGACGACGTCGGAGGCTTCGACGGCCTCGGTGGTGAGCTTCTTGGGCGCCTCGGCGGTGATGTCCAGGCCCCACTCGGCCAGCGCCCGCGCGGCGGCGGGGTTGACCTGGTCGGCGGGCGCGGAGCCGGCGGAGCGGACCTCGACGCGGCCCAGGGCGTGGTGCTGGAGCAGGGCGGCGGCCATCTGGGAGCGGCCGGCGTTGTGGACGCAGACGAACAGGACCTCGGGCTTGCGGTGCAACGGGCTGTCCTCCGGTGTCGGGCGGTCGGCGGCACGGTCGGCCGCGTGGTCGGTCACGTGGTGCGGTGCACGGCGGGCGCGAGGCGGTCCACCCGGCCGGCCAGGTCGCGGAAGGCGGCGTCGAAGGCGTCCCCGGTGCCGGCCGCGGCGGGGTCGGGCACCGACCAGTGCAGCCGGTCGGCCGGGTCCAGCTCCTCGTGGGCGCTGTCGCACACCGCCACCACCAGGTCGTCGTCGCGCAGCACGTCGGTCACGGGGCGGGTGCGCGCCCTGGCCAGGGACAGCCCGTGTGCGCGGGCGGTGGCGACCGCCAGGGGGTGGACCCGGTCGGCCGGTCGGGTGCCCGCCGACGCGGTGGGCACCGGGCTGCGGTCCGCCCACAGCGCGGCCGCCAGCTGGGAGCGCGCGGAGTTGTGGCTGCACACGAACACCACGCGGCCGGCCTCCCGCGTCGCGGCGGGGGCGAGGCCGGTGAGCGCGGCCGGGCGCAGGCGCAGGTAGGTGCGCCGGTGGTCGCCCTCGGACCGCGACCGCTCCACCACACCCGCCCGCTCCAGGAACCCGACGTGGTGGGCCACCAGGTTGCTGGGCAGGCCCAGCGCCCGGCCGACCTCGCCGGGGGAGGCGTCCCCCAGCAGCAGCAGTTCGACGACCGCCAGCCGTGCGGGTTCGCCCAGGGCGGCGTGGACCCGGGCACGGGCGGTCAGCCGGTCAGGCCAGTCAGCGTTCATTGACTCAATTGTGGTTGACTCGTCCTGCCCGACGCAACCACCCACCCCGGAGGCCCCCTTGACCGCGTCCGCCCGGCAACCCGACGTCCTGCGCGGGCTGTCGTTCCTGGACCGCTTCCTGCCGGTGTGGATCGGGGTGGCGATGGTCGCCGGCCTGGCCCTGGGCCGGTTCGCGCCCGGTCTGCCGGGCGTGCTGGAGGCGGTCGAGGTCGCCGGGGTGTCGCTGCCGATCGCGCTGGGCCTGCTGCTGATGATGTACCCGGTGCTGGCGAAGGTCCGCTACGACCGGCTGGGCGCGGTCGCCGGCGACCGGCGCACCGTGGTGCTGTCGCTGGTGCTGAACTGGGTCCTCGGCCCGGCCCTGATGTTCGCCCTGGCCTGGGTCTTCCTGCCCGACCTGCCCGAGTACCGCACCGGGTTGATCATCGTGGGCCTGGCCCGCTGCATCGCCATGGTGATCATCTGGAACGACCTGGCCTGCGGCGACCGGGAGGCCGCCGCCGTGCTGGTGGCGTTGAACTCGGTGTTCCAGGTGCTCATGTTCGGCGTGCTGGGCTGGTTCTACCTGGACCTGCTGCCCGGGTGGCTCGGGCTGGACACGACCGGGATCGACTTCTCGCCGTGGGAGATCGCCCTGTCCGTGGTCGTCTTCCTGGGCGTCCCGCTGACCGCCGGCTACCTCAGCCGCCGCCTCGGCGAACGCGCCCGCGGCCGCGACTGGTACGAGTCGAAGTTCCTGCCGAAGATCGGCCCGGTCGCGCTCTACGGCCTGCTGTTCACCATCGTCCTGCTGTTCGCCCTCCAGGGCGACCAGATCACCTCGCGCCCGCTGGACGTGGTCCGCATCGCGCTGCCGCTCCTGGTGTACTTCGCGGTGATGTGGTTCGGCGGCTACGCCCTGGGCAAGGCCGCCGGCCTGTCCTACGAGCGCACCACCACGCTGGCCTTCACCGCCGCCGGCAACAACTTCGAGCTGGCCATCGCGGTGGCCGTCGGCGTGTTCGGCGTGGCCTCCGGCCAGGCCCTCGCGGGCGTGGTCGGACCGCTGATCGAGGTGCCGGCGCTGGTGGCCCTGGTCTACGTCAGCCTGCGGCTGCGCGAGCGCTGGAGGTAGCCCGTGCTCCAGGGGTGAACGGTGGCGTGTCGGCGCCGGGACGTCGGGCGCGGGACCCACCGGCCCGGCGCGTCCCCTCGGCGCGCCGGACCGGCGGGCGTCAGGGGCGCGCGGCCGGCGCGGTCAGGGTCAGGTCCGCCACGGCGGGACCGCCGCAGCAGCCGCCCGACCCGGGCTCGGCGGCGTCGAAGACCCCGGAGCCACCGCACACGCCGGTCTCGGGCAGCACCAGCTCGACCCGCTCCGCGCCCTCGTGGTCGCCGGCGATCTCGGCGACCACGCTGCGGACCTGCTCGTAGCCGGTCAGGGCGAGGAACGTCGGCGCGCGGCCGTAGCTCTTCATCCCCACCACGTACACCCCGGCCTCCGGCTGGCGCAGCTCGTCCGCGCCGTGCGGCTCGACCGTGCCGCAGGAGTGGACGTTCGGGTCGATCAGCGGCGCCAGCCGGGTCGGCGCACCCAGCACCGGGTCCAGGTCGAGCCGGACCTCCGACAGCCACGAGTGGTCGGGGCGGAACCCGGTCAGCGCCACCACCTCGTCCACGGGGTCGAGCCGCCTGCCGTCCTGCGACCGGAGCACCAGCCGCTCGCCCTCGCGCTCGACGGCCCCGGTGCGGAACCCGGTGACCACCTCGACGTGCCCGGCCCGCGCGGCGGCCGCCGCCCTGAGCCCGAGCGCGCCGCGGGCGGGGAGCTGGTCGGCCTCGCCGCCGCCGAACGCGGCGCCGACCGCGCCGCGGCGCAGCAGCCAGGTGACGTGCGTGCCGGGGTGGCGGTCCGCCAGCCCGGCCAGCGCGACCAGGGCCGTCAGCGCCGAGTGCCCGCTGCCCGCGACGGCGGTGCGCTTGCCCGCGTAGCGCTCGGCCTCCGCGACCAGGTCGGGCACCCGATAGGCGATCCGGTCGGCGGCCGCGCGTTCGCCGACCGCCGGCAGCCCGTCGCCGCCCAGCGGGTTGGGCGAGCCCCAGGTGCCGGAGGCGTCGACCACGGCGCGGGCGGGAATCCGCTCCTCCCCGCCGGTGGTCTCCACGTGCACGGTCAGCGGCTCGTCGTCCCGACCGGCGTCCACCACCCGGTCCCGGCCACGCCGGGCCGCACCCACCACCCGCGCGCCGAACCGGACGTGCTCGCCCAGCGCCTCGGCCAGCGGCTCCAGGTACCCGGCCGCCCACTCGGCGCCGGTCGGGTGGTGGTCGGCGGGGGGCGCGGTCCACCCGGAGCGCTCCAGCAGCCGCCGCGCGGCCGGGTCGACCAGCTCCAACCACGCCGAGAACAGCCGCACGTGGTGCCACCCCGCCACCGCCGCGCCCGCCCGCGGCCCCGCCTCCAGCACCAACGGCCGCAACCCGCGCTCGACGAGGTGCGCCGCCGCGGCCAGCCCGACCGGCCCCGCCCCCACCACGACCACCGGCAACTCACTCATGACCACTCCAGTTCATCGTCGTTCTTCGATCGAACAGGCCGCACTCTATCGAGCGATGTCGATGCAGACAACCATCGGTTCCGGTCGATAAACTGGCCCCATGACGACGCCCGCGCGGTCCGCCACCGCGCAGCCCACGACCGGGTCGGCCGCCGGCCTCGCGCCGGACGACGCCGCCACCTACGCCGAGTGGTTCGCCTGCCTGGCCGACCCGACGCGCGTGCGGCTGCTGCACACCGTCGCCACCCACCAGGGCGAGATCACCGTGGGCGCGCTGACCGAGGCGGTCGGCATCAGCCAGTCCACCTGCTCCCACCACCTGCGCAAGCTCGCCGACGTCGGCTTCGTCCGGCTGCGCAAGGAGGGCACAGCCACCCTCGTGTCGGTCAACCCGGCCTGCTGCACCGGCCTGCCGCACGCCGCCGACGCGGTCATGGGCACCATCGTCACCCGTCCGTGCTGCCCCACCGACCTGCCGGACGACGTCACCGTGCGCGCCATGACCGACCGCGACTGGGTCGACGTGCGCCGCGTCTACGGCGAGGGCATCGCCACGCGCAACGCCACCTTCGAGACCGAGACCCCCAGCCGCCGCACCCTCGAGGCGAAGTGGCTGCCCGAGCACCGCTGGGTGGCCGTGGTCGACGGCCGGGTCGCGGGGTGGGCCGCCGCCACGCCGGTGTCGACCCGCGAGTGCTACTCCGGCGTCGCCGAGACCTCCGTCTACGTCGGCGAGGGCTTCCGCGGTCGTGGGGTGGGGAAGGCGTTGCTGCACAAGCAGGTCACCGCCGCCGACACCGGCGGCCTGTGGACGCTCCAGACCGCGATCTTCCCGGAGAACCGCGCGAGCATCGCCCTGCACCACGCTGCGGGCTTCCGCACCGTCGGCGTCCGCGAGCGGATCGCCCGGCACCACGGCACCTGGCGCGACACCGTGCTGCTCGAACGCCGCGCCGCCCCCGGCCCGACCACCTGCTGAAGACCCCCCGAACACCCCTCCCGAGAACCCCGCGGAACACCTCGCGGAACACCCCGCCGACGCCCTTCCCGACCCCTTCGGCGAACCGCGTGTCACCCGCCGACGGCGCCCGTGACGGCGTGTACCGTGTCGCGGACGACAGGCGCCCGTTCAACCACGAGCGGGCGCCTGTCGCTGCTCTGCGCTGGAGTCGCGAGGAACGAGGGTGGCATGGCTGAGACGACGGCCAAGGGGACCGCGGTCGCGAGACGGGCCTCCGGCAAGGCGACGCCGGTGGACCAGCCCGAGCTGCGGCAGCTCCTCGCCGGGCTGACCGCGGTCCGCGACGGCGACTTCGGCACCCGGCTGCCCGACGACGCGGACGGCCTGCTCGGCGAGATCGCCACCGTCTTCAACGGCATGGTCGACCAGCTGTCGCTGTTCACCTCAGAGGTGACGCGCGTGGCGCGCGAGGTCGGCACCGACGGCCGGCTGGGAGGCCAGGCCGAGGTGCCCGGCGTGTCCGGCACCTGGAAGGACCTCACCGAATCGGTGAACGCCATGGCGGGCAACCTGACCAGCCAGGTCCGCGACATCGCCCAGGTCGCCACCGCGGTGGCGCGGGGCGACCTGTCGCAGAAGATCGACGTGGACGCGCGCGGCGAGATCCTGGAGCTGAAGGAAACCGTCAACACGATGGTGGACCAGCTCTCGGCGTTCGCGGACGAGGTCACCCGTGTGGCGCGCGAGGTGGGCAGCGAGGGCCGGCTCGGCGGGCAGGCCCAGGTGCCGGGCGTCGCCGGCACCTGGCGCGACCTGACCGACTCGGTGAACTTCATGGCGGGCAACCTGACCGACCAGGTCCGCAACATCGCCCAGGTGACCACGGCGGTGGCGCGGGGCGATCTGTCGCAGAAGATCACGGTCACCGCGCGGGGCGAGATCCTGGAGCTGAAGAACACCATCAACACGATGGTGGACCAGCTGTCCTCGTTCGCCGATGAGGTCACCCGCATGGCCCGCGAGGTCGGCACCGAGGGCATCCTCGGCGGTCAGGCGGACGTCAAGGGCGTCTCCGGCACGTGGCGCGACCTCACCGACTCCGTCAACTTCATGGCGGGCAACCTGACCGCGCAGGTGCGCTCCATCGCCCAGGTCGCCACGGCGGTGGCGCGGGGTGACCTGTCGCAGAAGATCACGGTCACCGCGCGCGGTGAGATCCTGGAGCTGAAGAACACCATCAACACGATGGTGGACCAGCTGTCGGCGTTCGCGGACGAGGTCACGCGCGTCGCCCGGGAGGTCGGCACCGAGGGCCGGCTGGGCGGTCAGGCGGACGTCAAGGGCGTCTCGGGCACCTGGAAGGACCTCACCGAGTCGGTGAACGTCATGGGGGACAACCTGACCGCGCAGGTGCGGTCGATCGCCCAGGTGACCACGGCGGTGGCGCGGGGTGACCTGTCGCAGAAGATCCGCGTGGACGCGCGCGGCGAGATCCTGGAGCTCAAGGACACCATCAACACGATGGTGGACCAGCTGTCGGCGTTCGCGGACGAGGTCACGCGCGTGGCCCGTGAGGTCGGCACCGAGGGCAACCTCGGCGGCCAGGCCACCGTGCGCGGTGTGTCGGGCACCTGGAAGGACCTCACCGACAACGTCAACGTGATGGCCTCCAACCTGACCAGCCAGGTGAGGTCCATCGCGCAGGTGGCGACCGCGGTGGCGCGCGGCGACCTGTCGCAGAAGATCACCGTCGAGGCCAAGGGCGAGGTCGCCGCGCTGGCCGGCGTGATCAACACGATGGTGGACACGCTCTCGGCGTTCGCCGACGAGGTGACCCGGGTGGCGCGCGAGGTGGGCACCGAGGGCATCCTGGGCGGTCAGGCGCGGGTGCCCAACGTGGCGGGCACGTGGAAGGACCTGACGGACAACGTCAACTCGATGGCGAACAACCTGACCAACCAGGTCCGCAACATCGCCCAGGTCACCACCGCCGTCGCCAACGGCGACCTGACCCGCAAGATCGACGTCGACGCGCGCGGCGAGATCCTGGAGCTCAAGACCACCATCAACACCATGGTGGACCAGCTCTCGGCCTTCGCCCAGGAGGTCACCCGGGTGGCGCGCGAGGTGGGCACCGAGGGCAAGCTCGGCGGCCAGGCCGAGGTCGAGGGCGTCTCCGGCACCTGGAAGCGCCTCACCGAGAACGTCAACGAACTCGCCGGCAACCTCACCCGCCAGGTCCGCGCCATCGCCGAGGTCACCAGCGCGGTCGCGTCCGGCGACCTGACCCGGCAGATCACCGTGGACGCCTCCGGCGAGGTCTCCGAGCTGAAGGACAACATCAACTCGATGGTGGAGTCCCTGCGCGTCTCCACCAAGGCCAACCAGGACCAGGACTGGCTCAAGACCAACCTGGCCGGCATCTCCGGGCTCATGCAGGGCCGTCGCGACCTCGCCGTGGTCGCCGAGCTGATCATGGACGAGCTGGCCCCGCTGGTCTCCGCCCAGTACGGCGCGTTCTACCTCGCCGACGACGCGGACGAGGAGCCGGAGCTGCACCTGATCGCCTCCTACGGCCGCCCCGACGCCGACGACCACGTGGCCACCCGGCCCACCCGCTTCCGGCTCGGCCAGTCCCTGGTCGGGCAGGCCGCGCGCAGCCGCCGCACCATCGCCGTGGACGACGTGCCGCCCGGCTACGTCACGGTGTCCTCCGGCCTCGGCCAGACCGCGCCCATCAACCTGGTGGTGCTGCCCATCGTGGTCGAGGACCAGGTGCTGGGCGTGATCGAGCTGGCCTCGGTGCACCAATTCACCGCGATCCACCGCGACTTCCTCGAACAGCTGATGGAGACCGTCGGCGTCAACGTCAACACCATCGTCGCCAACGCCCGCACCGACGAGCTGCTGGTGGAGTCCCAGCGCCTGGCCGGCGAGCTCCAGGCCCGCTCCGGCGAGCTCCAGAAGCGGCAGGAGCAGCTCCAGGACTCCAACGCGGAGCTGGAGGAGAAGGCGGCGCTGCTGGCCCAGCAGAACCGCGACATCGAGACCAAGAACCTGGAGATCGAGCAGGCCCGGCAGGAGCTGGAGACCCGCGCCAAGCAGCTGGCGCTGGCGTCGAAGTACAAGTCGGAGTTCCTGGCCAACATGAGCCACGAGCTGCGCACCCCGCTCAACAGCCTGCTCATCCTGGCCCAGCTGCTGGCCCAGAACCCGACCCGCAACCTCACCCCGAAGCAGGTCGAGTACGCGGGCATCATCCACTCGGCGGGCTCCGACCTGCTCCAGCTGATCAACGACATCCTCGACCTGTCCAAGGTCGAGGCGGGCAAGATGGACATCACGCCCGAGCGAGTGCCGCTGCGGCAGCTGCTGGACTACGTCGAGGCCACGTTCCGGCCGATGACCACGCAGAAGAGCCTCGGCTTCCGCATCACCACCGGCTCCGGCGTGCCCGCAGAGCTGCTCACCGACGACAGCAGGCTGCGGCAGGTGCTGCGCAACCTGCTGTCCAACGCGGTGAAGTTCACCGAGACCGGCAGCGTGGAGCTGCGCATCGAGCCCGCCGACCCGGCCGAGCTGCCCGCGCCGGTGAAGCGGCACGGCCAGGCCATCGCCTTCCGCGTGGTGGACACCGGCATCGGCATCGCCGAGCAGCAGCTGGAGTCGATCTTCGGCGCGTTCCAGCAGGCCGACGGCACCACCAGCCGCAAGTACGGCGGCACGGGCCTGGGCCTGTCCATCAGCCGCGAGATCGCCTACCTGCTCGGCGGCGTGGTGACCGCGGAGAGCACCCTGGGCAAGGGCAGCGCGTTCACCCTCTACCTGCCGGTGGCGCGCCCCGAGTTCCAGGAGCTGCCCACCGCGGGCGGCGTGCCGTCGCCCGCCGCCCTGCCCGTGGCGGAGCACCCGGCCCCGGCCGAGGGCGGCTCGGGCGGACCGGCGCACCAGCGCCGGCTGCTGGTCATCGAGGAGCGGCCCCAGGGCCTGCTGTCCCTGGTGGCGCAGAGCGCGGTCACCGACCTGGCCGACAGCAACGACCCGCGGGGACCGGTCGAGGTCATCACCGTGGTGGGCGCGCAGGAGGCCGCGGCCGTGCTGGCCGCCGAGGCGTGCCACTGCGTCGTGCTGGAGCTGGACATGCCCGACGGCGCGGCGCTGGAGTTCCTGGAGGCCATGGACGGCGACGCCGGCCTGGGCAACGTGCCGGTGCTGGCGCACAACAACCGGCGGCTGGCGCCGGAGCAGGAGCGGCGCCTCCAGTCGCGCCCCGTCGACCGGCCGCTGGAGCTGCTGTCCAGCCTGGACGAGCTGCGCGAGCGCATCGCCCTGCACCTGACCGCGGAGGTGCCCGGTGCGGTGCTGCCGCTGGTGCGCCACGAGGACCCGGCGCACCACCAGCCCGCGCCGCGCCCGGTCAACGGCCGGCTCGCCGGGCGGACGGTGCTCATCGCCGACGACGACGCGCGCAACCTGTTCGCCCTGAGCAGCATCCTGGAGCTGCACGGGGTGAGCGTGCTGCACGCCGAGAACGGCCGCGAGGCCATCGAGGCGCTGTCGGCGAACCCGGAGGTCGACCTCGTCCTGATGGACGTGATGATGCCCGAGATGGACGGCTACGCCGCCACGACGGCGATCCGCGCCATGCCCGAGCACGCCGACCTGCCGATCATCGCCGTCACCGCCAAGGCCATGCCGGGCGACCGGGAGAAGAGCCTCGACTCGGGCGCCAACGACTACGTCACCAAGCCCGTGGACTCCGACGACCTGGTGAACTGCATGCAGCGCTGGCTGGACCGCTGAACACCGCTCCACCGCCCGCCGACCGAGGAGATCCCGCTTGTCGACCGACGCCCCGGACCACCGGGCGACCGCGGCCCAACCCCGGACCGCGGTCGCCGGCGCCGGCCTGACCCGGCTCGCCGCCACGGTCGAGCGGCTGTCCCGCGAGGTGCGGGAGGCGCACGCCGTGGCCGACGGCCGCGCGCTCATCGAGATGGCCAAGGGCGTCCTCGTCGAACGGCTGGGCTGCGGCCCGGCGGAAGCCGCGCGCCAGCTGGCGCTGCTCGCCGACCAAGCCGGTCTCGGCCAGCTGGAGCTGGCCGCGGACGTGGTCGACCAGGCGTCGCGCGACCGGTTCACCGAGGCGGCGGGCGAGCTGCTCGCGCCGCCGTCCGCCACCGGCGGCGGGTCCGGGCCCGGTGGGTTCGGGGCCGGCCGGTCCGCCGCCGGCCGGTCCGCCGCCGTCCGGCTGCGCACCGCGGAGAGCGGCGCGCTGGCCGCCGGCGACACCCAGGCCGTGGCCGAGTCGCTGCTGGAGCACGCGCTGGCGCCGCTGGGCGCGACCGCGGTCGCCATCTGGTCGGCGGCGATGGACGCGTCGCTGACCCTGCGCGGCTCGGCCGGGTTCGCCACCGAGGAGGCCAGGCGCTGGCGGTACGTGCCGCCCGGCATCGCCACCCCGGCCCGGCGGGCGCTCGCCGAGCGCACCACGGTGTGGATCCCGGGGCTGACCGAGTCCGGCCTGCCCTCGGTCGGGCACCACGACCTGCACGGCGCCCGGGTCGCCGCGCCCGCCGAGTCCGGCGGTCGCGTCGTCGGCGTGCTGGAGATCTGCTGGCCGGAACCGCAGCCGCCGCAGCCGCCGCGGATCCTGCGGCAGGTCGAGGCGCTGGCCGAGCTGTGCGCCCACACCCTGGACGCCACGGCCGCGGGCGAGCCGGACGCCGACAGCCCGGTGGCCGACGAGCTGGTCGACCTCGCCGAGGTCCTGCTCGACCCCGCGCTGGTGCTGCGCCCGCACCTGTCGCCGACCGGCGCGCTGCTCGACTTCCGCATCCACCACGTCAACAACCGGTTCGTCGACCTCGCGGGCCGGCCGCGCAGCTCGGTGACCGGGATGCTGCTGCTGGAGGCGTACCCGCTGGCCGCGGGCGAGGGCGACCTGTTCGACAAGGTCGAGCACGTGCACGCCACCGGCGAGCCGTTCCGCAGCGACCGCATGGCGCTCACCGCGCTGGTGGAGCAGGTGCCGCTGGTCCTCACCGCGGGCGTGGGCATCAGCAGGCACGGCGACAGCGTGCTGGTCGTCTGGCGCGTGGAGGACGAGACCACCCGGCTGGCGAACCTGCTGCACCACGCGCAGCGCCTCGGGCGCATCGGCGGCTTCGAGGAGGACGTGGCCGGCGGGCGGATCACCTGGAACCGGCAGCTGTTCGCCCTCTACGGCCTCGACCCGGTCGAGGACCCGGTGCCGCTGTCCGCGCTGGCCGGGTACTGCCACCCCGACGACACGGCCACCATCACCCGGTTCCTGCGCACCGTGCTGCACCACCGCCGCCCCGACTCGACCTCGTTCCGGTTCCAGCGGCAGGACGGGATCGTCCGCCACATCCGGGTCGTCGCCGAACCCGTGCTGGCCGGCGACCGCCTGCTGGCCGTGCGCGGCGCCTACCAGGACGTGTCGGCGCAGCACTGGACCGAGGTGGCGCTGTCGGCCACCCGCGACCAGCTCGCGCACACCGAGCAGCAGGCGGCCGAGCAGAGCAGGCTGGCGCTCCAGCTCCAGCGCGCGATCATGCCGCTGACCCAGCCGTCGATCGAGGCGTTCGGGCTCCAGATCGCGGTGCGCTACCGGCCCGCCGAGCAGGAGCACCTGGTCGGCGGCGACTGGTACGACGCGGTCGTGCTGCCGTCCAAGCAGATCCTGCTGTCGGTCGGCGACATCACCGGGCACGGCATCAAGGGCGCCACCGGCATGGTGGTGCTGCGCAACGCGCTGCGCGGCCTGGCCGCGACCGGCGCGGGGCCGGGGCAGCTGCTGTGCTGGCTCAACCTCGTGGCGCACCACCTGACCGACAACATCCTGGCCACCGCCGTGTGCGCGCTGTACGACCCGCACACGCGGGTGCTGCGCTGGGCCAGGGCCGGCCACCCGCCACCCGTGCTGGTGCGCGAGGGGCGGGCCGACGCGCTGCCCAACCCGCGCGGGGTGATGCTGGGCGCGATCTCCGAGGCCGACTACGACGAGGCGGAGGTGGTCCTGGACCTCGACGACACCCTGCTGCTCTACACCGACGGGTTGATCGAGCGCCGGGACGCCGACCTCGACGAGTGCCTGGACTGGCTGCTCACCGCCGCCTCCGGGTACGAGGGGTCGCTGGAGCGGCGGTTGGACCACCTGCTGGACCGCAGCCCGGCCGACACCGACGACGACACGTGCATCGTGGGCGTGAAGCTGGCCTGAGCGCGCCCTACCGCAGGCACCGGCCGCACGGGCGGGCGGTGGGGTAGCGCTGCTCCAGCTCCCGGCGGGTGCCGCAGATCTTCACCCGGTCGCCCAGCCACGAGCCGCTGACCGGCGGCGGGCCGCTGACCTCGCGGCAGGTGACGCGGTGCAGGGCCATGTCGTCCGGGTCGAGGGTGTGCTCGGCGTCGAGGACGAACTGCTCGGGGTGCGTGGTGATCCACCACTCGTAGGACCCGTTGTCCTCGTTGAACTCCAGCATGGCCCACATGATCCCCGATCCGGGAGGTGATCGAGGGCTCCGTTCGCCCTCGACCTGGGTGTGCTCGCGCGCGGCGCCCTGCCCGACGACCGGTCCTGGCGGGCTCGGCTGCTCATCGCCGCGGCGCCGGCGGCGAGCCGGAGCGCGCCGGTGCTGTGGCGACGGCGGCGGTCCGCGCCCGCGTGGGCGGCGCTGCTGGTCGCCCGCGGAGCCGCGCACGCGGTCGAGGTGGGGATCGGGGCGAGCACCGGCAGCCTGTTCACGCCGGGGCAGTGGGCGGTGCTCGTGGCGCTGCACGGCGTGGGCCTGACCCGGTCCGGCGGCGCCGTCCACGTGCGCAACCGCCTGGTCACCGCACCCGGCCCGGCCGGTCAGGGCGTCCTGGGGCTCCGCGACCGCGTCCAAGCGGTCGTGCCGGCCCACGAGAGCGCGCGGGCCCTGACGGGTCAGGTCGTCGGGCCGCGCTCGGCGAGCGCGGGCAGGCCGAGGCGGGCGCGGGTGGTGCCGTCGAAGTCGTCGAGGAACGCGCGCAGCTCCGCCGCGAGGTGGTCGAGCGAGCGGACCGCGTACAGCACCGGCTGGTAGCCCGCCGCCTGGTACGCCTGGCCGGCGACGGCCGCGAGGTCCCACGGACGGATGTCGGCGTGCCGCAGGTGCCGCAGCTCGCCGTACGACGACAGCAGCGCCGCGCCGTACGCCTTCACCTCGTCGTCCTCGATCGCCACGCCGTACTCCAGGCTGAACCAGTACACGCGGCTGAGCAGGTCCAGGGAGTCCTCGTCGGCCACCCGGGCCGCGGCCGCGCCGAACCGCCGGTACAGCCCGGCGAACGCCTGGGACGCCAGGTGCGTGCCGTGCCCGAACACGTCGTGCAGCACGTCGGGTTCGGGCGTGTAGAGCGGCATCGCCGGGTGGCGCACGTACTGCACCGCGTGGAAGTAGCCGCGCGCCATGGAACCCAGGAACCTCCTGACCGGCACCGGACCGCCGGCCGGGGTGAACCGGAACCCGGTCAGCTCGTCCAGGCGGTCGCCCACCTCGGCGTGCTGGGGCACGTGGTCGGCCGGGATCGGCGCGGCGTCGCGCGCCCGCAGCACGGCCCGGCACACCGCGTCCCGGTGGACCTCCAGCAGCGTGGCGTGGGCCCGGCGCCACGTCAGGTGCTCCTGCTCGGTGTAGGTGACCGGCGGTGACGGCTCGCCCACCTCGAGCCCGTCGGCCAGGGCCACGAAGGCGTTGCGCCGCCGGACGTAGGCGGGGTCGCCGAACCCGGGGTGCCGCCGGACCGGGCCGAGCTGCCCGTCCGGGGTCACCGGCGCGCGTCCCGGCCGGATCGTGGTGTTGATGCTCATGTCCCGGGGCCTACCCGGACGGGCCCCCGCCACGCGGTGTCCGGCCGGGTGGACCCGGTCGGGTGACCGGCGGTTCACCGGGGTGGGTGGCCTCAGGGGCGTCCCGGCACCGACCGGCGCGGCTCGTCAGGCCCGGCTGCCGGAGCGGAGGGTGATCGCGGCCCAGACGACGCGGCCCTCGTCGAGCGTGGGCGTGTTGCCGCAGGCGGTGCTGAGCCGGTGGACGCGGGTCAGGTCGAGCCGGTGGGGGGCGCCGCGCGGCGAGGGGCCGGCGTGCCGGACGGCGACGGTGAGCTGGTCGGGGAACCGCTCGATGCGCAGCACCAGGGCCGAGCTGGTGTGCGCCCGGGTGATGTCGACCAGCTCGCCCGCCAGCAGCACCGTGCGCGGGCTCGCCTGGCGCAGGTCCCACTTCAGGCAGGTGCGCCGGGCGAAGTCGCGGGCCAGGTGCGGCGCGTCGGTGTCGGCGGGCAGCTGCATCTCGTTGCGGTGCCGCCGCGTCGGCGCGGTCGCCACGGCGAGCGCGGTGTCCAGCCGCTCGTGGCAGGGCACGAAGCGGGCCAGCCCGGTGCGCTCCAGCATCCTGCGGTGGCGCTCGGCGGTGGCCACCAGCAGCAGCGGCACGCCCGGCCAGCGGCAGCAGCGCATCCACACCGCGGCGAACACGCTGGCCAGCGGGTCGCTGCCCAGTTCGAGGTCGGGGCCGAGCACGACGACGACAGCGTGCGGCTGCTCCGCCACGTGCTTGAGCAACCCGTCGCGCATGCCGACGTAGGTGGACAGGTCCAGCCTCCCCACCGGGGACAGCAGCACCACGTCGCCGCGCGTGACCGCTCGCAGCGACAGGTCGGTGTCGGTCGTCACGCGCTCTCCGCCCATGGCCGGTTGGCTGTTCGATCCCCCTGGCCAACTCCTCCCCCCGTCATAGCCCGTCGTCGGGGACATGTCACCGCCCGTGTGTTGCTCCCGGGCCCAAGTCACCCATTAGCAGGCAACCGATGAGTAGGAACCGCCCTGGACTCTCACCCGAACGGCGAACTTACCCGCCAGCGCCGACCCCGCCGTCCTCACCCGGTGTCGCGGTTCCCGGGCCTGGAATTCATTGCGGTATCAGCCTTTTGTCCGTTTGGTCGCCCGGTGCCGCGCCGCACCGCCAGCCGCACCGACGCGGTGGTCGGCGGGGGAGTGGCGTACCCGGCGAAGGGGATGTCGTCGAACCCGGCGATCGAGACCCGGTCGGGCACCGCGACTCCCGGTTCATGCAGCCCGCTGAGCGCGCCGCGCGCCACCAGGCCGTCGCAGCGCCGGGCCACCCCGGGCGCCGGCAGTCCCACCGTGGTGGTGCGGCCGAGCGCCGGGCTGCGCGCGTGCGGGTCCGGCTCGTGGCCCAGCGCGGTCGCGGTGGCCCGGACCCGGTCGGCCGGCGCCGTCGCCGGGCGTGTTGCGGAACTCGTCGGACCTGTTCACAGTCGTGCGGCACGTGGTGAGACGCCTACCTCGAACCTTCCGGAGCAGCGATTGACACCCGCTTCGACAGCGCGGTAGAAAGCGGTTTCCCGCCTGGTGTGGCGTGGACCACGGGCTGGGCGGTCGAGGAGACGTCGCCGAGGAGGGCGCATGGCGGGTTCCGGGGGAGGAGGGGCGGACGGCGTGCCCGCGGCCCCCCGGCCGGCGTCGCCACCGCGACGACCCGTGCCGCGCATCCGCGAGGGCATCGCCGGGCCGCTGGACGAGGACCGGCGGGCCGAGGTGGTGTTCATCGACGAGGTCACTGCGGCGATCGGCGGCTGATGGCCAACAGCCGGCGCGGCCGGTTCCACCTGGAGATGCACTGGTGGCACGGCGCCCACTTCCCCCTGTGGGGCCGCCCGGAACTGCTGGTGCGCGCGCTCGACTGGTACCCGCGGGTGCTCGGCCTCGCCCGCGCGACCGCGCGCGGGCAAGGGCTACCGGGGCGCGCGGTGGCCCAAGCAGGTCGGCCCGGACGGGCGGAGAGCCCCAGCCCCATCGGCACCTTCCTGCTCTGGCAACAACCGCACCCGATCCACCTCCCGGCCGTGGCGATGACCGCGACCAGGCTCGGCGAGCCCCGCGCCGCGGTGGACGCGCTGCTGCTGGACTCGCCCAAGAACGGTTACCTGCCCAACGGGCACAACCGGCGGTCCGCGCGGCTCCCGGCGTACCTGCCGGGCAACGGCGGCCTGCCGGCCGCGGTCGCCCTGATGGCCGCGGGCTGGGACGGCGGTCCGCCGCGCCCCGGGTTCCCCGACGGTTGGCCCGTGCGGCACGAAGGTCTGGTCCAGGCACCCTGAGCGGTTCGGAGGAAACGCAGTGCGGTCCAACTCCAGTGGGCGGTCCCGGCGCCGCTACGCCGTCGTCGGCGCGGGGCACCGCGCCGCCCTGTACGTCGAGGCGCTGGCCGGCGAGTACGCCGACGTCGGCGCGGTGGTGGCGTGGTGCGACCCGAGCCCGACCCGGATGGCCTACTACGACGCGGTCCTGGGGCACGCCCCGGCGCGCTACGCGCCCGAGCGGTTCGCGGACCTGCTGCGCGAGCAGCGGCCGGACGCGGTGATCGTGACCTCCCCGGACGCCACCCACCACCACTACGCGGTCGCGGCGCTGCGGGCCGGCTGCGACGTCGTGGTGGAGAAGCCGCTGACCACCACGGCCGAGGGCGCGCGGGCGATCTCCGACGCCGTCCGCGAGTCGGGCGGCGAGCTGGTCGTCACGTTCAACTACCGCTACTCGCCGCGCAACGAGGAGGTGCGCAGGCTGATCGCGGCGGGCGCGGTCGGCGAGGTCACCTCGGTGCACTTCGAGTGGGTGCTGGACACCGTGCACGGCGCCGACTACTTCCGCCGCTGGCACCGGGACAAGGCCCACTCGGGCGGGCTGCTGGTGCACAAGGCCAGCCACCACTTCGATTTGGTCAACTGGTGGCTGCACGACGTGCCGCGCACCGTGTTCGCGCTGGGCGGCCTGCGCTTCTACGGCGCCGGAAATGCCGCCCGGCGCGGGCTGGGCGCGCGGCCGGAGCGCTCCACCGGCGCGCCGGGCGCGGACCGCGACCCGTTCGCGCTCGACCTGGCCGCCGACGACGTGCTGCGCCGGCTCTACCTGGAGGCCGAGGCGGACGACGGGTACCTGCGCGACCGGGACGTCTTCAGCGGCGGCATCACCACCGAGGACAACCTGTCGGTGGTCGTCGGGTACGGCTCGGGCGCGTCCCTGAGCTACTCGCTCAACGCCCACTCGCCGTGGGAGGGCTACCGGGTCGCGGTGAACGGCACGGAGGGGCGGGTGGAGCTGGACGTGGTGGAGCGCGGGCACGTGCTGCCCGCCGGGGCCGCCGGCGTGGTCGGCAGGCCGGCGGTCGACCCGAGCGCCACGCCGGACCGGCGGGCCCCGGGGGTGTCGTCGGCGGCGGGGTCGGCGTTGTCGGGAACGTCGCGATTGGCGGGGTCGGCGGGAACGGCGTTGTCGGGCTCGACGGCGAACCCGCGCCCGGCCGGCGAGCGGCTGCTGCTCCAGCGGCACTGGTCGGTGGCGGAGGAGGTCCCCGTGCCGCAGGGCGACGGCCCCCACGGCGGCGGTGACGCCCACCTGCTCGACGACGTGTTCCGGCCGGGCACCGCGCCGGACCCGCTGGGCCGCCGCGCGGGCGTGGTGGACGGGCTGCGCAGCGCCGGCGTCGGCATCGCGGCCAACCTCTCGCTGCGGACCGGGCAGGTGGTGCGGATCTCCGACCTGGGGCTTTCCTCGGACGGGTGACGCCCGCGGTGGCACGATGCGGGCCATGACGCTGCTCGTGCCCTCCGACGTGCTCCACCCGCGCCGCCCCGACGAGCACTTCGCCGCCGAGGCGGAGGCCGCCCGCGCGGCCGGGGTGGCGGTCGCCCTGGTCGACCACGACGCGCTGGCCGACCCGGACGGCGACGCGGACCGGGCGGTGCGCCGGGTGCCCGAGGGCGCCGGCGTGGCCGCCTACCGCGGCTGGATGCTGAGCTCCGAGCGGTACGCGGCGTTCGCGGAAGCCCTGCGGCGGCGGGGCGTGGAGCCGTGGACCGGCCCGGAGCAGTACCGCCGGGCGCACGAGCTGCCGGGCTGGTACCACGACCTGGCGGGGGTCACCCCCCGGTCGGCCTGGACCTCGGGCGACGACCGGGCCGGTTTCGACCGGGCGCGCGACGAGCTGGGCCCCGGTCCGGCGGTGCTGCGCGACTACACCAAGTCGATGAAGCACCACTGGGACGAGGCCGCCTTCATCCCCGACCTCGCCGACGCCGACGCCGCGTGGGCCGTGGCGAGCCGGTTCCGGGAGCTGCGGGAGGACGTGGTCGGCGGGTTCGTCCTGCGCCGCTTCGAGCACTTCGCCTCCGCCGAGGTCCGCACCTGGTGGGTCGACGGCGAGTGCCGGCTGGTCGGCCCGCACCCCGACACCCCCGACGACCTGCCCGCGACCCCGCCGGACCTCGGGGGCGTCGCGCCCCTCGTGGCCGGCCTGGGGCTGTCCTTCGTCACCGCCGACCTGGTCCGCCGCGAGGACGGGGAGTGGCGCGTGGTGGAGCTGGGCGATGGGCAGGTCAGCGACCGGCCGTCGACGATCGCGCCCGCCGCGCTGGTCGGCCTGCTGCCCGGGGTGGCCTGAGTGGTGGGGATGGCCCGAGGGTCCGGGCGGCCCGAGGGCCCGGGTGGCCTGGAGGTCCGGGGTGGCCTGGAGGTCCGGGGTGGCCTGGAGGTCCGGGGTGGCCTGGAGGTCCGGGGTGGACGGAAGCCGGGCCCCGCCGCAGCGGGACCCGGCTCCGGTCACCCCGAGGTCAGCTCGTCGGGAAGTTGTCCGGCGTGCTGATGCGGCTCTTGATGTACGCACCGGACTCGGTGAGCACGTTGCCGCTGCTGTAGTCGCCGCCGTTGCAGGTGCCGGGCCGGAGCGCGGCGCTGCTCTCGTTGGCGTCGGAGTACGTCCAGTTCGCGTAACCGATCTTCAGCTGGTCGAGCAGGTCGATCCAGGCCGCCGTGCTCGTCCGGTCGTACGCGCCGCCGCCGGTGGCGGTGACCGTGCCGAACTCGGTGACGAACAGCGGCAGTCGGGACGCGGCCCGGCTCACCGTCGCGCGGTAGTTGTCCTTGTGCGAGGCGGCGTAGAAGTGGAACGCGTACATGATGTTGGTCGCGTTGACCGGGTTGTTGATCACCTCGGTCTCGCTGGAGCCCTCGGACACGCCCAGCGACGACCACGCGCGGGTGCCGACGATGACCACGGCGTCCGGGTCGGCGGCGCGGATGACCGGGATGACCTGCTCGGCGTAGCTCTTGATGCCCTGCCAGCTCACGCCGTTCGGCTCGTTGGCGATCTCGTAGATCACGTTGCGCTTGTTGGCGTTGCGCGCGGCGACCTGCGAGAAGAAGGTCTTCGCCCTCGCCAGGTTGTAGTTCGGGTCGCCCGGCGTCAGGGTGTGGAAGTCGATCAGCGCGTACATGCCGCGCGACTCGGCCATGTCCACCAGGGCGTTGACCCGGTTGGTGAACCCGGTGGGGTTGGTCTCGTAGCCCTGCTCCTGCACGTACATGGCGATGCGGAACAGGTCGGACTTCCAGTCGTTGACCAGCGCGTCGAGCGAGGCGTTGTTGTAGCACTTGTCGAACCACTGGATGCCGTGCGTGCTCATGCCGCGCAGCTGGATCGGGCGGTTGTACTGGTTGCACAGGTTCACGCCGCAGACCCGCAGCTGCCCGTTGATCTCGACCGGCGTGCGCCCGACCGGCGGGTTCGTGGTCGTCGTGGTGGTGGTCGTGGTGGTGTTGGTCGACGTGGGCGAACCGGTGCACGCCACGCCGTTGAGCGCGAACGACGTGGGCGCGGGGTTGCTGCCCGAGAACGTGCCGGTCAACCCCAGGTCGGTCGACGCGCCGGTGCCCAGCGACCGGTTCCAGTCCACGTTGGTGGCGGTGACCGCGGAACCGGACTGCGACCAGGTGGCGTTCCAGCCCTGGCCCACCCTCTGCCCGCTGGTGGGGAAGGTGAACCCGAGCGACCACCCGCTGACCGGGTCCCCGAGGTTCGTGAGCTTGACGTTGGCCTGGAACCCACCCTGCCACTGACTCGTGACGGTGTAGTCCACCCGGCAACCCTGCGCGGCGGCCATGGCGTTCGGCAGCATCGCCACCGCGGAACCGAGGACCACCGCGGAAGCCGCCAGTGCGGCGGTGGAGCGCTTCACTGAGCCCCTCCTCTGATCTCGACAGCTGTCTGGGAGCGCTCCCAGAGCGCTCCTAGACCGGGGACCGTACACCGGGATGCGCGTGCACGTACATAGCGTCGTACCCGGTAACTTCGCGTGATCAGCGCTCGGTGCGGCCCCGGACACGGCCGCGCCGCCCCGCCGGGCACGTGTCCCGGCGGGGCGGCGCGGCCTCGCGTCAGCTGTTCGCGGGGCCCGCCCACCCCTGCGGCACGTGCCCGATCCGCACCCGCTGCGGGTGGTCGCCCACCGGCACCGAGACCAGCTCGCGCCCGGTGGCGAAGTCGATCGCGGTGACCTGGTCGGCGCCGCTCTCGGAGATCACGCAGGCCCGGCCGTCGCCGCTGACCGTGGCCCAGTACGGCTTGGCCGCCGGCACCAGCGGTCCCTCGCGCAGCGACGCGCGGTCCACCACCGTGGCGTAGTCGTCCATGGTCCCGGCGACGCACAGCTTGTCGCCGGCCGGGCTCATGGACATGCCGTGGTGGCGCGAGTCGTTGACGAAGGTCTTGCGGTCGTCGCTGGTGTTCGGGTTCTTGGGCAGCTCCTTGACCCTGGTGACGCGGTCGCCCGCCACGTCGTACTCCAGGAACCCGTTGAAGAACGAGACCTGGAAGTAGAGCGTGGACTCGTCGGGGGTGAACGCCACCGGCCGCACCGAGTCCGACAGGTCCGAGCGGCCGAAGGCGTCCAGCCGCTGCCGCATGTCGATCACCCGGGACTGCCGGAACGTCGCGGTGTCGACGACGGTGATGCGGCGGTCCCCCTTGGTGAAGTCCAGGCCGGGGTCGTCGAGGTCGGTGTTGACCTCCCCGATGGACATGTTCCACAGGCGCCGGCCGCCCTCGGTGAAGACGTTCTCGTGCGGCTTGTCGCCGGTGGCGAACTTCCCCACCTCGCGGCCGGTGCCGATGTCGAGCACGTGCACGGTGTTCGACGTCGAGGCCGACACCGCGACCCGCAGCCCGTCGGGGGAGACGGCCATGTGGTCGGAGCGGAACCCCGAGACCGGGAAGCGCCAGTTGACCCGACCGGAGGCCAGGTCGATCGACACCACGTCGGCGAAGCTGGGCCGCGACGCGACCACGGCCGAGCCGTCCGGCGTGGTGTACATGTCGTCGACGAGCTGGTCGTGGCCCTCGCCCGGACCGTGGCGGATGCCCAGGAAGAAGATCAGCTTGACCGGGTTGAGGTAGATCTCCCGCAATCGCTCCTCCCGGTCCGGGACGATGTTCACCCGCCCGATCCGGGCGAAGTCCCCGCTGGAGGCGATGACGTCCGCGGTGCCGTCCCAGTTGTTGCCGACGAACATCACCTCCCGCAGCTGCGCGGCGCCCGCCGGGGCGGCCGACCCGGAGGTGAGCAACCCGGCGGCCACCAGCCCGGAGGTGAGCAACCCGAGGAACCGCGCGCGTCGGGCGCGGGACGACGATGTCTTGGTCATGAGGGCTCCCAACCGAAACGGCTCTGTTCGCGGCGGAAAGGCTCGAAGCGGCGGTCGCCCGCCGGGCGACCACGTTGCTACTGTGCGGTAGCCACAGCGAACCAGTGGGTGAGGGACCCGTGGTAGGGGCGGCCGGCCAACAACCCGGTGGGCCCGTTGTGGCCCTGCCACAACGCCGTGGTCCGGGAGGAGCCGTGCCCGCAGCGAACCGGAGCGCCCTGCTCCGCGAGGTGCTCAGGGCGATGGCCCGGGACGACCGCGTCCTCGACGAGCTGGTCCTGGCGGCCCGGAGCCACTCGCCCGAGGTGGCGCGCCTGCCCGAGGCCGAGAACCGCCGCCACGTCCAGGTGCTGCTCGCCACCGGCCTGGCCTGCCTGGCCCGCCCCGAGCACCCCGACGACCAGGACTTCGCCACCGCCGAGGCGCTGGGCGCGGACCGCGCCGCCCAGGGCGTGCCCATCACCGGCCTGCTGCGCGGCGTCCAGGCCGGCCGCACCCGCGCGGTGCGCATCGCCATCGACCGCAGCCGCGCGGCCGGGGTGCCCGACGACGTGATCCTGGAGGCGGTCCTCGACCTGGACCGCTACACCGGCGCGCTGGAGCGGCACGTCGTCAACGGCTACCACACCGCCGAGCTCCAGCTGTCCCGCACCACCCGCGACGTGCGCACCCGGTTGCTGCGCGGCCTGCTCCTGCCCGGCGACCCCGACCCGCCGCCCGCCGACGACCTCCACCAGGCCGGGCTGCGGCCCGACGGCCGCTACCACTGCGTGGTCTCCGACGTCACCGATCCGTCCCGGGCCCGCGCCCTGGAGCAGCGGCTGCTCGGCCTCGGCGGCGTCTACGGCCTGGTCGAGGGCAGGCTCACCGGCCTGGCGGGCAGGCTGCCGAGCGCCGACGACCTCGCGCCCGACGTGCTGCTGATCGCCGCGCCCAGCGCGACCCTGGCCGGGCTGCGCGACCTCCACGCCCTGTGCGCGGCCGCGCTGCCCCTCGCGGCCGGGCAGGGGTTGCGCGGCGTGCACCACCTCACCGAGCTGGCCGGGGAGACCGCGCTGGCCGCGCAGCCCCTGCTCGCCGACCTGCTGGTGGACAGCGCGCTCGGCCGGCTCGACCCCGCCGACGACTTCCACCGCGAGCTGGCCTGCACCGCGCTGGCCTACCTCGACCACGGCAGGCGGCTCGGCCACACGGCCGCCGCCCTGCACCTGCACCCCAACACCGTCCGGTACCGCCTCGACCGGCTGGCGGAGATCACCGCGCTGCCGCTGGACGACCTCGCCGCCGACGCCCGCTCGACCGTGCTCGACACCCTGCGCTCGTGGTGGGCGCTGCACACCTGGCTCGACCGGGGAGCGGTCGGCCGCGACGCCGGGACCGCGGGCGAACCGGCAGACCGGGGCTGATCCCGGACACCACGCGCCACGGCTCGTGATGCGTATGTCCGGTACCGTACATTACAATGGTCCCGTGCTCGGTACCGGACGGAACGAGGTCGGCCCGGCGTTCGACCTGGTCTGCCTGACCGCCTCCCTGGGCGGGGTGACGGCCTACCGCCACCTGCTGGAGCTGCTCCCGGCGTCGTTCCCCGCCGCCGTGGTCGTGGTCCAGCACCGCCCGGTCCGCGAGCACGACCGGCTGCCGGAGGTGCTGGACCGGCGGGCGGAGCTGCCGGTGCGGTTGCTCCGGGACGGCGAGTCGCCGCGACCGGGCACGGTCCACCTCGTCCCGGCTGGCTGCACGGCGGTGTTCGGCGCCGGGTGCGCCGTGTCCATCACGGCGGTGCCGGGACACCGGCAGGCCGATCCGCTGTTCGCCTCGGCCGCGGCGGTGTTCGGGCCGAGGTTGATCGTCGGCGTGCTGACCGGTCGGCTCGACGACGGCGCGCTGGGCGTGCGGCACGTCAAGGGCTCCGGCGGCCGGGTGCTGGCCCAGGACCCGGCCACCGCCGAGGCCGCCGGTATGCCGGGCTCGGCGCTGGCCACCGGCTGCGTGGACTTCGCGCTGCCGCTGACCGTGCTGGCCCACGCCCTGGTCGCGCTGGTCATGGCCCCCGGTGCGGCGGGGCTGCTGCGGGTGGCGTTGCCGTCGTGGGCCACGGCGATCACGACGTCCGCCTGACTTCACCCGACAGGAACACCGGAGGCGGGATGACGGCGCTCGACACGCCCGGAGGACTCATGGCGCGCAACCGGATCCTGGCCGCCCTGCCCGCGCCGGACCGCGACCGGCTGGCACCCCACCTCGTCCACGTGGACCTGGCGCTCGGGCAGGTCCTCTACCGCCCCGGCGGGCCGGTCGAGCACGTCTACTTCCCGCTGACCGGTGTGGCCTCCATCGTGACCGAGCTGGAGCACGGCCAGGTGGTGGAGGTGGCCACGGTCGGTGACGAGGGCATGGTCGGGCTGTCGGTGTTCCTCGGCGCCGGGCCGCCCACCGAGCGGTGCTCCGTCCAGATCGAGGGCGAGGCGCTGCGGGTGGGGTCCGACCGGTTCCGCGAGCTGGCCGCCGTGCTCGACGGCGCGCTCCAGGGGATGCTCCAGCGCTACGCCCAGGCCATGTTCACCCAGCTGGCCCGCAACGCCGCCTGCAACCGCAGCCACCACATCCGGGAGCGCTGCGCGCGGTGGCTGCTGATGTCGGCCGACCGCACGCACTCGGCCGAGTTCCCGCTGACCCAGGAGTTCCTGGCCCAGATGCTGGCCGTGCGCCGGGCCTCGGTCAGCGAGGTCGCCGCCGCGCTGGCCGAGGACGGGTGCATCAGCTACCGCCGCGGCGTCATCACCATCACCGACCGGGCGCGGTTGGAGGCCAACGCCTGCGAGTGCTACCGGGTCATCCGCGACACCTTCGCCGCGGCGTACCCGCCCGTCCGCGAGCGGCCGGAGGCGGGTTGACGCCGTGCGCGTGAGGCGGGCGACGGGCCGGCACCGCGCGCTCACGCGCCCAGCGGGGAGTCCGCCGGCCGGGCCCCCGTGAGCGCCCGGAACAACCAGCCGTCCTCCCGCGGCAGCACGCTGTTCCACACCTCCACCACCCGGTGGTCGACCACGCCGCGGTAGGTGTAGGTCTTCGGCGTCGACGGGTTGGTGCGCAGCAGCACCAGGTTCAGCGCGGCGGCCCAGAGCACGAGGCGCTCCAACGCCTCCACGGTCGAGCAGGACGGCGGCACCGCGCCCCTCAGCACGCCGCGGTGGTCGATCTCCCACAGCAGCCCCCGCTCGTGCAGGGCGCGGTCGAGGCCGGCGCCGTAGCGGTTCATAGCTTCCGCGACGGCTGTGTTGACCGTGCAGGTCATGGTGGACATGCGGCTACCGGCTCCCGTGCGGCTGGACGACGACGCCAGCATCATTCCAATCGCGACCCTTTCCCGATCGGGTGATCACGGTGCCCCACCGGCCCACGCCACCCGCAGTCCCCGGGCCGGTCGGGGACGCGTCACTCGTCCGCTGCCTGGTTTCACCGGTTCGAGGCATGGTCCGGCGTCCGTCCGAAGTCGACACCGGACCGAACACCGCCCCACGGCACCGTCATCGCGCCCGACCACGGGACGGGGTGCGAACCCCTCCGCGCTGCCGGTGCCCCCGGGACGGCCGGCCGGAGCGGACCGGGCCCGGCCGCGTCGCCTCAGAACCCCGGCAGCAGCCGGGCCAGCTCGTCGGGCGCCAGGACGGTCAGGACGCGGCTGTCCGGCACCCTGGCCACGAGGCCGCGCGCGAGGAACGCGTCCAGCACCGCCTTGCCCAGCACGCCGCCCAGGTGCGGCAGCCGGTGGGTGCGGTCCAGGCAGGCGGTCGCGAGTTTGCGGCGGCCCGGGGCGAACGCGGCCGGGTCCACGCCGAGTTCGGCGAGGGCGTCCCGGTCGGGCCCGAGCGCGACCTCGTCGCCGCTGCCGTCCGGCGGGCGCAGCGCGCCGCGCTCGACCAGGGTCGCGAACGCGGTGACGCCGAGCCGGCCCGCCGCGTGGTCGTAGCAGGTGTGCGCGGTGTCGGCGGGGGACGGCGGGCGGTCGGGCGGGCCGACCGCGTCCGCGCCCCGCGCGTAGTGGGCCAGCGCCGCCAGCACCTCGCCCAAGCCGGGCGTGGCCCGGTAGACCGAGTGCCGCCCGGCGCGCTCGGCGGTGACGAGTTCCTTCTCCCGCAACCGGGCCAGGTGGTTGCCCAGCCGGGACGCGGTCACGCCGATGGCGTCGGCCAGCTGGCTGGAGGTGTGCGGGCCCTCGGCGGCCAGCAGCTGCAACGCGGTCAGCCGCACGGGGTCGGCCAGCTCGGCGGCCAGCGCGGTGACCGCGGCGACCACCCGGTTCTCCGGATCGACCCATCCCGCCACACCGGCCACGCTACCACCCTTCAGGTGGACGTGAAGCATGACCGAACCCTACTGTCACCTTTCAGGATTCTATGAAAGGTGGTGGGCGGTGGGTGAGGTGGAGACCTGGCTGCGCCGGCTGATGTGGGCGCGCGGCGCGTCCGCGGCGGGCGACGGCCTGTGGTTCACGATCTGGGCGCTGTACTCCACCCGCGTCGCCGGCCTGCCGCCGGTCGCGGTCGGGATCGCGATGGCCGCGGCGGGCGGGGTGGGCCTGGTCGCGGCGGTGCCCCTGGGTTCGCTGGCCGACCGGTTCGACGCGCGCCGCGTGCTGGCCGCCACCACGACCCTGCGCGGCCTGGCCATGGCCTGCTACCCCTTCGCCCAGGGGACCTGGGCCTTCGTCCTGGTCACCGTGCTGTTCGCGGCCCCGGCCAACGGCGGCAACGCGGCCCGGACCGCGCTGCTCACCGGCCTGGTCGCCGACGACGGCGAGCGCGTCGCCGTCCTGGCCCGGCAACGCGTCGCCCAGCACGTCGGGTACGCGGCGGGCGCGGGCGTCGGCGCGCTCGTGCTCGCCCTGGACGACCCCGCCGCCTACCACGCGGCGATCGCCGCGAACGCGGTGAGCTTCGCCGTGCTCACGGTGGTCGCCCTGCGCGCCCCCGTGCCGAGGCGGCCGACCGGGCGGGCCGCCTCACCGCTGCGCGACCGCCCCTACCTCGCCGTGGTGGGCGCGACCGCCGTGCTGTCGCTGTGCTGGGCGATGCTGTCCACCGGGGTTCCGCTGTGGACGTCCCGGTCGCTGCCGCTGTCGCTGAGCGGGGTGCTGGTCGTGGTCAGCTCGGTCGGCGTCGCGCTGCTCCAGGTGCCCGCGACCCGCCTGGCGACCACCCCGTCCCGCGCGGCGCGCACCGCCGCGGTGTCCGGCGCGGCACTGGCGGCGGCGTGCGTGCTGCTCGCCTCGTCCGAGGTGGTCGGGCGGCCCACCGGGGTGGTGGTCGTCGTGCTCGCCGGCCTGCTGCACCTGGCCGGCGAGCTGGGGTACGTGGTGGCGAGCTGGCGGCTGTCGCTGGCGCTGATGCGCGAGGAGTCGCGCGGCGCCTACCAAGGCGTGTCCGAGGCCGCCACGGCGACCGTGCAGATGGTCGGCCCGGCGTTCTTCACGGTGGGGCTCACCGCGCTCGACGCGGGCTGCTGGCTGCTGGCCGCCGCCGTGTTCCTGGCCGCGGGGGCGGCCGTTCCCGCGCTGACCCGGCGGGCCGAGCGGAGCCGCGAGCCGAGCCCCGCCTGACAGCCGTCACGGCGCCGGGCGCGGGAACACCGGCGCCGGCGGTGCCGCGGTGCCACCCTCACCGAGCCGCGCCCGCAACCGGGCGCTCCCGTGCGGCGGGCTCGACCCGGAGCCCGCCCGACCCCAACAGCTCCGGCAGCCGGTCGGCGTACCGGGAGAGCCGGAAGAACCAGTCCGCTCGTGCACCGGCTCCGGCGGGACGCCGTGCCCGGGGCAGCACCCGTCCGGCCGGCTCCTCCTCGCGGTGGAACCGGTCGCAGCCCGCGCAGGGCGGCGAACCGCGCGGCGTTGGCGTCCACGAACTCCCGCGCGGTGGTGCCGGCGGCCCGTGCCGCGGTGACGTCTTCACCGCGTTGTCGTCGGCGCACCCCACCGCCCGAGGCGGTCAGGCCATCGCCGCGACCACCGGCGACGGGGTGCCGGCGGTCGCCTCGGCCACGTGGTCGCGCAGGGCCTCCGCGAACGCGGCCGCGGGCACCCAACCGTCCGCCTCGCGCGCCGCGCCGGGCAGTTCGACCACCACCAGCGGTTCCCCGGCGATCTCGACGCGGTCCCCCGCCGGGTAGGCGTGCAGCCGCGGCACGCCCGGCCACACCGGCACGTCCGCCTCCGCCCCGCCGACCAGGGTGACGCGCAGCGCCATGACCTGCTCGTCGCCCGCCGCGCGCGGGTCGACCCGGACCTGGTGCACCCGCACCGCCCGGTCCGCCACCAGCGCCGCGACGGCGCGGGCCAGGCCGGCGCTGACCGCGATCAGCCGGGCCCGCCGCTCGATCTCGCGCAACCGGTCGCTCCCGGCGACCTCGTGGGACCTACCGCGCTCGTCGCGGACCGCGACCGCGGTGGGCGCCGGCCCGGCGAACCACTCGCGCGCACCGGCCTCCACGTCCGTCCTGCTCGCCACGACGACCCCCTGTCCCAAGTGAGAGATGCTCACGAATACTAGGTTGGGGAGTGGATCGCCGCCGCGCCCAGGCCGGCCCGGCTTCCGCCCGCCGAACACGAGGAGCCCCGCCGTGGAGCTGACCCGGGTCGACGACCAGGTGCACCTGGTCACCGGCACCAACGTGAACTGGGCGCTGATCAGCGACGGCTCGGCGCTCACGCTCGTCGACGCCGGCTACCCCAACGACTCGGCCGCGCTGCTGGCGTCCATCGCCGCGATCGGCCACCGGCCCGAGGACGTGGTGGCGATCCTGCTCACCCACGCCCACCTCGACCACATGGGCGGCGTCCCCACCATGACCCGCCGGTTCGGCACCCCGGTCCTGACCGGCGCCGAGGAGGCCCGCCACGCCCGCCGCGAGTACCTGGAGCAGATCACGCCCGCCCGGATGCTGCGCCAGTGCACGCGGCCGGCCGGGCTGCGGTGGGTCGCCGCGACCGTGCGCGCGGTCGTGCCCCACCTCAAGATGTCGCTGGACGAGGTCACCGCGGTCGAGCCGCACGTGCCGCTGGACGTGCCGGGCGGCCTCGTCGCCGTGCCGACCCCGGGCCACACCCGCGGCCACACCGCCTACCTCATGCCGGCCGCCGGCGTGCTGTTCAGCGGCGACACCCTGGTCACCGGCCACCCGCTGTCCCGCCTGGGCACCGGCGCCCAGCGGCTCCCGTCGGTGTTCAACGAGTCCGAGGCCGGTGTCACCGCGGCCGTCGCAAGCCTGCGCGACCTGCCCGCCGACACCCTCGCCCCGGGGCACGGCGAGCTGGTCCGCGCGCCCCTCGCCACCCTCGTCGACCGGGCCCTGAACCGCTGACCCGCTTTCGGCACCTCTAATCCACCTGGATGGGTGGTTTATGCGCCGCATCTCCGCAATTCGGATGTCGGGCACCGGCACTCGGGGGTCGGGTGGACGACGATCGGCCCGTGACCGCAACTCCGATCTTCGACGAACTCGCCTCGCGCTACCTGTCCGAGGAAGACGCGACAGGGGGCCGGGCGCCGCGACCGCCGCGCACGCCCGACGAGGACGAACCGCAGTGGCCCGGCGTCGGCGTGCTGGAGCAGTGGTGGTCGCAGTGCGCGCGGACGGTCGGCTGATTCACCGCGTCGATCCGGGCGGCCCGGAATGCGCAACGCCGAGGCCCCGCCGTCCGGGGTGATTCATTCGAGGTGACCGGGAAAACCGGTGCTCGAAAGGCCGCGGTCGGTCGGGGCGCCCGGTTCACCCGTCCTGGGATTCGTGCGCCTCGCGGAACTCCTCGACGACGTGCGCGGGCAGGCGACCCCGGTCCGCCAGGTCGTGACCGTTGCGCCGGGCCCATTCCCGGATGGCCCTGGACGTGGCGCTCGGCCGCCTCGGTGCGCGCCGCGCCGCCGCCGTGACCCGCCCCGAGCGCTTGCCGACCTTGTCCGCGTGGGCGATGAACAGCGCCAACGCCTCGTGCAGGCGGCGCGCGTTCCCGGCGGAGAGGTCGATTTCATAAGAGACCCCGTCCAAACCGAACAAGACCGTCTCGACGTCGCCGGTCGAACTCCCGTCGAGGTCGTCAACCAACCGGACCAACACCTGTCGCGCCATTCGGCACCTCCCACCGCATCTTCTCGCGCTCAGGGTAGCCCGGTTGTGATCGCTGGATCGGCACAATTGAAAACGAAATCTGTTCATATCGCTTCGGTCTCGCGCATTCGCGGCGTGCTGTCCGGGGTGAATATCCGGATGGCCTGCTGTTTTTCACGGGAGGGAGGGCACCGCGCCCGGCGGACCGGTTCCGGTAACCCGCCGATCGGGCCGGCGCCGCACCGCCCTCGAAAGGCTGGGCCATTCGTGTCCCCGCGCCGACCGGGTCACCTGTTCGGGCGTGATCCGCGCACCGAACGGGTAAGTTCGCCCTGTCGTGGCGTCTTCGGAGGAGAGGGCGTGAGGTGGCGATGACGGCGGTGGGGTCCGGCCTGCGGACCGCGGTGGAGCCGATCGACGAGGGCCGGGCGGTCCTGCTGGCGATCGGCGGTGAGGTGGACCAGGCCGCGGTCGAGCGACTGGACTGGGCGTTCGCCGAGGGGCTCGGCACGGCCACGCGCGTGGGCGCGCCGCTGGTCGTGGCGGACCTGGGCGGGGTCGAGTACTTCGCCTCGGTGGGGATGACCGCCCTGCTGCACGCGCACGAGCGGGCCGCGCGGAGCGGGGTGGAGCTGGTGGTCGTGGCACCCGCCAGGCACCTGGTCACCAGCCTGCTGGTGATGACCGGCCTCGACTCGGTCGTCCGCCTGGTCCACTCGGTCGACGCCGCGCTGGCCGGGCGGGGCTGACGGCGGTGCTGACGGCGGGGGCGGCGCGACCAGGGCGCCGGCCCGGTCGCAGCGCCCCCGCACCCCGGTCCAGGGCCCGCCCGCCCGCCCACCTAGAAGCGGATCACGACCCGCCCGCGCAGTCCGCCCGCGTCCATCACCCGGTACGCCTCGGCAGCCTCCTCAGGCGGATATTCACCTGCCACGCGCAGCCGCAACCCGCCCGCCGACGCCAGGTCGCGCAACTCCTCCAACCAATCCGTGCGCTCCAGGACCTCGACGACCATCACCCGGTGGACGGTGATCCCGCGCTCGGTGCCCTCGGGCCGCCAGCCGCGCACCACGACCACGCCGCCGCCGTCCTTGAGCGCGCCGAACACCCGCTCGTGCAGCAACGCCGTGTCGTAGACCCCGTCCACGCCCCCGGGGAAGCGCTCGCGCACCACGTCGGCGAACCCGTCACCACGCGGAACCACGTGGTCCGCGCCGAACCCGCGGACCAGGGGCTCGTCCTCGGGCTTGGCATCGGCCACCACGACCAGGCCCGCCTCCTTGGCCAGCGGGATCACGTAGGAGGCCAGCAACCCGGCGCCGCCGGTCACCGCCAGCACGTCACCCGGCGACAGCCCGAGCACGTCCAGGCCGAGCACGGCGGTGAGCCCGTTCATCGGCAGCGTCGCCGCCTCCGCCGGTGAGGCGCCGTCCGGGACCGGCACCACCGATGCCTCCGGCACGACCAGCAGCTCCGCCTGCGCCCCGCCCTCGGGGCGGCGGGGCGAGACCGCGGCCATCACCTCGTCGCCGACCCGCAGCCGCCGGACCCCGGGCCCGACGCTCTCCACCGTCCCGGCCGCGTCCATGCCGGGCACCCACGGCGGCGGCAGGTCCGGCACGCCCATCTCCCGCAACCCGATGTCGGTCGGGTTGACCGCCGCGGCCCGCACCGCGATCCGCACCTCGCCCTCGCCCGGCTCCCGCACCTCGCGGTCGACGACGGCCAACACCTCCGGGCCGCCCCGCCCGGTGACGCCCACTGCCCGTGCCATCGGTGGCCTCCTCACGTCGCTCCTCCCTGCCTACCCGGTCTCGCCGGGCCGCGCGCGCTCAACCGCCGAGGAGACCGGGCCCACCGGACGGGCCCCTCCGGGGTCCGACGCGGCGGCCGGCGCGCCCCGGAGCCGGACCGGTCGCGGCCCGCGGGTTTGGCCGCCCCGGCTCGTGGCACCCCGTTCGGGAGTGCTGGTCCACGGCACCTCGTCCACCGGCCGGGGCGTGCGGACGCCGGCCTCCGAACACGGGCGCCGACCAACCCCGGTTCGCCCCCTGCCCGAATTCCGGCAGGCCGGGCGTTGTGGACGGGAACCGGGACCGAATCCACAGTGGAGGCAGGGAATGGCGTTGAGAACGGCGAAGCGGGAGGAACCCGGCCGGGTGCGGCGGCGCGGGCGGGTGCTCGGCCTGGTCAGCCTGGGACTGGGCGTGGCGCAGGTCGCGGCACCGCACGCGGTGCGCAGGCTGAGCGGGGTCGACGACTCCGCCACCACCCGGGCGGTGGTGCCCCTGGTGGGCGCCCGGGAACTCGTGCACGCCGCCGGGCTGCTCGCCGGCCGCCGCGTCGGGCCGTGGTCCTGGACGCGCGTCGCGGGCGACGCGATGGACCTCACCAGCCTGGTCGTGGCGCTGGGCAACCGCCGCGGGCAGCGTCGCGGCCGCCTCGTGGGCGTCACGGGCGTGGTCCTCGGCATCACGGCGCTCGACGTGCTCACCGCGGTCCAGGCCACCCGTGCGACAGGAAGAGGAGGAACCGTGGAGCTGACCGCCACGACGACCGTGAGGCGACCGGCGGAGGAGGTGTACTCGTTCTGGCGCGACCTGGAGAACCTGCCCTCGTTCATGGGGCACCTGGAGGAGGTGCGCGTCACCGGCGAGAAGACCAGCCGCTGGCGGGCGACCGCGCCGTTCGGGCGGACCGTCGAGTGGGACGCGGAGATCACCGACGAGGAACCCGGCGTGCGCATCGGGTGGACCTCGACCGGTGACGCGGACGTGCCCAACACCGGCAAGGTGTGGTTCGTGCCCGCGCCGGACGGCGAGAGCACCGAGGTGCACGTGATCATGGCCTACGAGATCCCCGGCGGGAAGATCGGCAAGGCCGTCGCCCGGTACTTCGGCGAGGAGCCGCACCAGCAGGTGGACGACGACCTGCGCCGGCTCAAGCAGGTCCTGGAGACCGGCGAGGTGGTCCGGTCCGACGGCGCGCCGTGGGGCAAGCGCGCCCGCGAGGAGTTCCCGCAGCGGCCCGCGCAGCCGCTGTCCCCCGAAGAGCTGGCGAAGGGAGCACAGGCGTGAAGGCCGTCACCTGGGCGGGGCGCAACAGCGTCGAGGTGCGCGAGGTGCCCGACCCGAGCATCCTCAACCGCCGCGACGCGATCATCCGCGTCACCTCCACCGCGATCTGCGGCTCCGACCTGCACCTGGTCGACGGCTACGTGCCGACCATGCAGGACGGCGACATCCTGGGCCACGAGTTCATGGGCGAGGTGGTCGAGGTCGGCCCCGGCGTCGACGCGGCCAAGCTGCGCGTGGGCGACCGCGTCGTGGTGCCGTTCCCCATCGCCTGCGGCGGGTGCGGCGCCTGCGCGGCCGAGCTGTACTCGTGCTGCGAGAACAGCAACCCGAACGCGGGCATCGCGGAGAAGATGTTCGGCCACCCGGTCGCGGGCATCTTCGGCTACTCCCACCTGACGGGCGGCTACGCCGGCGGGCAGGCCGAGTACGTGCGGGTGCCGTTCGCCGACGTCGGGCCGCTGAAGATCGAGTCCGACCTGACCGACGAGCAGGTGCTGTTCCTGACCGACATCCTGCCCACCGGCTACATGGGCGCGGAGATGTGCGACATCCAGCCCAGCGACGTGGTGGCCGTGTGGGGCGCGGGCCCGGTGGGGCAGTTCGCCGCCGACAGCGCCAAGGTGCTCGGCGCGGCGCAGGTCGTCGTCATCGACAAGGAGCCCTACCGGCTGCGGATGGCGGAGGAGGCCGGGCACACCACGATCAACTTCGACGAGGTGGACGTCCGCTCCCGGCTGCTGGAGCTGACCGGCGGGCGCGGCCCGGAGAAGTGCATCGACGCGGTGGGCCTGGAGGCCACCCACGGCAGCCCGCACATCGCCGCCTACGACCGGGTCAAGCAGGCCGTCCGGTCCGAGACGGAGCGCCCGCACGCGCTGCGCCAGGCGATCCTGTCCTGCCGCAGCGGCGGGATCGTGTCCGTCGTCGGCGTGTACGGCGGGATGCTGGACAAGTTCCCGGCCGGCGCGTGGATGAACCGGTCGCTGACGCTGCGCACCGGGCAGACCCACGCCCACCGCTACCTGCGGCCGCTGCTGGAGCGCGTCGAACGCGGTGAGTTCGACCCGACCCGGATCATCACCCACCGGATGCCGCTGACCGAGGCGCCGCGCGGGTACGAGATCTTCAAGCAGAAGCAGGACAACTGCGAGAAGGTCGTCCTCACGCCGTGACCCGCGTGCGTGGTGGCCGGTACCGGCCACCACGCACGCAGTCCTGTGTGGACGGTCCGATCACGTCCGCCCGTCCCGCCGCCGGTCGAGCCCGGCGAGCCGGACCACCGCGGCGAAGCCGTCCTCGGTGCCGGGCCAGTGCGCGCGCACCGCGCCGAGACCCGCGCGGCGCACGACGCCCCGCAGCACGACGACGACCACCACGGCGTCGTCGGCCTGGCCCAGGACCGGGATGAAGTCGGGGACCAGGTCGATCGGCAGCGCCAGGTAGGCCAGCAGCAGCACCAACCGGACGCGGACACCGCGCGGCAGGTCCCTGTCAGTGGCGAGCCCGCGCAGCAGGCGCACCACGTCGGGCAGCAACCGCAGCGCCTCGCGCAGCAGCCCGCCGCGCGGCCGCAGCACGGCCAGCGCCGCGATCAGCGCGAGCCAGGTCAGCAGCAGCCCGGCCGCGATCCCGAGCGCCAGGTCCCACCAGGACGAGCCGGTCACGATCGGGTTCCTCCGGTGCTCAGGGCGTCCTCCTCGGACTCGACCGTCCCCGCCGGCCGCGACCGGCCGACTGGATTCTCCACCACCCGGCACGAACCGGGGCACGGGCGGGCACCGTGGCCGACGACCCCGCCGCACGACGCCGCCGCACGACGCTGGCCACCGGTGCCGGCCGCGTCCGGACATCGGATGAGCGGCTGTTTCGGGGTCGTCCCCCCGGGTAGTCGGAGGCCAGTTGCACCAGCAGAGGAATGGGGAACGATGAGCGACACGACCACCGCGGACCGGCTGCGCACCGCCCTGTCGGACGTGGCCTACCCGGCGGCGAAGGAGCAGTTGGCCGACCACGCCTCCCGCAACAACGCCGACGAGGACACCGTGCACGCGGTGCGCTCCCTGCCGGAGGGCGTCTACGACTCCTTCGACCAGGTCGTCGAGTCCGTCGCGATCGACGAGCGGCGCGACTGACCCGGGGGCCCGGGAGGGCCTTTCACGCCCCGGCGAGCCCGGCCTCGTAGCCGGCGATCACCAGCTGCGCCCGGTCGCGGGCGGCCAGCTTCGCCATCAGGTGCCCGATGTGGGTCTTCACCGTGTGGCGGCTCAGGTGCAGGTGCTGCTCGATCTCGGTGTTCGACAGGCCCCGGGTGATGAGCGCGAGCACCTCCCGCTCCCGCGCGGTCACCCCGTCCAGCTCGCGGCGGGGTGACCGCGGCGCGCGGACGAAGTCCGCGATGAGCCTGCGCGTCACGCTGGGCGCGAGCAGCGCCTCGCCGGCGGCGACGGTCCGGACCGCGTCGAGCAGCCGGGCCGGCGGCACGTCCTTGAGCAGGAAGCCGGCCGCGCCCGCGCGCAGCGTCCCGTACACGGCCTCGTCCAGGTCGAACGTGGTCAGGACGAGCACCTTCGGCGCGCGGGGGAGCGCGGTCAGGTGCCGGGTGGCGGCGATCCCGTCCAGGTCGGGCATCCGCACGTCGAGCACGGCCACGTCGACCGGCACCCGCCTGGCCAGCGCGCACGCCTCCCGGCCGGTGCCCGCCTCGGCCACCACCTCCACCCCGGGCTCCGCGTCGAGCAGCGCCCGCACGGTGGCCCGGTACAGCGGCTCGTCGTCGGCCAGCAGCACCCGGATCGGACCCGTCACGGCGCACCGCCCAGCGGCAGGGTGGCGCGCACCTCGAACCCACCGCCCGGCGCGGCGCCCGCGTGCAGCGCGCCGCCGTGCAGGTCGACGCGCTCCCCCATGCCCAGCAGGCCGTGCCCCGGCGGGCCGGGCCGCGCCGTGCCCTCGTCGACCACGGAGATCACCAGCCGGTCGTCCTCGACGGCGGTGGTGAGCCGGCAGCGCGGCGGTCGGCTGTGGCGGCGCACGTTGGTCAGCGCCTCCTGCGCGATGCGGTAGGCCGAGACCCGCACCGAGGTGGGCAACCCGGACAGGTCGGCGTGCCGGGCGGTGACGGTCACCCCGGCCGAGCGCGCCTGCTCGACCAGCCGCTCCAGCCCGTGGTCGGCCGGCGGGGCGCGCAGCGCGCCGAGCACGGTCCGCACGTCGGCCAGCGCGGAGCGGCTGACCTGCTCGATCGTCCGCAGCGCCGCCTCCCGCTCGCCGGGCCGGTGCTCCGCCAGGTGGTTGGCGACCGCGGCCTTCATGGCGATCAGGCTGAGGTTGTGCCCGACCACGTCGTGGATGTCCCGGGCGATGCGCAGCCGCTCCTCGGCCAGCGCCCGCGCGGTCCGCGCCGCGGCCAGCTCGGCGGCCCGCCGCCGGCGGTCCCGGACCACCGCGGCCGCCGCCCAGGACCCGGCGATCACCACCGCGCTGTAGAGCAGGGCGGGCACCGGGGTGGTGTCGAACGACTCGGCCCCCTCGGGCCCCGGCACCAGCGGCAGGCCCGGCACGACCGCCACCGCGACGCCCGGCGCGGCCACCGCGACCAGCGCCCCCAGCGCGCCCACCGCCCCGGACCGGGCCGAGGCCAGCGCCGGCGGGTACAGCGCCCACGCCAGGGCCAGGGCCACGACCTCCTGCCCGAGACCGGTCACGACGGCCACCGCCCCGGCCAGGGCCACGCCGACCAGCACGGCGACCGGCCACCGCCCGCGCACCGCGAGCGGACCGCCGAGCGCCGCGGCCACCGCCCAGGCGAGCGCGTCCGGCTCCGGCGACCGGAGGACCACCCACAGCACGACCACGCCGGCGGCCACCACGTCGACCGCCCACCGCGCCCCGGGCCCGAGTGCCATGCCGCCACCGTAGCCGGGCCGCCGCGGGCGGAACTCGGACCGCGGTCCGATGTCCGGGGACCCCGGCCGGGTCAGGCTCCTCGGGTGCTCAGCGTGATCCTCTCCGCCGCGGTCCTCGCCACCGCCGCCCCCGTCGCACCACCCGCCGTCGACCCACCCGCCGCCGTCGACGCCACCGCCGTCACCGCCGTGGTGGAGGAGCACCGGGAGCGGACCGGCCTGCCGGGCGCCGCCGTCGCGGTGACCCGCGGCGACACCGTCGTGCAAGCCGCCGGGTACGGCCGCACCCCCGACGGCGAGCCGATCTCGGCGCACACCCCCATGGCGGTGGCGTCGGTCAGCAAGTCCTTCACCGCGCTGGCCGTGGTGCAGCTCGCGGAGCGCGGCCGGCTCCGGCTCGACGACCCGGTGCGCGCCCACCTGCCGGAGTTCGAGATGGCCGACCCGCGCGCCGCCGACATCACCGTGCGCCAGCTGCTCGACCAGACCTCGGGCCTCTCGGACACCACCCACCGCTCGTTCACCGGACCGGGGGTGCGCACCCTCCGGGAGGCCGTGGCGGCGATGCGCGGCTCCACCCTGGCCGCCGACCCCGGCACCCGCTGGGAGTACCACAACCCCAACTCCCAGCTGGCCGCGCGCCTGGTCGAGGTCGTCGCCGGCCTGCCGTTCGACGAGCAGCTGCGGCGCGGGGTCTTCGCGCCGCTCGGGATGCGCGACAGCCGCACCGTGAACACCGACCGCGACCTGCCGCCGACCGCCCGGGGCCACGTGCGGGTGCTCGGCGTGCCCGTCGCGGCGCCCGAGCCACCGGCCTTCGGCAACGGCTCCGGCGGCGTGCTCAGCACCGCCCACGACCTGGCCGCCTGGCTGATCGCCCAGAACAACGGGGGCCGGGGGCCCGGGGGCGCCTCGATCGCCACCCCGGAGTCCATCGCCGCGACGCACACCCCGTCCGGGGTGTCCGACTCCTACGCCCTGGGCTGGTCCGTCGGCGTCACGGACTCCGGCGCGCCCCTGGTCGAGCACGGTGGCGACCTGTTCACCTCGACCGCCTACCAGGCGCTGCTGCCGGGGTCCGGCCACGGCATCGCGGTCACGGCCAACGCGGCGGCGGGCGCGGCGCAGGAGCTTGGCGCGCGGCTCGTCGCGCTGGTGGAGGGCAGGCAGCCGCCGTCGTCGGGCGACCCCGGCCCGATCGTCGACGCGGTGCTGCTCGGGCTCGCCGCCGGGGCCGCGGGCCTGGCGGTCCGGGGTGTGCTGCGCGCGCGGCGCTGGGCCGCCCGCCGGCCCCGGTGGACCGCCGCCCGCCTGCTGCTCCTGCTGCTGCCGCTGGTGCTCGCGGTGACGCTGCACCGGGTCGTGGGCTTCCTCTACCGGGGCCGTGACGTGGCCTGGCTCCAGGTCGCCTACCTGTTCCCGGCGTTCGTGCTCGCCCTGCTGGTGACGGCGGCGGGCGGCGTCGCCGTGCTCACCGCCCGGGGTGCCGCGCTGGCCCGGGGAACCGGTGGCCGGCCGGTGGCGGGGTGAGGCCCAGCCGGGCCGACCTCAGCGGGGCCGAGCCCCGCCGGGCGACTCCAGCGGGGTCAACCTCAACGGGGCGAGTCGACCACGGCGGTCTCCGTGGTCCAGGCGCGGGCCTGCCCGCTGAGGGTGATGCCCAGGCCCGGCCGGTCGGACAGGTGCATCCGGCCGTCGCTGATCTCCAGGCGCTCGTCGAACAGGGGGTGCAGCCAGTCGAAGTGCTCGACCCAGGGCTCACGCGGGTAGGCGGCGGCGAGGTGGACGTGGATCTCCATGGCGAAGTGCGGCGCGAGCTGGAGGTGGTGGTGGTCGGCCAGCGCGGCGAGCCGGAGGAACTGGGTGATGCCGCCGACCCGGGGCGCGTCGGGCTGGAGCACGTCGACGGCCCCGGCGCGGATCAGCTCGTAGTGCTCGGCGACGCTGGTCAGCATCTCCCCGGAGGCGACGGCGGTGGTCAGGGCGCGGCTCAGCTCGGCGTGCCCCTGCGTGTCGTGGGCGTCCAGCGGCTCCTCGATCCAGACCAGGTCGAACTCCTCCAGGGCGCGGCCCACCCGCAGGGCGGTGGGGCGGTCCCACTGCTGGTTGGCGTCGACCATCAGCGGCACGCCGTCGCCGAGGTGCGCGCGGACGGCGGCCACGCGGCGGAGGTCCTCAGCCGGGTCGGGCAGGCCCACCTTGATCTTGACGCCGCCGACGCCGGAGGCCAGCGTGCGGGTCGCGTTGTCCTTGACCTGCCCGATCGACTCGTGCAGGAACCCGCCGGAGGTGTCGTAGCAGCGGACCGAGTCGCGGTGCGCGCCGAGCAGCTTGGCCAGCGGCAGACCCGCGCGCTTGGCCTTGAGGTCCCACAGCGCCACGTCGAACGCGGCCAGCGCCTGGGTGGCGGCGCCGCTGCGGCCCACCGAGGCCCCGGCCCACACCAGCTTGGTCCACAGCCTGCCGATGTCGTTGGGGTCCTCGCCGACCAGGTCGGGCGCGACCTCGCGGGCGTGGGCGAACTGCGCGGGCCCGCCGGCGCGCTTGGCGTAGCTGAAGCCGACGCCCTCCAGCCCGGCCTCGGTGCGGATCTCGGCGAACAGGAGCGCGACCTCGGTCATGGGCCGCTGCCTGCCGGTGAACACCTTGGCGTCGCTGATGCCGGTCGGCAGGGGCAGGGTCACCGAGGACAGCGCGACGGACTCGACCCGGTCGTGGGCGACGGCGTGGGGCATCGGGCTCCTCCTCTGCGGAAATCACGTACGTGAATTCCGGCGGCATTCGTCGTATTGACACCCGTCAACCCCGATCGTAACGTCCCAGACCGGTGTGGAAAACGCTTACCAACAGTGCTGCCAACGATTCCGCGCGTCCTGGTTCAGCTCCGTGAACACCGCGACCCGCAGCGCCGCCCCGCGCCCGGGTGCGCCCGATGGGAGAGTCGCCGTGCCGCAACCCGACAAACGCAGGTCGTCCCACCGCCGGGGGTGGCGCGTCGCGCTGACCGCCCTCCTGCCCGGCCTCGTGGTGGTGGCCGGCGCCGCGCCGCTCGCCCGAGCCGCCGACCCGACCACCCTCGTGGTGGCCACGAACGGCAGCGACGACAACCCCGGCACCGTCGACCGGCCGCTGAGGTCCATCCAGAGAGCGGTGGACCTGGCGCAGCCGGGGACCTCGATCCTGCTGCGCGGCGGCACCCACGCCGTGACGACCAACGTCCAGATCCTCAAGAGCGGCGAGCCGGGTCGGCCCATCCGGTTGGCCAACTACCCCGGTGAGCGCGTGGTCGTGGACGGTGAGGGCCTGCCCGCCGGCCACACCCCGGTGGGCGGCAGCATCCCGCGCGCCGAGCGGGGCGTGTTCCACCAGGAGGCGTCGTGGTGGCACGTCTCGGGCCTGGAGATCACCCGCGGCCCGTACGCCTGGTACTGCGCCGGCTGCAACAACAACGTGTTCGAACGCCTGGTCACCCGCGACAACTACGAGAGCGGGTTCCAGCTCCAGGGCGCGTCCAGCGACAACCTGATCCTCAACCTGGACAGCCACGGCAACCGCGACCCGCGCAAGAACGGCGAGAGCGCAGACGGCCTGGCCATCAAGGAGGGCTCCGGCACCGGCAACGTGGTGCGCGGCGCCCGGCTGTGGAACAACGTCGACGACGGTTTCGACGCCTGGCTGTTCACCTCGCCCATCCGCGTCGAGAACAGCGTCGCGTACGGCAACGGCTACAACCGCTGGAACCTGCCGGACTTCTCCGGCGACGGCAACGGCTTCAAGCTGGGCGGCGGCAACCCGGCCCCCGCCGCCGCCCACACCCTGACCAACACGATCGCCTACGGCAACGCCGCGCACGGCTACACCGACAACGGCAACCCGGGCGCCATGACCCTGACCCGCAACACCGCGTGGAAGAACGCCAGGACCGGCTTCACGGTCGACCGCTCCACCTCCCGGCTGACCGGCAACCTGGCGGTGAACAACGCGACGCCCGTGTCGCTGGGGTCCTCCACCGGTTCGGGCAACTCCTGGGACGTCAAGTCGAGCTGGAAGGACGCCGACCTGTCGAGCACCAGCGCCTCCACCCTCACCGGCGCGCGCGACGCGAACGGCGACCTCCGCTCGTCGACCTTCCTGGTGCCGAAGAACCACCCGAACCTCGGGGCGCGGATCTGACCGGTGGCGGGTGCGACCCGGGCTCCCGGGTCGCACCCGCCACCGTCACCGCGCGTAGGAAGCCCGCCGGGCGGTCCGCACCACCGCGTCCGCGTCGGCCGCCGCCGGCAGGCCGGCCGCCACCCGGGCGTCGGCCGTGGCCCGGACGTGCCGCACCAGGCGCCCCTTGTCGCGGAACGGGGCCGCCGCCCACACCTCGTCGAGGAACGTGGTCCCGTCCCGGCTCGGGTTGGCCACCCCGGAATCCCGCCCGCCGAACGCCACGGTCGGCTCCGCCCGGTGGAAGTAGACGTGCGTCGGGTCCTCCGTGCCCTCGGCGAACGGTGCGAACCCCAAGCCCGTCCAGGGTGAGGTGCAGCGGTTCGCCCGGCACCGGCTCGAAGCCCGGCCGCAGGTCGCCGGACAGGCCCGCGCCGCGGTCAGGTACCGCTGCTCGCCGGTCTCCTCGTGCAGCCGCACCAGGCCGGTCAGGATCGGGATGTGCTGGTTGGCGTGCAGGCCCTCCAGCACGTCCACGCCCGCCGCGCAGGCGTCGATGAGCCGGTCGAGGTCGAACAGCCGCGCCGGCGCCAGGTGCTCCGGCTTGCCGGTGCGCGCGTGCAGGTCGCAGACGGCCTCGACGATGCCGCCGAACTCGCCGCTGGAGAAGATGCCCCACATCCGCTGCAACGTGGCCGCCGGCAGTCTCGACAGCACACGCCGCGGTCCAGGGTCACGTCGGCGAGCGCGAACGGCCGCAGGGAGCCGGCGTGCGGGGGAGCGGTGCCCGGGAGGTGCTGCCCGGCGAGGTGGCGTTCGGGGAGGCGGCGCTCGCGTGCCCCGCCGGGCTGAACGGCACCAGGGGCGCCGCCGCGGCCAGGGCGGAGGCGCGGAGGAACGTCCGGCGAGCAACGGGGTGTGACATGGCTACCTCCCTCGTGTTACCGCTAACAACAGCACTGTCGCGCGTTCACCGGAGCGGTTGAGGTGGAGGGACTCACATTCGTAACGGCAGCGGGTTGGCCGTGCCAACAGAGTGGGCTGTTCCTGTTAGCGATAACAGAGGTGCGTTGCGCACGGTCACGGCCCGCTCTGCGGGGTACCGGTCGGGTGATGCGCGGAATGGTTCCCCGCGTCCGGGGAACCTGCCGGTGGGCGACCGGGGACCGGCGCCGGCACGGAACTCGGGCGAAGGTCGGTGACGACGCTGTGGACCTCACCCCGTACGAGCGGCGGCAGCTCAGGAAGATCCGGCGCTGGTTCGAGCACACCGACCCCGGGCTGGTCGCGCTCCTGTCGGGTCGGCCCGCGGCGCGCCGGGCCGTGCGCCGCCGCTGCGCCCGGCTGGTCGTGGACCTGCTCGGCGCGGTCTGCCTGGTCGCCGGCGTGGTGGTCGCCCTCCCGCTGCTGCTGCCCGGCTTCCTGCTGCTCATGGCGGGCGCGTGCCTGCACACGGCGGCCTGCCGGCACGACGAGCTGCTGCGCCGGGTGGCGGGTCACTGACCCTCGCGGCCTCCCGGTGCCCGGCCGGTGACCTGCGGTGATGGTGGATTCACCAGCCCTGGGGGTCGTATGATCGGGCTCGGTCTGGCACCCTGGGGTGTGAACCGAGTCGGTGTTGCGGTCCGCCGCAGGACTGGCACCTATCTCGACCGGTGGCGATTGACGAGGTGAAGGGCCCCGGCACGGGCGCCCGAACAATTGTGCAGAACAGTGGTCGCGTAGTCCGGCAGTCCGTCGTCGGCGACGACACGGGCTGGTCCAACGCGCCTTTCCCGGCCCTGGTGGCGGACGCCGACGGCGCCGTCCGGGGGTTGAACGACGCCGCGAGGCTGTTGTTCCCGCGAGCCGTCGTCGGCGACCGGCTCGACAAGAGCTGCGCCCCCTGGTTGGCGCGCGCCCACCACGAGTTCACCACGCGGGCGAACCGCGGCGGCGAACCGGTGCGGGGCCCGGTCGCCCTGCGGAGCTTCGAGGCGCACCCGATCAGCGGTGACCGCGGCGCGGTGGTGTGGTGGCTGGTCGAGGACACCGACGTGCGCCTCGCCCGCGAGCAGCTGCGGGTGGAGCGGGAGCGCGCGGAGCTGCTGGGGCGGATGTCCTCCGCCCTGTCGACCTCGCTGCACCCGGAGCGCTGCATGGAGGTCACCGCCCGGCTGGCCGCCGACCACCTGGCGGACGCCGCGGTGGTCATCGCGCCCGGCAGGTCGGGCGAGTACCCCGTGACGCACTGCGTGCGCGACGAGACCTCCGCGCACTCGGTGCTGTCCTTCGACCCCTACGACGTCCCGGGCCTGGGCGAGGCGCTCCAGGGCTTCCCCCCGGTGCCCTCGCGCTGGCTCGACCCGTTGACGGCGCCGACCTGGCTGCTGCCGGGCGGCTTCGGCGAGGTGGCCTCGATCGTGGTGACCCCGCTGCCCGGGCACGGCGTGCCCGCCGGGGCCCTGGTGCTGCTGCGCGGCGCGGGCCGGGCGCGGTTCAGCGAGGAGGAAGAGGTGTTCGCGCGGCTGTTCGCGGCCCGCGCGGGCGCGGCGATCTCGGCGGCGCGGATGTTCGCCCAGCAGGGCGCGATCACCGAAGCGCTGGTGGGCGACCTGCTGCCCCCCGTGCTGCGCCAGCTCGACGGGGTCGAGTACGCGGGCCGGTACCGGGCGTCGGTGGACGCCGAGCGGATCGGCGGGGACTTCTACGACGTCCACCCGGCCGCGAACGCGGACACCGAGGAGGGCGAGGCCCTGGCGGTGCTCGGCGACGTGTGCGGCAAGGGCCTGGCCGCGGCGGTGCTCACCGGCAAGGTGCGCACCACCCTGCACGCCCTGCTGCCCCTGGCCGACGACCACCAGCGGGTGCTCGGTCTGCTCAACAACGCCCTGCTGACCTCGCGCAACAGCCGCTTCGTGACCCTGGTGCTGGCCTCCGTCCGGCGGGTCGGCGCGCACGTGCGGCTGCGCCTGACCAGCGGCGGGCACCTGCCGCCGCTGGTGCTGCGGGCCAACGGCGAGGTGCAGGAGGTGGCCACGTCGGGCACCCTGGTGGGGGTGTTGCCCGAGATCACCTCCACCACGGCGGACGTCCTGCTCGCCCCCGGCGAGACGTGCCTGCTCTACACCGACGGGATCACCGAGGCGCTCGGGGGTCCGATGGGTGACGAGATGTTCGGCGAGCAGCGCCTGCGGGACGCGCTGGTGGACTGCGCGGGGATGCCCGCCGACGCCATCGTCGAGCACGTGCACATGCTCGCCTCGCACTGGGTCGGCACCGGCGAGCACGACGACATCGCGGTGCTGGCGATCACCGCGCCCCGGGGCAGGCACCTGACCGCGGTCGACGGGCACGGACCCGGCCGGTACACGGCGTGACCACCACCGACACGGCGGACGACTGCGCGGGACTGCTGTGGTCGGCGGTGCGCGCCGGCGACGAGCACACCGCGACCGACGCCGTCCTGGAGGCGTTCGCCCGTGGCGTGGCCGCCGAGGTGCTGCTGCTGGACGTCATCGCCCCGGTGCAGCGCCGGGTCGGCGCGGAGTGGGCCGCCAACCGGCTCACCGTGGCGGAGGAGCACGCGGCGACCGCGATCAACGAGCGCGTCATCGCGGCCCTGACCCGCGCCCTGCCGCGCCTCGAACCGCACCTCGGGCGGATCGCCGTGGCCTGCGTGGACGGCGAGTGGCACGCCCTGCCCGCCCGGCTGCTGGCCGAGGTGCTCCGGCTGCGCGGCTTCCGCGTCGACTACCTGGGCGCGCAGGTGCCCACGCCGCACCTGATCACCCACCTGCACCGGACGGGCCCGGACGCCGCGGCGCTGTCCGGCTCGCTCGCCACGAGGCTGCCGGTCGCGCACGCCACCATCACCGCCTGCCAGGCCGCCGGCGTGCCCGTGCTGGTCGGCGGCAGCGCCTTCGGCCCCGACGGCCGCTACGCCCGCCTGCTGGGTGCCGACCTCTGGGCGCCCGACGCCCGCACCGCCGCCGACCACCTCGCCGCGGGACCCCTGCCCCTCCCGCGCAACGGCCACCAGCCGATCGACGACCTGCCGCACCTGGGCGACCAGGAGTACACGATGGTGTCGCGCACCAGCAGGCTGCTGGTCAAGGCCCTCTACACCGGCCTGGAGGACCTGCTGCCGGTGATGCGCGACTACACCGAGGCGCAGCGCAGGCACACCGCCGAGGACCTGGCCCACATCGTCGACTTCCTGGCCACCGCGCTCTACACCGACGACCGCGGCATGTTCACCGGGTTCATCACCTGGACCGCGGGCGTCCTGCGGGCGCGGGGCGTGCCCGCCGCGTTCCTGGTGCCCGCGCTGGACCTGCTGGCCGCCGAGCTGCGCGACTTCCCGCGCGCCAGGGGCCTGATCACCGCCGCCCGCACCGACCTGCTCCAGGTCCCCGGTACCGGGGACCACCACGCCCAGTCCCACGACGCCGATCCCGGAACAGCCACATGAACCCACCGCGCGCCCTGACCTGCACCACGACCGCCGTCGACGGCGGCACCGCCCACGTCGCGATCTCCGGGGACATCACCTACGACAGCGGTGACCGGCTGCCCGCCGCGGTGGCCGAGCTGCTCGCCGCGCACCCCGTCCGGCACCTGCACCTCGACCTCACCGACCTCGGGTTCTGCGACTCCTCCGGGTTGGGGGCGCTGCTCACGGTGCTGCGCGCGACCACCGCGGCGGGGGCCGAGCTGCACCTGGACAACCGGCCGCCCTCGCTGGACCGGCTGCTGCGGCGCACCCGCACCTACGACCACCTGACGCGTGCCGCCGGGCGGGAGCGCAAGGAGCGGCTCGACCACTGACGGCGTGGCGCGGGTTCGGCCCGGGTTCCCGCGCCACCCGGTGAGGGTGGTGCGGAACCAGGCGCCGTCCGCGCGGCACGCGCCGCTGCCGGGCGACGGTGGGCAGCCCGGTGTCGGCGGGGCCGGTGCTCAGGTGGTCTCCTGGAGCCGGCGCTCCAGCTCGACCAGCTGCGCCTCGACGCGCGCGGCGAGGTGGGGCCGTTGCTGGGCCCGGTACATGTCGACGGCCTCCTGCCACGCGGCCCGCGCCTCCTCCGGCCTGCCCAGCACCGAGAGGGGGTAGCCCATGCCCTCCAGCGACTCGACCGCGCCGTAGGTGTGCTCCAGGTCGCGGAAGATGCCCAGCGCCTCCTGGTACATCGCCAGCGCCTCCGCGGGCCGGCCGGTGCGGTGCTCGATGTAGGCCAGGCTGTCGAGGGTGGCCGCGATGCCGTTGCGGTCCCCGTGCCGCCGGTGCAGGGCGAGGGCCTGCTCGCAGTACTCCCGCGCCCGGTCGTACGCCTCCAGCTTGGCCGTGTACCAGCCCGCCATGTTCAGCGCGACCGCCTCGCGCGAGTAACCGCCGTCCATGGTGCGCAGGACGTCCAGCGCCTTGAGCGTCTGCTCCAGCGCCCGCTGCCACTCGTCGTCCAGCTCCCACGCCCACGCCAGCGCGATGTGGGTGTGCGCGAGCAGGAAGCTGTCGCCGCTCTCCTCGGCCAGGGCGATGGCCCGGTCCAGGTGCTCCATGGCCTCGTCGTGCCTGGTGAGCTTGGCGTAGGCCCAGCCGAGGTTGCGGTGGACGAGCACCCGCGTGGCGTGGTCGGCCGCGTGGTCGGCGGCGGTCAGGGCCTCCTGCCACAGCCTGAGGTTGTCGTTGAGGTGGCCCCGGCGGACGTGGAACGACGTCAGGACCAGCGCCAGCCGCCACACCGGCGGCCACCAGCCGATCGCGGCGGCGGCGTGCTGCGCGGCCAGCAGGCAGGCGTGCTCGGCCTGGAACCACTCCATCGCGGCCGGGTCGCCGGCCAGCGGCACCGGGTGGCAGCCGGGCACGGGCGGGTCGACCTGGACCGGGGTGCCGTGCGGGTCGAGCAGGCGGTGGCCGGTGTGCGCGGTCTGCACGTAGTGGTCGACCACGCGGCGCAGCGCGGCGTCCCGGTCGGCCTCGGGGAGGTCGCGGCGGGCGGCGTCGGCGGCGTAGCGGCGGACCAGGTCGTGCATCCGGTACCGGCCGCGCACGTCCCGGGCGACCAGCGACGCCTGCTCCAGCTCGCGCAGCACCGCCCGGGTGGCGGCGGTGGACAGGCCGATGAGGTCGGCGGCGGCGTGCAGGCCGGTGTCCGCGCCCGGCGCGATGCCGAGCAGCGCGAACGCGGTCGCCTGCGGTCGGGTCAGCGCTCGGTGCGACCACGACAGGACGGTGGAGATGCCGGCGGCGGGGTCCTCGTCGAGCGCCTGGAGACCGAGGTCGCGCAGCTCGGCGGCGAGAGCGCTCAACGGCACGTCGGAGCGCATGCTCGCGCGGGCCGCGATCACGCTCAGCGCCAGCGGCAGGCCGCCGCACAGCCCGATCAGCTCGTCCACCGCCCGCTGCTCGGCGGCCACCCTGGCGCGGCCCAGGCGGGCGGACAGCAGGGCCCGCGCCTCGGCGTCGGGCAGCACGTCCAGCATGAGGTGCGCCGCGCCGTGCGCGGAGATCAGGCCGCTGAGCTGGTTGCGGCTGGTGACCAGCACCAGGCACGAGTCCGTGCCCGGCAGCAGCGGCACGACCTGGGCGGTGTCGACGGCGTTGTCCAGCACCAGCAGCATCCGCTTGTCGGCGATGAGCGAGCGGAACAGCGCGGCCTGGGCGTGCGGCGCGACCGGCACGCGGCCGGGCTCGACGCCCAGCGCGTCGAGGAACCCGCGCACGGCCACCGCCGGGTTCATCGGCTCCCGGTCCGGGCTGAACCCGCGCAGGTCCACGAACAGCTGACCGTCGGGGAACCGGTCGGCGTAGCGGTGGGCCCAGTGCAGGGCCAACCAGGTCTTGCCCATGCCGCCCGATCCGGCGATCGCCGAGATCACCATGGTCCGGGCGGTGCGGGTGGCGCCCTCCAGCGCCGTGTCCAGCCGCGTCAGCTCGTCGTGCCTGCCGACGAAGGAGGTGGGTGGGGCGGGCAGTTGCCGTGGTGTCACCGCTTTGTCGGCGGTGGGTGGGGTGTGGGTCGGTGGTTGGTGGGTGGGTGGGGTGAGCAGGGACGGGTCGGAGTTGAGGATGCGCTGGTGCAGGTCGCGGAGCTGGGTGCCGGGGTCGGTGCCCAGCTCGGAGACCAGGCGGGTGCGGAACCGCTGGTAGTGCTCCAGCGCGTCGGCGGCCCGGCGGCCGCGGTAGAGGGCGAGCACGTACTGGCCGGCGACCCGCTCGTCCAGCGGGTGCTCCACGGCCAGCCGCGACAGCTCGGCCACCAGTTGCTCGCCCTGGCCCCGGCGGAGCCGGCAGTCGATCAGGTCCAGCTCGGCGCCGAACCGCTCCTGGTGCATCCGGTCGCGCTCGGCGGTGGCCCACGCGCTGTCCACGCCGGTGAGGGCTTCGCCCCGCCACAGGCCCAGGGCCGTGGTCAGCAGCTGTTCCACGCCGGGGTCGTCGCCGGTGGAGGCGGTGGCTCGGGTTCTCAGGTGGTGGAAGCGGTGCAGGTCCACGGCGGTTCGTTCGACCAGGAGGGCGTAGCCGCCGGAGCGGTGGATCAGGGTGGAGGAGGTGGTGGTGCTGGGGCTGTGGGCCAGTGCCTGGCGGAGGCGGGAGATGTAGCTGGACAGGGTTGCCTGCGCCCGCCTGGGCGGGTCGACGCCCCACACCCGTTCCACCAGCCGTTCGGCCGGTACCACCTGGTTCACGTCGACCGCCAGCGCGGCCAGCACGCACCGCTGTTTCGCCGGGCCCAGGTCCACCGCCCGCCCGCCCACCTGGGCCGTCACCTCTCCGAGCAGGCCGATCCCGACCGCCATCCCACCTCCGGTAACCGGGTTGACCAGGGCATTCCAGCATCGCTCAAACGGAACGCAAGATCGATAGCGGATAGTTGCCCATCGAGGCGACCCGTTGACCTGGGGGAGCGGGTCGCCTCCTCAAGCCTCCCACAACCGCCGGTGGTCCTCGCTCGATCGGGGGACCCAGGGGGCGGTTCGCGTCACAGTTGAGTGCGATCGCGCGCACCGGGTAACCCCTTCCCGTGAGTGTCCACGAGGGACACGTGCGGAGGAGGTCTGGCGGTTATGGGCATCGGTGACAAGTTCGACGAGCTGAAGGACAAGGCCAAGGACGCCCTGGGCCAGCACGGCGACAAGGTCGACCAGGGTATCGACAAGGCTGGTCAGGCCGCCGACGAGCGGACCGGTGGGCAGCACTCCGAGCACATCCGGCAGGGCACGGACAAGGCCAAGGAAGGGCTGGACCGGTTCGGGCAGAAGTGACTGCTGCTGTGGGGGCGGTGGTGCACCGGTGATCGGTTCACGGGCGGAGAGATAAGAGCGGCGCTCGCCGCTGGGCAGGCCGCTAGGGGAGAACTGCGTGCTGCTCGTGTTCTCCCGCATGGCCTGCCTGAGGCAACCACTCTTGTCAAGGGGTGTCGCGAAGAGCGTGCGACACCCCTTGACAAGAGTGGTAGGGCTGCGCCCAGGCCATACGGGAGAACGCGAGCGGCTTGGGTGTTGTGGGGTGCTGTGCTAGTCCGACAGTTCGGCCCAGACGACCTTGCCGTTGCCGTTGTGGTCGGTGCCCCAGGCCGAGCTGAGGGCGGCCACGATGATCAGGCCCCGGCCCCGGGCCGAGTCGACCTGGATCGGTCTCTGCTGGGGCGGGGTGGAGGAGGCGTCGGCGACCTCGATGCGCAGTCCGGCGTCCGTCCTGGAGACGGTCAGGCCGATCGGGCCCTCGGCGTGGTCCACGGAGTTGGACACCAGTTCGGTCACCACCAGGGCGGCGTCGTCGGCCACGTCCTCGGAGAGGCCCCACGCCGACGCGGCTTCCGCCACCGCTTCCCGTGCGCGTGCCGACGAGCCCGCTGTGGCGGGCAGCGTCATGGCCACCGGCGCCGCTGGCTCGTTGCGCACATCCGCTCCCGTTGATCGGCTGTCACCGCATCGTCGCACATCCCCCGACCGCGTCACCGACTGGTCGTGCCCAAAGCGGCGTGCCGGGGGTTCGGTGTCGGCGTTCGTGTCCTCGGGTGGCTAGGCTCGGGCCCCATGGAGTTGCGGGTGCGCAGTGAGGTGCGGGGCGGCTGGACTGTCGTCGCGGTGTCGGGCGAACTGGACGCGGACACCGTCCCCGTGCTCTCCGACCTCCTGGAGGAGAGTTCGAGCGACCGGGTCGTGGTCGACCTGAGCGGGGTGCCGTTCATGGACACCACCGGGCTGTCGCTGATGCTGGACTGGCACCGGCGCCTGGAGGGCGTGGGCGGGGAGTTCCGGATGGCCTGCCTCCAGGCGTCGGTGCACAAGTTGTTCCGGTTGACGGAGTTGACCGAGGTCATGCACATCCACGACTCGGTGGACTCGGCGACGGTCGGTCGGTAGCCGGTCAGTCCTGCTCCAGGCCGAGGTAGAAGGCGATCAGCCGCAGCAGGTGGTCGGTGTCCACGGGCTTGGTCACGTAGTCCGTGGCCCCCGAGGCCAGCGACTTCTCCCGGTCGCCCTTCATCGCCTTCGCGGTCACCGCGATCACCGGCAGGTCGGCGTACCGGGACATGGCCCGGATCGCCGCCATGGTCGCGTTGCCGTCCAGCTCCGGCATCATGATGTCCATCAGCACGAGCGCCACGTCGTCGTACTGCTCCAGCGCCCGGACCCCGGTGATCCCGTTGTCCGCGTAGATCACGTTGAGCCCGTGCAGCTCCAGCACGGAGGTCAGCGCGAACACGTTGCGCAGGTCGTCGTCGACGATGAGCACCTTCTCCCCGTGGAACCGCATCGGCGGCGGGGGCAGCTCCTCCGGCGCCACCACGGACTCGGTGGTGGGCTCGGCGGGCGCGAGCAGCTCCGGCAGCTCCTCCGGCTCGACCACGACCGGCGGCACCAGGCCCTGCTCGCCCAGCGGCAGGTACAGGGTGAACGTCGAGCCGACGCCCGGTTCCGAGCGCACGTCCAGCCGCCCGTCGAGCAGGGCCGACAGCTCCCGGCTGATGGACAGGCCCAGGCCCGTGCCGCCGTACTTGCGGCTGGTGGTGCCGTCGGCCTGCTGGAACGCCTCGAAGATGACCGACAGCTTCTCGGCCGGGATGCCGATGCCGGTGTCCTGCACGTCGAACGCCACCGAGCCCTCGATCACCCGGATGCGGAGTCGGATCCCACCGTCGTGGGTGAACTTCACCGCGTTGGACAGCAGGTTGCGCAGGATCTGCTGGACCCGGTGCTCGTCGGTGTGCAGGGTGGGCGTCACGTCCGCGTCGACCACGACCCCGAAGTCCAGGCCCTTCTCCGCCGCCAGCGGCAGGGTCAGCGCCTCGACGTAGGCCACCAGGTCCGACACCCGCACCGAGTCGGTCTGCACCTGCATGTGCCCGGCCTCGACCTTGGTCAGGTCCAGGATGTCGTCGATCAGCTGGAGCAGGTCGGTGCCGGAGGAGTGGATGGTCCTGGCGAACTCGACCTGCTTGGGGTTGAGGTTGCCGTCGAGGTTGTCGGCCAGCAGCTTCGCCAGGATGAGCAGGCTGTTGAGCGGGGTGCGCAGCTCGTGGCTCATGTTCGCCATGAACTCCGACTTGTACTTCGAGGCCGACGACAGCTGCCGCGCCCGCGCCTCCAGCTCCACCGAGCCCGCCCGCAGCTCCTCGGTCAGCCGCTGCGACTCGACCAGCAGGCTGTCGGTCCGGGCGTTGGCGAGCATGGTGTTCACGTTGACGCCGATGTTCTCCTTCAGCTGGTCCAGCAGGTCCAGGTGGACCTCGGTGAACTCGCCGAACGAGCCCAGCTCGATCACGCCCAGCGTCTCGCCCTGGAACACGATCGGCAGGATCACCAGGTTCGAGGGCGGCGCCGCGCCCAGGCCCGAGGTGACCTCCAGGTACCCGGCCGGCACGTCGGTGACGAGCACCGTCTTCTTCTCCACCGCGACCTGGCCGATGAGGCCCTCGGCGCGCTTGAACCGGGTGGGCCGTCCGTCGCGGGGTGACCAGCCGTAGGAGGCGGTCAGCTCCAGCACCTCGGACTCGCCGTCGACCAGGAAGAACGCGCCGTGCTGGGCGGAGACCAGCGGGGTCAGCTCGCTCATCACCAGCGACGCCATCGCCCTGAGGTCCCGGTGGCCCTGCATCTGGCCGGACAGCCGGGCCAGGTTGGTCTTGAGCCAGTCCTGCTCCTGGTTGGCGCGGGTGGACGACTTCAGGTTGCTGATCATCCGGTTGATGTTGTCCTTGAGGTCCGCGACCTCGCCGGAGGCGTCCACGGTGATCTGCCGGGTCAGGTCGCCCGCGGTCACCGCGGTGGCCACCACGGCGATGGCGCGGACCTGGCGGGTGAGGTTGCCGGCGAGTTCGTTGACGTTCTCGGTGAGGCGCTTCCAGGTGCCGGAGACGCCCTCGACCTCGGCCTGGCCGCCGAGCTTGCCCTCGGTGCCCACCTCGCGCGCCACCCGGGTGACCTCCTGGGCGAACGAGGACAGCTGGTCGACCATGGTGTTGATCGTCGTCTTGAGCTCCAGGATCTCGCCCCGGGCGTCCACGTCGATCTTCTTCGACAGGTCGCCGTTGGCGACGGCGGTGGTGACCTGGGCGATGTTGCGGACCTGGTTGGTCAGGTTGTTCGCCATCGAGTTGACGTTGTCCGTCAGGTCCTTCCACGTGCCCGCCACGTTGGGCACCCGCGCCTGACCGCCCAGGATGCCCTCGGTGCCCACCTCGCGGGCCACCCGGGTCACCTCGTCGGCGAAGGCGCGCAGCGTGTCCACCATGCCGTTGATCACGCCGGCGAGCGCGGCGACCTCGCCCTTGGCGTCGACGGTGATCTTCTGCGACAGGTCGCCCCGGGCCACCGCGGTGGCGACCTCCGCGATCGACCTCACCTGCGTGGAGAGGTTGTCGGCCATGACGTTGACGTTGTCGGTCAGGCCCTTCCAGGTGCCCGCGACGCCCGGCACCCGCGCCTGGCCGCCCAGTCGTCCGTCGGTGCCGACCTCGCGGGCCACGCGGGTGACCTCGTCGGCGAAGGCCGAGAGCTGGTCGACCATGGTGTTGATGGTCGACTTCAGCTCCAGGATCTCGCCGCGCGCGTCGACGGTGATCTTCTGGGTCAGGTCGCCGAGCGCCACGGCGGTGGTCACCTGGGCGATCGACCGCACCTGGGCGGTGAGGTTGTTCGCCATGAAGTTGACGGAGTCGGTGAGGTCGCGCCAGGTGCCGGCGACGCCGGGTACCTGGGCCTGGCCGCCGAGTCG
>NZ_JAUQOL010000026.1:0-79450 GCF_047689505.1 Saccharothrix sp. BKS2 | reverse complement strand
CCGACCGCAGCTCAGCCGACCGCAGCTCAGCCGACCGCAGCTCAGCCGACCGCAGCTCAGCCGACCGCAGCTCAGCCCACCGCAGAACACCCCGCCGGCGGCCCCGCGCCCGGTGTTCCGCTACCTGCGTCATCGGGCCCTCTTACCGGCCGCCGTAGCCGTGCTGGCCGCGTTCCTGCTCGCCGTGCTGGCGGCCTCCGCCCCGGACGCGCCCGGGACCAGCACGGACGCGGACGGGCACCCCACCGGTCCCCTCACCTCCCAGGTCTCGGCGGACCCCACCACCCCGTCGGACGAGCCCGTGACCGGCGACCCCGTGGACGCCGTCGTCGACAACCCGGTGGTCCCGACGGTCGCACCACCCCGGCCGGACGGCGAACCCCCGCGCGACCGCCCCTCGGTGACGACCTCGTCGACGACCGGCCCGACCTCCCCGAGCCGGCCCCCGACGACCACCACGACCGTCGAGGTGCCCCCGTCGTCGCAGCCCCCGTCGTCCGGGGTCGGCTGCGAACCGCCGTCCGGCGCCTGCGCCGACCCGGTCGGTTAGACGGCGTTCCGACAGTGCAGCGACAGCTGTATGGTTCCTCCCGTGCTGAAACGTGAGACGCGGGAGGACGCCCTGGCCCGCTTGGGCAAGGCGCTGGCCGACCCGACCCGGTGCCGCATCCTCGTCGGCCTGCTGGACGGGATCAGCTACCCCGCCCAGCTCGCCGACCACCTCGGGCTGACCCGCTCCAACGTGTCCAACCACCTGTCCTGCCTGCGCGGCTGCGGCCTGGTCGTGGCGACCTACCAGGGCCGCCAGGTCCACTACGCCCTGGCGGACGCGCACCTGGTCCGCGCCCTGGGCGAGCTGGTCGAGGTCGTGCTGGCGGTGGACACCGCCGAACCGTGCCTCGACGGGGGCGGGGCCGTCCCGGCGCCGACCGCCGTGGCGGTGACCGGATGAGCGAGGGCCTCGATCCGGGCCTGACCACGGGCACCGGGCCGGCGGCGCGGGAGGACGGGTGCGCGGACGGCTGCTGCGCGTCCCCGGCACCGGCACCGCGCGGCGCGGTCGACCCGCGGCGGCGGGCCGTGCTCACCCGGCGGGTGCGGCTGCTGGTGGCCGCGACGATCACCTACAACGTGGTCGAGGCCGTCGTGGCGATCACCGCCGGGACGATCGCCTCGTCCACCGCGCTCATCGGCTTCGGCCTGGACTCGGTGATCGAGGTGGCCTCCGCCCTGGCGGTGGCCTGGCAGTTCGCCGGCCCGGACCCGCAAGCGCGGGAGCGGACGGCGTTGAAGGTCATCGCCGTGTCGTTCTTCGCGCTGGCCGGCTACGTCGCGGTCGAGTCCGTCCGCACCCTGCTGGGCGCGGGGACCGCCGACCACTCCACCGTCGGCATCGCGTTGGCGGCGGTGTCGCTGCTGGTCATGCCGTTCCTGTCGGCCGCGCAACGCCGCACCGGGCGCGAACTGGGCTCGGCCAGCGCGGTGGCGGACTCCAGGCAGACCCTGCTGTGCACCTACCTGTCCGGCGTGCTGCTGGTCGGGCTGCTGCTCAACTCGCTGTTCGGCTGGTCGTGGGCCGACCCGGTCGTGGCCCTGGTCATCGCGGCCGTGGCGGTCAGGGAGGGGCGCGAAGCCTGGCGCGGGGAGCACTGCTGCTGACCGGGACTGGACGGCCGGCCCGGTCCCGGACCACGCCCGGCCCCCACCCGACTCCCCGGTCCGACTCCCCGGTCCGACTCAAGCCGACGGCGCGCCGACGACGGACTACCGTGAGTACCCGTCGGGCGGTACAGCGCTCGGCATCGGTCCCCCGTGCGGGTGACCGGTGGCTGGCGCGAAAGGGTTCGTCGTGGCTGCGGTGGCTGGTGTGGTCTTCCCCGGCGGGCTCAGGCAGGACGGGTTGCCCGCCGCGCTGTCGGACCCGGCGCGCCTGGCGGCGGTGCGGGCCACGGGCCTGCTCGACACCGGACCGGAAGAGGCGTTCGACGACCTGGCGCAGCTGGCCTCGACGGTCACCGGGTGCGCGCGGGCGGTCATCGCGCTGGTCGACGAGCGGCGTTCGTTCTGGAAGTCCGCAGTCGGGATCGACCCGGCGACCCGCCAGGACCCGGTGGGGGAGGGCTTCTGCGGCGTCCTGGTCGGCCTGGGCGGCGAACCGTTCGTCGTCGACGACGCCGCCACCGACCTGCGCACCCGCGACCACCCCTCGGTGGGCGCGGCGGGGATCGGCGCCTGGGCCGGCTACCCGGTGCTGGGGCCGGGTGGCGAGGTGCTGGGCGGCATGTACGTGATCGACGACGTCCCGCACCGGTGGCGGCCCGGTGAGCTCAAGTCGCTGGCCACGCTGTCCCGCGCGGTGTCCAACGAGCTGAACCTGCGCCGGACGCTGACCACCGCCCGGGAGGCGCTGACCGCCTCGCGGGACCTCGCGCGCAGCCTCCAGGACAGCCTGCTGCCCCCGGCCCTGGTCCCGGTGCCGGGGCTGGACGTGGCCGCGTCCTACCTGCCCGCGCACGGGGACCGGGTCGTCGGGGACTTCTACGACCTGTTCCAGGCCACCGGCCGGTGGTGGTGCACCGTGATGGGCGACGTGTGCGGGCACGGCGCCGAGGCCGCCAAGGTCACCGCCCTGGCCCGCTACACGCTGCGCGCCGAGGCCACCCGCCACCTGTCCCCGGCCACGATCCTGGCCAACCTGAACACCGCGATGCTCGACCAGCGCGGGTCCGACCGGTTCCTCACCGCCGCCTACGCCACCTTCCGCGCCACGGCCGGCGGCGTCGCCGGCCGCCTGTGCACCGCGGGCCACCCGCCCGCGCTGATCCGCCGCGCCGACGGCCGCGTCCACCCCGTGGGGCGCACCGGCACCCTGCTGGGCGTCCTGCGCGAGGTCAAGCTCACCGACGTCCGCTTCCGCCTCAGCCCCGGCGACACCCTGCTGCTCTACACCGACGGCGCCACCGAAGCCCGCCCGCCGGCCACCGACCCCGACGCGGTGCGGCCCCAGTTCGGGGAGGACGCCCTGGCCCGGGTGCTGGCCGAGTGCGGGGGGATGACCGCCGAGCAGGTCGTCACCCACGTCGGCCAGGCCATCGCCCGCCACGACCACGGCCGACCCGACGACGACACCGCCCTGCTCGCCCTGCGCGTCCCGCCGCCCGCCGGGAACCAGTGATCGACAACGCCGCAGCACGTGGAATTTCGCCGTACCCGCATAGTCGGCGGCGTGCCCGGGTACCACTGGGGAGCGGGAGCAGGGCCCGCGACGGGGTGAGTGCTCGGCGCCCTGCCGGTGGTGCGGTGCGTGGTTCGGGGCCACGCTCGGGGGCACCACCGGCAGGGTGCCGATGCCTTGTGCGCCGACCGGGTGCCCCGCGGTGATCACCCCCGATAATCACCCTGCGTCACCCGGACCCGGGCCGTTGCACCGTCAGCGCGACCGACCCCCTGCCGGGGGTGAACTGCCGTTACCGTGGCCTTGGCGGACGCCGTGCGGACGGGTCGCCGGGCCGACCCCCCACCGCCGGCCGGGGAGGACAAGGGGTGCGCGGATGAGCGAGGACAGCGCGTCTGCGGCGGTCTCGGTGGACGCCGGTGCGGTCGGGGGCGTGCCGGTGCTGCGGGTCGGCGGTGAGATCGACATGGGTACCTGCGACGTGGTGCGCCACGCGCTGCTGCCGTGGCTGGACGGCGCCTCCGGCGGGGTGGTGGTGGACCTGTCCGGGGTGACGTTCCTGGCCTCCAGCGGGTTGGAGCTGCTCATCGAGGCCGCGCGCCGGGCCGATCGCGGCGGTGTGCGCCTTGTCCTGGTCGCCGGTCACCGGGCCGTGCTGCGCCCGCTCCAGGCCACCAACCTGGACGCGGTGCTCGCCCCCCACCCGGACCTGGACGGGGCCGTCGCCGCCGCGCGGACCGCGACCGGCGCCACCGAGCCGGCGCCGGACGTGCCCGGACCCGCCTGAACCCCGGACCCGCCTGAACCCCGGGTCCGCCTGAACCCGAACCCGCCTGAGCCTGAACCCGCCTGAACCCGAGGCCCCGCGCACCGGGCCGGGCACCGTTCCTGCCTGTCCTCCGATCGTGAAACCCGCCCGAAGGGGTGAACATCCGCCACGACCCGGCGAACCCGCCGGTTCGGCCTCCGGGCCGGGGGTCGGCCGGTGGCACGCTCCGACGCACAGTGCGGCGGACGGCGCGGGCGGTCCGGCGGGTCGAGGGAGGACGTCATGAGCGGGCACCCCACCGGGCGGCAGCACCCCGATTTCCCCTACGGGCCGGACGACACGACGTGGTCGGAGCTGCTGGCCTCGGCGGGCCTGGGGAACGGGCACGCGCCGGTCATCGCCGGCCCGGCCCGGGACCCGAGGGAGGTCTACCCGAGCGACCCGGAGCTGGAGATCGGGGAGTTCGAGATCCCCGCCGAGGGGCTGACCGACCAGCAGCGGAAGCGGGCCCTCAACCGGTTGGAGACCTACCTGGTCGGCAAGCACGGGACCATGGTGGGGTTCCAGGGCAACCAGGACATGGCCCGCTGCCAGCAGGACCTGGGCCGGTTCCTGGAGTTCCACCTCAACAACGTCGGCGACCCGTTCCAGCAGGGCAACTACAAGGTCAACACCAAGATCGTGGAGCGCGCGGTCCTCGACCACTACGCGTCGCTCTGGCGGGCGGCGTGGCCCTACGACGCCGAGAACCCCGACAGCTACTGGGGTTACGTGCTGACCATGGGCTCCACCGAGGGCAACCTCTACGCGCTCGCCTCCGCCCGCGACTACCTGTCGGGCAAGAAGCTGATCACCGAACCCGGCGGCGACGACGGGCAGCCGGTGGCGCAGATGATGTACGTGCAGGCCGCGCCGCCGACGCCGGCCGCCGGCGGTGCCCCCCGCCCGGAGGCCCCGGACAACGCCTACCGGCCCGTGGCGTTCTACTCCGAGGACACCCACTACTCGGTGATCAGGGCGGTCCGGACGCTGGCGATCGACACCTTCGCGGCGATCGGCAGGCGGGAGTACCCCGGGCAGTGCCCCATCGCCGACGAGTGGCCGATGGAGGTGCCGTCCAGGGGCGGGGCGGAGGGCAGCGGCGAGATCGACGTGGAGGCGCTGGAGGGTCTCGTCCGGTTCTTCGCCGAGCGCGGGCACCCGATCCTGCTGCTGCTCAACTTCGGCACCACCTTCAAGGGCGCCTACGACAACGTGGAGAAGGTCGCCGCCCGGCTCGTCCCGATCTTCGCGGAGCACGGCCTGCTGGAGCGCGAGATCGAGTTCGAGCCCGGCCGGGTCGACCGCCGCCGGGGCTTCTGGGTGCACGTCGACGGCGCGCTGGGCGCGGGGTTCATGCCGTTCCTGCGGATCGCGGCGGCCGAGGAGCGCGGCAGCGAGCTGGCCGTCCAGCTGCGCCGGGAGATCAAGGGCAAGATCCCCGAGTTCGACTTCGGCCTGGAGGTCCACGGCGTCGACGTGGTCAGCTCCCTGGTGATGAGCGGGCACAAGTGGCCCGGCGCGCCCTGGCCGTGCGGGGTGTTCATGACCAAGAACAAGTTCCGGGTCGAGCCGCCCTCCACGCCGGCCTACACCGGTTCCCCCGACACCACGTTCGCCGGGTCGCGCAACGGCCTGTCGCCCCTGGTGCTGTGGAACCACCTGGCGTCCAGGTCCATCCGCGAGCACGCGGCCCTGGCCGTGCGGGCGCTGAGGGTGACCCGGTACCTGGAGAGCTCGCTGCGCGAGCTGGAGGACCGCCTCGACCGGGAGGACCGGCTCCCCGAGGGCGGCCTGCACGTCGACCGCAGCCCGATGGCGCTGACCGTGCGCTTCCTCCGGCCCAACGACCACCTGGTGGAGAAGTGGTCCCTGTCCTGCCAGCCGATGCTGGTGAAGTCCGGCGAGCTGCGCCACTACGCGCACGTGTTCGCCATGCCGTCGGTCACGGAGGAGAAGGTGGACGCGTTCGTCGAGGACCTCTTCGCCGAGGGCGCCTTCGACCGGCCCGAGCCACGGCCCGGACCGCGGCCAGGGGCCGGACGGCCGGCCGGCGCGGCGACGTTCGCCACCGACGTGCGGCCCCTGGCCCTGGTGCCCGTCCTCGGTCGCGGGTTCCAGTGAGTCGCGGGTTCCGGTGACCGGGGGCGCCGCCCGCGCGGGCGGCGCCGTTCGGGCATCGGGATGAGTTCCGGGCACGGGGACTGGAACAGTCGGTACGGTGGTGCAACTCACGGCCCACCGCGTCGAGGGAGACCCGATCGATGACGGAGACCGACGACGGCACGACCGCGCCCACCCCCGAGGAGATCGGGGCCAACTACGACCGGTTCACCGACCTGTACGGGCTCATCACCGGTGACATCGGCCTGCACGTCGGCATGTGGTCCGAGCCCGGTGAGCGCGCACCGGCCTCCGGCCTGGGCGACCTGGCCAACCTGGCCCAGGAGCGGCAGACCGAGCACCACATCAAGACCCTCGGGCTCAAGGCCGGCGAACACCTGCTGGACATCGGCTGCGGCACCGGGGTGCCCGCGGTGCGGGTGGCCCAGCGCACCGGGGGCCGCGTCACCGGCATCAACGTCAGCCGCGAGCACCTGGCCCGCGCCGAGGCGGCGGCCAGGGCGGAGGGCGTGTCCGACCGCGTCTCGTTCCGCTACGGCAACGCCATGGACCTCGACTTCCCGGACGGCTCGTTCGACGCCGCCCTGTCGATCGAGGTGTTCCCGCACCTGTCCGACCGGCCGCGGGCGTTCCGCGAGGCCGCCCGGGTGCTGCGGCCCGGCGGTCACTTCCTGATGAGCGACTTCACCGTGCGCGGGACGCCCTCCCCGGAGGGGTTGGCCGCCTACCGGCAGGTGTGGCGCTGCATGCCCCCGACCACGCCCGCGGAGACCATCGGCTGGGCGGCCGACGCCGGGTTCGAGCTGGCCGGGGTCGAGGACATGACGCAGAACAGCGCGTTCACCGGCGACCTGATGGGCCTGCTCTACGCCGACCGGCACGACGAGGTCGTGGAGCGCTTCGGGCCCGAGCAGGTGGCCGGGTTCGACGCCCTGGTGCCGCTGATGCGCACCTTCTTCCACGACCACCTCGGGTCCTACCTCTTCCTCTTCCGCAAACCCGCCGCGGCGTGAGGACCGGCGCCCCGCGCCCGGTCAGCCGGCGAGGTCCAGGGTGAGCACGACCAGCGGCGCGCCGAGGGGATCGGTGAAGGCGCCGCGCTCCACCCACCCCCTGGCCCGGTAGAGCCGCCGGGCCGGGGCGTCGGCGTGGGTGCACAGCCAGGCGCGCGGGAACCCGCCGACGAGGCGCCCCAGCAGTTGCCCGCCCAGGCCCCGCCCCCGGTGCCCCGGGGCCACCATCAGCTCCACCACCTCGATCGCGGGCGGGCGGAGGCGGTGCCGTTCGGCGGGGTGGAGGGCGTTGTGGACGCCGGTGTGGAACGGCGTGTCCGGCAGTTCGGGCGCGGCGGGCCAGCCGTACACGACGGCGGTGGGTTCCCCGTGGTGCCAGGCGACGAAGCCGCGCACGCCGGGTTCGGCGACGTGCCGGGCGAGGCGGTCGGCGAACCCGGCGAAGCGGGCCTCGTCCTCGTTCCACGGCGGTTCGGCGAAGCAGGCGCGGTAGATGCGTTCGAGGGGCTGGACGAGGGCGAGCAGACCCGGTGCGCCGACTTCGGTGAGCACGTGTTCCCCCGTCCTGCCGCGGTGCGGGAAACCACAGGTCATCCTACGGCCCCCGGCGCGTGGTGGGGCGGAGATCGTGCGGAGCGGAGGCGGCGCGCCTTGACGGCGGGCGAGGCCGGTTGAATACTGCCGGGAAAGCGCTTTCCGAACGGAAGGGGACCGGGTGGACGCCCTCGCCGCCACCGTGACCGCGCCCGCTGCCGGGAGAGGTCGGTGCGTGACCGCGCCCGCTACCGGGGAGGTCGGCCCGTGACCGCGCTCGCCCTGCGCCACGACATCGGTTCCGCGCTGACCGTCCGCGCCGGGGACGTCGAGCTGGCGCGCTACGACTACGCGCCCGACACGAGCCAGGTGGAATCGCCCAAGCCGTTCCTGCACCCGGTCCGCACCCGGGCCGGTCGGCTGGTGAGCCTGTTCCGCCCGCACGACCACGTGTGGCACAAGGGCATCGCCTGGTCGCTGCCCAACGTCGGCGAGGACAACTTCTGGGGCGGTCCGACCTACGTCCGCGGGCGGTCCTACGTGCAGCTGGACAACAACGGCACGCAGCGGCACCGCCGGGTGGTCGACGTCGGCGCCTCGGGCGGGACCGCCTGGTTCACCCACGACCTGGACTGGGTCGCCCGGTCCGGGCGGACCGTGCTCACCGAGCGCCGGACCGTCGGCGCCGCCCTGCTGTCGGCGCGGGCGTGGGCGCTGACCTTCGACACCACCATGACCAACACCTCGGGCGGGGACCTCGCCTTCGGCTCACCGACCACGAAGGGCCGGGAGAACGCCGGGTACGGGGGCCTGTTCTGGCGCGGCCCGCGCTCGTTCACGGGCGGGGGCGTCGTGGCGGCCGAGGGCGTGGGCCGCGCCGAGGACCTGCGCGGCCGGCGCGCCGAGTGGATGGCCTTCACCGGCCGGCACGACGGCGACGGCGCGGACTCCCTGGTCCTCCTGGTCGACCACGTCGACAACCCGGACCACCCGCCGCGCTGGTTCGTCCGCTCCGCGGAGTTCGCCTGCCTCAACCCGGCGCCGTTCTTCAGCGAGGAGCTGGTCCTCGCGGACGGCGACGCGGTGCGGTTCCGGTACGGCGCGGGGGTGGCCGACGGCGACGCCGACGACGCCGGCGACCTGGCCGACGCGGTGCGGGAGCTGCTGGGGCAGGACCCGCACGGTCCGGGCGGGGCGGCGTGAGCACCTTCCCGGGCGGCGCCTCGCTGTCGTTCCTGGACGTCTACGACGACCCCGCCCCCGACGGCGTGGTGGGCGGCAGCCCGCACCTGCACCTCGTCTCGACCGAGTGCTACGTGGTGGTGGGCGGGGAGGGCGAGCTGCACACCGTGACCACGGAGGGCTGCCGCGAGGTCCCGCTGCGCCCCGGTTCGGTCGTCTGGTTCACCCCCGGCACCCTCCACCGGGCCGTCAACCACCGCGACCTGCGCGTGGTGGTCCTGATGGGCAACGCCGGGCTGCCCGAGGCCGGGGACGCGGTGCTGACCTTCCCGCCCGGGGTCGTCGCCGACGCGGACCGCTACCGGGCCGCGGCGACCCTGCCGACCGGGGTGCCGGAGGCCGAGCGCGCCGCGGCCGCCCGCCGGCGCCGCGACCTGGCGGTGGAGGGCTTCCTCCCCATCCGGGACGCGGTCCGGGCCGGTGACCAGGGGCCGCTGCGCGAGTTCTACGCCGCCGCCGCGGCGCTGGTCCGCGACCGGGCCGGGGACTGGGAGGAGATCGTGCGGGAGGGTCCGCTCGGCCAGGTCGACGCCGCCCTGGCCGCGCTGGGCGACCTGGCCGGGGGAGCGGCGCCGCACCTCGACCGCGCCACCGTCCTGCGGGCCCCCGAACCCCCGCCGGAACCGGTGTTCGGCATGTGCGGTCGCCTGCGCCCCCACGACGTGCGCGCCGCCCTGCCGCTCACCGACTTCGCCTGAACCCCCGTCGCGGGCCCACCGCCCCGTGACGACAACCCCGTGAGGAGCGCCTTCCGTGACCCGAACCAGCGCCGTCGTCGGCACGGGCGCGATCGCCCACGCCCATGCCCAGGCGGTCGTCGACCTGGCCGACCGGGCCCGGCTCGTCGGCGCCGTCGACGTCGACCCCGGGCGGGCGGCGTCCTTCGGCGCGAAGTGGGACGTGCCCGTCTACCCGGACCTGGCCGAACTGCTCGCCGGCGCCCGGCCCGACCTGGTGCACCTGTGCACGCCGCCGGGGTCGCACCTGGCGCTGGCGCTGGAGTGCCTGGCGGCCGGCGCGGTGCCGGTGGTGGAGAAGCCGCCGGTGCTGTCGCTGGCGGAGTTCGACCGGTTGCGCGCCGCCGAGGCCGAGGCGGGACTGCCGGTGGTGACGGTGTTCCAGCACCGGTTCGGCTCCGGGGCGGTCCGGCTGCGGCGGCTGGTCGCCGAGGGCGCGCTGGGCCGGCCGCTGCTGGCGTCGGCGACCACGCTGTGGTTCCGCGACGACGACTACTTCGCGGTGCCGTGGCGGGGCAGGTGGGAGCTGGAGGGCGGCGGGCCGACGATGGGGCACGGCATCCACCAGTTCGACCTGATGCTGTCGGTCCTGGGCCGGTGGACCGAGGTCACCGCGATCGCCGCCCGCCAGGCCAGGCCCACCGACACCGAGGACGTGTCCGCGGCGCTCGTGCGGTTCGGGTCGGGCGCGCTGGCCACCGTGGTCAACTCCCTGGTGTCACCCCGGCAGACCAGCCTGCTGCGCTTCGACTTCGAGCGGGCCACGGTGGACCTGGAGCACCTCTACGGCTACTCCGACGCGAACTGGACGGTGACCGCCGCCCCCGGTGTCGACGACCTCGCCCCGCTGTGGGCCGGCGGGCCGGTCGACACCCCGAGCGGGCACACCGCCCAGCTCGCCGCCGTGCTGGACGCGCTGGACACCGGCGCGACGCCCCCGGTCACCTCCGCCGACGCCCGCCTGACGATGGAGTTCGTGGCCGCCACCTACGCCTCGGCGTTCACCGGCCGGACGGTGGCGCAGGGCGAGATCACCGAGGGCCACCCGTTTTACGACCGCATGGTGGGCAGCGGCGCGCCCTGGCCGGCCACGCCCCGCGACGAGGGGTGATCCCAGGCGCTCACCGGAGCGACGCGTCCAACCGGCGCACCAGTTCCCCGACCCGCCCACCGCCGGCGGGGGCGGCCGGGTAGCGCCCCAGGACGTCCACCACGACGGGGTCCGCGAGGGCCCGCGACCGCGCGAGCTGCCCGTCCCCGGTGGCGGGGTCGTCCCCGGCGGCCAGCTCCAGCGCCCGCGCGGCGTGGGCGGCCGAGCCGAGGACGTGCTTGACCTGGGTGGCTTTCGCCAGGGGGTGGAGGAACGCCGCGCCCGCCGCGTGACCGGCCGCGCGGGCGGCCTCGCTCGCCGCGGCCCGTCCCGCGTCCCGGGTCTCCTGGGCCGCCCGGTGCGCGGCCCACGCGTGGTCGCGCAGCGCCTTGGTGCGCTCGCCCCCGTCCGCGAACGCCTGGGCGGCCTCGATCGCGGCCCGGGGGCGTCGGTCGTCGGGGTGCTCGCGCTCGAAGACCGCCAGGGCGGTCCGCGCGCACGCCACGGCGTAGGCGGTGACCGCCCGCAGCTCGTCCCGGCCGAGTTCGATCGTCGCGGGGGCGATCGTGGTGGGGTCGGGCGTGGTGGGGGTGGGCGTCGCAGGGTTGGCTGTGGTGGGGTCGGGCGTGGCGGGGGTGGGTGTCGCGAGGTTGGCCGCGGTGGGCTCGATCGTCGTGGGCTCGGGCGTCATGGGGTCGTCGGCCACGGCGCCATCCTCCCGCACCGGGCCCCGGTGCGGGAAAACCCTCAGCCGACCTCGGTGGCCTCGTCGTCGTTGGTGGCCCGCACCAGGTCGTCGCGGGCGCGGGCGACGCGCGAGCGGATGGTGCCGATCGGGCACCCGGCGATCTCGGCCGCCTCGGCGTAGGGCAGGCCCAGCACCTGGGTGAGCACCAGGGCCTCGCGGCGGTCCGGGTCCAGCCCGTCGAGCAGCAGGTTCAGCTCGACGACGTCCTCGAAGCCGGAGTGGGCGGCCTTGCGGTCGGCCTCCCGCACCCAGTCCACGCCGGGGGACAGGCGCGGCCGCGCCCGCGCGCTGCGGATCTGGTCGACCACCACGCGGCGGGCGATGACCAGCAGCCACGTGCGCGCGGAGGACCGCCCGGCGAAGCGGCGCAGGCTGGTCAGGGCACGGGCGTAGGTCTCCTGGGCGAGGTCGTCGGCCACCCCGACGTCGGCCAGGTGGGCGATGAACCGCCACACGTCGCGCTGGGTGGCGCGGACGAACCGCTCCAGGGCCTCGCGGTCGCCGGAGCGGGCCCGGAGCGCCCAGCGCGTCACCTCGTCGTCGGGTTCTGTCACGATTCCGGATCGTAACCACACGGCGCCCGGGAACTCTTGAGCCGAACGGAGCGACCAGTGGGACGTGGACTGCGAAACCTGCCGTGAAGCGCTCTCGGCCCGCCTGGACGGCGAGGCCGAACCCGGGCCGGCCGTCGAGGTGGACGCGCACCTCGGGCAGTGCGCGGCCTGCACGCGCTGGCGGACCCGGGCCCAGGCGCTGACCAGGACCGTCCGCGTCCGACCCGCGCGGCCCTCACCGGACCTGGTCGACGCGGTGCTGGCCGCCGCCCCGCCGGGGCACCCGGCGCTCGTGCCCCGGCTCGCGCTGGCGGCGGTCGCGCTGGTCCAGCTGTGGCTGGCGCTGTCGCAGCTGCTCGCCGGGGCGTCCGGGCACGCGGACCACGGCGGGTCGAACCACGGCATGTCGGACCACCTGTTCAACGAGGGCGCGGCGTGGAACCTGGCGCTGGGCATCGGCCTGGTGGTCGCCGCCGTGCGCTCCCGGCGCGCCGCCGGCCTGCTGCCCACCCTCGGCGGGTTCGTGGCCGTGCTGCTGGTCTTCTCGGTGAGCGACCTGGTCAACGGCGCCGCGACCGCCACCCGCGTCGTCTCGCACCTGCCCCTGGTGGCCGGGTTGGCGCTGCTCTGCCTGGTGGCCCGCGCCCACCGCGACCCGACCCCGGGCACCCCGGCCACCCACGACGAAACCGCCCGCGCCGACGAGCCGCACCACGGACCGGGCCGCGGCGACGGCCCGCCGCAGCGCCGGCGCCGGGGTGGGCCCCGGCACCTGCGGCCCACCGCCCACCGGCGGGCCGCCTGACCCCGCGGTCACGGCGCCGCGGCGTGCTGCCGCGCCCGCACCAGCGGGGTGATGCCGCCCGCCGCCGCCAGGGCCCGGTGCAGGGCCAGTTCGGCGGTGGGTCCCTCGGCCAGCACGATGCCGGTGCACGACCGCTGGTCGGTCAGGTGCTCGACCACGTCGCCGGGGTTCGCGGTCGGGTACCACTCGGGGCCGCCGGGCAGGTCGGGCAGGCGCTCCAGCCCGGACCAGCCCGCCAGCACCCCGGCCTCGCGCGGGTAGAGCAGCACGAACCCGGTCGCGGGCCCGGTCGGCGCGGGCCCGGTCAGCAGGTCCGGTTCCTCGTCGAGGGCGACCTGCACCAGGGACGCGTAGGCGTTGACGCCCAGCGCCCGGCACAGCGCCTCGCCGACGAGGGCGCCGCCGATGCGGGCGTTGACCTCGACCACCTCGGGCCCGTCGGCGGTCAGCACGAACTCGGTGTGCGCGAACCCCCGCTCGTGGCCCGCGACCGCGAGGACGCGGGCGATCCACCGCGCCAGCCCGTCCAGGTCGGCCCCCGGGAAGGCGACCGGGAACGCGGCGGCCTCCTCGCGCCGCACGGGCTCGGGGGACAGCTGCCTGCTGAGCACGCCCAGCAGCCTGGTGCGGCCCCGCCAGGTGATGGTCTCGGCGCTGTAGAGCGGGCCGACGAAGTACGGTTCGGCGATCAGTCGGCCCTTGAGCGGGGTGTCGGCGGCCTCGCGCAGGGCGGCGTCGCGCTCGGCGGGGGTGCGGCACAGCCACACGGCGCGGGACGACGTGCCCGCGGAGTCCTTGACCACCAGCGGGAACACGTCGGCGGTCGCGGGGTCCAGCGGGCCGCCGCGGCTCAGGCCGTGTTCGTGCAGCCGGGCGCGGACCGCGCCCTTGTCCCGCAGGGTGCGCACCGCTTCGGGGGAGGGACCCGGCAGGCCGAGGCGGTGGGCCAGCTCCGCGCCGGGCAGCGCCCAGGTGTCGGTGGAGCTGATCAGCCCGGCCAGGTCGGGCAGGTCGCGCAGCACGCGCTCGCACGTGGCGATGTCGGTGGTGTCGACGTCCACGACCCGCAGCCGCCGGCCGTGCCGGGACAGCTCGTGGCGGTAGATCGACCGGTCCCCGGTGAGCAGCACCAGGTCGTGCCCGGCGTCGGCCGCGGCGTCGGCGGTGCGGCCGAGGCCGAAGGTGAGGGCTTCCAGCAGCACGACGGTCACGGCACGGGGTCCTTCCTGAGGTCCCGGGACGGTTCCCGGGGGTGTTCCGGTGAGTGTTCCCGGGTGGTGTCCCGGGGGCGTTCCTGGGCGGGCACGACCGGTCCGTACGACCGGCGGGCCCAGTCGATCGCGGCCCACGGCGGGGTCAGCCGGTCGAGCGAGGCGATCTCCACGGGGGCCAGCAGCGCCGGGTCGAGGGCCTCGCGGTGGCGGGCGAAGACGCGGCGGGTGTAGCGGTGGCCGGTGTCGGCGCCGATGACCACGTGCGTGCGCCCGGGTTCGCGGGCGGCCTCCCACCTCGCCACCAGGTGGGCCGCGCCGGTGGACAGGCCGGCGAACACGGCGTGCTCGCGCATCAGGCCGATGGTGGCGGCCATGGCGTGCTGGAAGTCCAGCCAGTGGACGCGGTCGTAGAGCTCGTGGTGGACGTTGTCGAAGGGGATGGCGCTGCCGATGCCGGCGATGATGGCGTCGGGGTCGGTGAACCGCTCGCTGCCGAAGGTGACGCTGCCGAAGGGCTGCACGCCCACCAGCCGCGTCAGGGGGTCGTGCTCGCGCAGCGCCCGGGTGAGCCCGCCGGTGGAGGCCCCGGTGCCGACGCTGCCCACGACGGTCAGCGGCTCGCCGGGCAGGGCGCGGCGCAGCAGGTCGGCCAGTTCGGCATAGCCCAGGTGGTGGACGGGGTCGTGGTACTGGCGCATCCAGTGCAGGTCGGGGTGGCGCGCGAGGAGTTCCCGGACGCGGGCGACCCGCCGGTTCTGGTCCAGGCGCAGGTCGTCGGAGGGCGGCATCTGGTCGACGGTGACGCCGAGGATCTCCAGCTGGGCGCGCAGGGTGTCGTCGACCGTGGTGGAGGCGACGACGTGGCAGCGCAGGCCGTGGCGGTGGCAGGCCATGGCCAGGGCGAGGGCGTAGATGCCGCTGGAGCTGTCCACCAGCGTCTGCCCGGGGCGGACCACACCGGTGTCCAGGAGGTGCCGGACCGCGCCGAGCGCGGCGTAGACCTTCAGGGTCTCGAAGCGGATCAGCACTGTGTTCGGCGTGAGCCGGATGAGCGAGGGCGCCTTGACCGCGTCCGTGACGTGGTCGTGGACCGGCGGCGCCACGGCGTTGTGGCCGCGCACGGTCGTCACCTCCCGGTGGGACGCGGGTGGGTGGCGTGCGGCGCGTCGCCGGCGGCCGGCGGGGTGGCGCGCGTCAGGGTCATCGGTGGGTCTCCTCGGGTGTCGACGCGGGGTGCGGGCACGTCGCGGAGCGGCGGCGGGTGCCGGCCGTGGCCGCACCGTTCCAGTCCCACAGGTCGGCGGCGGACCGCCGCCGGTTCCCGCCCACCGCGGATCCGCGCCGATTTCCCGCTGTCGACGCGGCTTCTCAGGCCCGCCACACGGTGCCGCGCCGCTCGTACTCCAGCACCGTCTCCACCCGCTGGGCCGTCCGCGCCCCGAGGAACCGCTCCACCAGCCACAGCGCCACGTCCAGCCCGGAGGTGATGCCGCCGCCGGTGACCAGGTCCCCGTCGTCGACCACGCGGGCGTTCACCACGGTCGCGCCCTGCGCCGCCAGGTCCGCCTTCGCGCCCGAGTGGGTGGTGGCGTTGCGGCCCCTGGTGAGCCCCGCGGCCGACAGCGCCATGACCCCGGTGCAGATGCCGGCGTGCAGCACGTCCGCGGCGGCCAGCCGGCGCAGGAACCCGGGGTCGCCGATCAGCCGGTTGACCCCCGGACCGGTCTTGTCGTTGTACCCGCCGCCGGGCACCACCAGCACGTCCGCCTCGCGCGGCGACCAGCCCCGGGCCACCTCGACCCGCGTGCCGTGGACGCAGGTGACCGCCCCCGGCCCGCCGGTGGTGACCTGGGTCGTGGTCAGGGCCCCGCCGCTCATCCGCCCGGCCAGCCCGAGCACCTCCACCGGGGCCGCGAAGTCCTGCTCCTCGACCCCGTCGAACATCAACACCTGCACGCGCAGCGGGTTCGCCGCCGACGCGGCCGGCGCCCCGGCCGCGAGCCCCCCGAGCCCGCCGGCCGTGCCGACCGACAACGCCGAAGCACGCAGGAAAGCACGACGTTCCACGATGACCTCCGGATTTTCCCGTTTCCCCAGAGGTCGGCCGGCGGGGCGGCGGAGTTCCGGGACCCGGTCAGGTGGCCCGGTGCGCGGTCGGTGGCACCCCTTCGGCCACGCACGCCCGAGCGGCTGTCGTCGACACGCGGAGCAGGCCGGGGAGGTCGGCCCTGGGGTGGGCCGTGCGCCACACCCGCGACGGCGGCACCGTGGTGGTGGTGTCGGTGTGCGGGATGCACACGCCCACGGCGGCCAGGACGTCTTCCACAGCGCCCGGCTGCGCACCCTGCGCGACGCCCTGGCCCGGTTGACCGCGTACGGCGGCGTGCACGTGGAACAGGCGGTGCTCGACGGGGAACCGGGGCCCGCCCTGGTGAAGCCGGCGGAGACGGCCGACGGCCTGGTGCTCGGGCGCCACGGGTACCGGCGGGGCGGGGTCACGGTCATGGGCTCGGTGATCACGCACTGCCTGACGCACGCGACCTGCCCGGTCGTGGTGGTCCCGACCGGGGCGCGGTCGGCCGGCTGACCCCTGTTCGGGCGGTGGCCGTGCGGCGAACGGGGCAGCGGGGCGCGGGGCGCCTCGAAACAACCGTTGATTTTTCCGAAACTTTCCGTACGCTCGGGACGGTTCCGGGGGTCGCGCGGCTCGTCCGGGCGCGGCCCCCGGCCTTCACCGTCCACAGAGGACGGATTCGGCGCCGCCGCCGTGCCGGACCGCACCGACAGCAGGGAAGGAACGACCATGGCCGGAAAACCCCGGTTGTCCGCCGCCGTCGCCGCGCTCACGGCGGCGGCGGCGCTCGTCGCGGCGCCCGCGATCAACGCGGCGCAGGCCCCCTCCGGCACCGCACCCGCGGCGGCGGTGCGGGTGATGCCGCTGGGCGACTCGATCACCGACGGCTTCAACGTGCCCGGCGGCTACCGCGTCGACCTGTGGCAGAAGTTCACCGCCGGCGGTTACGCCGTCGACTTCGTCGGCTCGGCCGCGAACGGGCCGAGCGGCCTGGGCGACCGCGACCACGAGGGCCACTCCGGGTGGACCATCGCCCAGATCGACACCAACATCACCAACTGGCTGCGCACCTACACCCCGCGCACGATCCTGCTGCACATCGGCACCAACGACATGTACGGCGGCGACCCCGGCGGCGCGCCCCGGCGCCTGTCCGCGCTGGTCGACAAGATCACCGCCCAGGCCCCCGACGCGCACCTGTTCGTGGCCACGATCGTCCCGCTGTCCTCCGGCGACCAGACCGTGCGCACGTTCAACGCCACCATCCCCGGCCTCGTGCAGCGCAACGCCGACGCGGGCAAGAAGGTGCACCTGGTCGACATGTACCGGGCGCTGACCACCGCCGATCTGGCCGACGGCGTGCATCCCAACGCCGGCGGCTACAGCAAGATGGCCACCACCTGGTACAACGCCCTGCGGGCGGTCCCGGGCAGCATCACCGACGGCCCCACCACGACGTCGACCACCACCACGACGTTGACCACCACGACGTCGACCACGACCACCACCACGCCGCCTCCCGGCGCGTGCACGGCCACCCACCGCACGGTCAACTCCTGGCAGGGCGGGTTCCAGGCCGAGGTCACGGTGAGGGCCGGCGCGTCCCCGATCACCGGCTGGGTGGTCACCTGGCCCCTGGCCTCCGGGCAGGCCGTCAACCAGGTCTGGGGCGGCGTGTCGACCGGCAGCGGGGCCGCGGCGTCGGTCCGCAACGCCGACTGGAACGGCCGCCTGGGCGCGAGCGCCTCGACCGCGTTCGGCTACATCGCCAACGGCAGCCCGTCGTCCACACCGGCCCTCACCTGCGCGAGCCGCTGACCCCGAGCGGGGGACCGGCACCGGGACGAGACCGGTGCCGGTCCCCCGCGACGGAATAACAGCGGACACGACTCCCGGCGGTGTCGTAGGGTTCGCCCGCGGTGGTCACCACCGCGACGGCGTGTAGCTCAGCGGTAGAGCACCAGGCTCTGGTCCTGGAGGGCGCGGGCTCGGACCCCGCCACGCCGGCGCCATGGACGAGAACACCCGGGACGGCTACGCCGTCGAGCAGCTGGCCCGCGCTTTCGTGACGGCGTTGACCCACGAGGACCCGGCCACCCGCCGACGCGCCGACGAACGCGTGCGCCGCTGGCGCGCCGTGCTGCGCGGGATCGCCGGCGGCACGCTGACCGTGGGCTCCCGCGAGCCGGTCGCCGGGTTCCCGGCGTGGGTCACGCCCGTCGTGGTGCACGGCGGCTTCGCGACCGGGGAACCCGCCGCCGGCGGCCCGCTGCGGGAGCACGAGCTCGCGACCTGCGCGCGGTTCGGCCTGCCCGCGCGGCGGCGCGCGCTGGCGGCCCACCACCTCGCCGGGGACGGCCTCGCGGAGCTGCTGCGGATGGTCGACACCGGCGGGTACCGGGTGGACCTGCCGGAGCAGGCGGCGCTGCCCGTGCTCGCCTGGCTCCTGCGCGCCGGGGACGAGGACGCCGCCCGCGAGCTGTTCGCCGAGCTCGCGCCGTTCGCCGACCGGCTCCGGTTCACCCCCGTCCCGGCACCGCCGGCCGGCGGCCCGGACGTGGTGTGGCGCGGCACCGCCGGTCAGGCCGCCGCCGCGCTCGCCGCGCGCGGGCCGAACCGGCGGGTCGAGGCGATGCGCGAGGCGCTGGCCGTGTGGAACCCCTTCGCCGACGAGCTGCTGGGGTGGTGGCTGGACGGCGACCTCGGCGAGTCCGCCGACCCGTCCTGGCACGAGCGCGGCGCGGCGCTGCTGGCGCTCTACCGGGAGCTGGCCGCCACCCACACCCGGTGCGCCAAGCACCGCAGGCCCAAGGAGAACCTGGCCGTCCTGCGCCACGCGCTGGAGGAGGTCGTGGCGGGCCGCGAGCTGACGCCGCGGACCCGGGGCCTGCTGCGGCACGCCGCGGGGTCGATGGTGCGCCGCCGCGGCGAGCCGGGTTCGGCCCGGCACGGCGCGCTGCGGGCGCGGCAGGCGGCCCAGCTCGACCTGCCGACGCACCACGCGACCGCGCGGGTGGTGGTCCGCCGCCTGGCCGCCCTGCCGCCCGACCGCGGGGTGCCGGACGTGGCGGAGCTGTGCGCGCCGGTGGACGGCGCCCCGGTGCCGCCCGCGATCCGCCGCGTCGTCACCCGCGCGCTGGCCGGCACGGTGGAGGAGCTGGTCGACGCGGGCGCCGTGCCCTCGGCGGAGGTGCTCGCCCGGCTGGTGCCGCGGATCGCGGCCACCACGACCGCCGCCGCCTACCCCGACGAGGCGCTGCGCACCCTGGTGGCGGCGACCTACCTCGCCTTCCGCAACCGGCGCTCGCTGCTGCTGACCGACCTCCGGCACCAGGTCCGGGTGGACGAGCTGCCGTGGGTGCGGGCGCTCGCCCGGCACCGGGCCCCCGGCGAGGGCGCCCGCCACGACGCGCTCGCCGCGCTGCGCAGGCTGGGCGAACTCGCCCTCGACGCGTTCCCCGGCACGATCCTGCCCAACACGCTGGTGCGCGAACTCGCCGTGCTCGGCCGGGAGGCCGGCGTCGACCTGCCGTGGGTCGAGCAGTTGGCCGCGGACATCTTCGAGGGACGCTTCTCCGCCAAGTTCGCCCGCGCCGCGGAGCAGGCGGGGGAGCACCTGCACGGCGGCCTCTACGCGCGCTACCACGCGATGGGCCGGGGCAGGGTCGACGACTTCGCCGCGCTGTGCCGGGAGAGGTCCGGGGTACGGGAGCGGTCCGGGGCACGGGGGTGGTCGGTGGCCGGGAACCACGCGGTCATCGAGCAGGCCCAGGTCCTCACCACGCACAACCTCGTCACGCTCGTCGGCCACGTCGGGGTGCGCGCCGACTGGCCCGACCTCGCCCGGCGCGCGTTCGGCACCGCCACGGCGCTCGCCGCGCGGGTGCCCACGAGCCCGCGCCCGGGTGCGACGGCGAAGCTCGCCCGCGACGCCTGGCGGCAGGCCGTGTTCTTCCTGTCCGAGGCCGGCTCGGACACGCCGCCGGACTGGCTGCGCGAGCACCGGGGCCCGCTCGTCGAGCAGGTCGGCGAGCTGGTGCGGTGCTGGGAGTCGCGAGCCACCCCTCCGCGCGCGTCCCTTCCGCGCGCCACCCCTCCGCAATCCCGCTGAATTCCCGCACCCGGAATGCGCCGCCGTTCGGGCTGTCGACAATTGCGAACCCCGGTCCGCCCGGAACGGGGTGGATCAATCCGCGGCTGATGGAGCGGTGCTGTTCGGGTGAACCGACCGTCGTTCCGCACCCGCACCGGTATCCGCTCGGGCAAGGTCGTCTGATCGGCGGAGTGCGTGCGGCGGCCCGGCGTCGTTCAATGTGTGCCCGGGGGCGTTGATGTTCGAGGGGGGGCTCGTGGACGAGCCTGTTTTCCGACCGCTGCGGAGGTTCGGCTGGTGGTGGTTCGTCCCACCGGCGCTGGTGGCGCTGGTCGGCGTCCTGGCGCTGGTGGCGTCGGGCACGTGGGCGGGCCCGTTCCGCAACGTCACCGAGGTGCGGGCGATGCTCGCGTCCAAGCGCGAGTTCTTCCAGGACCCCGAGGTCAAGCGCATCCTGCTGGCCCACGGGCTGCGGGTGCACGTGACGCCGGTCGGGTCCTTCGACCTGGCGGAGAAGGAGGACCTGGACTCCTACGACTTCGTGTTCCCCTCCGGTCAGACGGCGAACGAGCGGGTCAAGGAGCGGCGCGCGGGCAAGCACACCGTTCCCTACCGGCCGTTCTTCAGCCCGGTCGTGCTCTCCACCTACCGCGACTACGCGGAGGCGCTGGTGCGGGCGGGGGCCGCGGTGCCCCAGCAGGACGGGGGCGAGCTGTACTACGACCTCTCGGTCGAGACCCTGATGGGGTTGATCGACGACAAGAAGCTGTGGACGGACTTCGGCGTCGACACCCAGAACCGGATCATCGTGCAGACACCGGACCCGTGCCGCACCTACTCGGGCGCCGTGTACGTCGGGTTCGTGGCGTTCGCGGCCCAGCGCGACACCCCGAAGAGCGAGACCGACGCGATCGCCCTGGCCCAGCGGATCAAGCCCTACTTCACCGTCGAGGGCCAGCACCTGGAGGACATGGCGCCGAAGTACTTCTCGCCCGAGGGCCGCACGTTCGCGCCCATCGCGGTCATCTACGAGCACCAGTTCATCGCCTACCAGGCCGCCTCCGCCCAGCCCGACCGGGACCGGGTGCTGCTCTACCCGAGGACCGCGCACCAGAGCGTGCCCGAGCTGATCTCGTTCGGCGCCCTGGGCGACCGGATCGGCGAACTGCTGATGCACGACGCGGATCTGCGCAAGCGGGCGGTTGAGCTGGGGTTCCGCCTGCTCGGCGCGGGTGGCAAGCCGGAGGAGGACTTCGACGCCTTCGTCTCCGGCCGGGGGCTGCCCGTCCCCCGGTTGAGCGACACCCGGGCCTACCTGCCGGCCGTGCCGCTGTTCGAGCTGATGCGCAAGGAGGTCGGCAATTGCGCGTGAGGGCCGCGTTCACGGCCGCGCTCCTGCTGGTGACCGCCTGCGCGGCGTGCACGCCCGAGCCGGCCCGCCTGAGCGTGCTGGCCACCTCCGAGCTCGCCGACCTCGGCCCGGTGCTGGCGGAGCTGCGACGGGACACCGGGGTGGAGTTGGTGGTGGAGCACCGGGGCACGGTCGAGGCGGCCGCCGAGCTCGACGGCTTCGACCTGGCCTGGTTGTCCACCAACCGGTTCCTGCGGCTGGGCGGGGGCGAGGAGCCGCTGTCGACGAGCGTCATGCTGTCCCCGGTGGTGCTCGGCGTGAAGCCGGACGTGCCGCTGGGGGAGCGGCCGACGTGGGCGGACATCGCGGACCGCGCGGCGCTGGGCGAGCTGAGGTTCGGCATGGCCGACCCCCGGCTGTCGGGCGAGGGGCTCGCCGCGCTGATCGGGGTCGCGACCGCCGCCGCCGGCACCGGCACCGCGCTGCGCCCGGAGGACGTCGGGTGCGACCGCGTCCAGGGGTTCCTCGCGGGCCGGGCGTTCGACTCCCGCGACCTCGTCGACGAGTTCGTGAACCGCCAGTCCGATGTGGACGCCATCGTGGCGCACGAGTCGGAGGTGCTGTCGCTCAACGCGTCGGGCAGGCTCGCGCAACCCTTGCGGGTCGTGTACCCGCACGACGGGATCGTGCTCTCCGACTACCCCCTCACGCTGCTGCGGCCCGAGAAGCGCGCCGTCTACGACCGGGTGGTGGAGTGGCTGCGCTCGCCGGCCGCCCAGGAGCTGATCATGCAGCGGACGTGGCGGCGGCCGGTCGACCCGTCCGTGCAGCGGGTCGAGCTGCTGCGGGAGCCCCTGGGGAACGCGCTGTACTTCCCGGACAGCCAGGAGGTGATCGACCGGCTGCTGGCGTTCTACGACCGGGCGGGTACCGGCCGCCAGGTCGTCTTCGTGCTCGACTACTCGACCTCCATGGCGGGGGAGAGGGCCGCGCGGCTGCGGGAGGCGTTCGCCGCCCTGAACGGGTTCGAGCGCTTCCACCTCGGTGAGACGGTCACGGTGGTGCGGTTCGCCGGCGAGGTGCTGGAGGAGTTCTCGGTGACGATCTCCACGAGGGAGGACCTGGACGGCCTGCTGGCCGTCGTGGGGTCCGGGGACTTCCGGGACCACACGGCGATCTGGTCCGCCCTCGACCACGCCTACGGGCTCGTGCGGGGGGAGGCGTCGATCGTGCTGATGACCGACGGGGAGAACAACGCGGGCATGGCGGTGGACGAGTTCCTGCGCGTCGGCCGGGCCGGGGTGCCCACGTACCCGATCCGCTTCGGCGAGGCGGACCTCGCGGAGCTGGACCGGGTGGCGCGGGCCAGCGGTGGCCGCGTCGTGGACGCGACGACGAAGTCGTTGCTGGAGGCGGTGAGGGAGATCCGTGGGTGCCGGTAGCGGAGCGTTCTGGAACATCGTGTGGGGTGTGACCGTCCTGGCCGTGCTGGCGGCGCTCGGCGTGGTGGTGGTGAACCTGCGGCGCGGCCGGGGTCCCGTGCCCGTGCCCGGCCTGCCGCTGCTGCTGAACAAGGGGCGGGTCATGAGCCTCTACCAGGGCGGCGGCTACGGCGACGCGCTCGTCCGGGAGGTGCAGGAACGCGTCACGGTCACCAGGGACGGCAAGCTCCAGATCGGGGTCAGGCTCGTCGACCTGGTCGGCGGTGGGTCGGTGGAGCACCAGATCGTCAACACCTACGTGAAGCACGCGGAGCCGGTGGAGGTGCTCGGCGTCGTGATGAAGGCGCTGGACAGCGCGCGCGGCATCGTGCACGTCGACCTGGCGAACCTGCGCGTCCAGACCAACGCGGTGTGGCGGCGGACGAGGCTGTCGGAGCTGGGTGACGGCCCCCGGGACGTGTACGTGTCGGTGAAGGGGAAGTTCCGGCTCGCCAAGGGCCCCGACGACAAGATCGTGTTCCTGGCGGCCATCGGGAAGGACGGCTCCGGGGCCAACGTCCGGATGGAGTGCTCGGGCGAGGACATCCACCTGGACGACGAGATCCCGGAGGGCGTGTTCTACGCGCGCTGCCTGGGCAAGGCCCAGCCGTGGCGGGGCGAGGCGGGCGAACTCGACATCCTGCCGGTCGCGATCTTCCAGTAGTCCCGCCCCGGTGCGCGGCCGAGCCGGAGCGCGGCCGCCCGCCGGGTCCGGTCCGCTAGCAGCTGGAGCAACACCCGCAGCCGGGTCCGGTGCAGCCGCCGCAGCAGTTGCAACCACCCGCGTGCGGTTGCGGCGTGGGTGTGGTTTCCGTGGTCATAGTCGGCCTCCGTGGCGGAAACGGTTGAGGGCTTCGCTGTCACGGTGCGCCGCCTGGGCGGAACTCATAAGCCCCTTCACCCGTCCGCCCACACCGGTCACCTGTACGGTCGAGCATTTCCGCGGTGGAAGAACCGCGGTGTGGCACGCCGTTCGGCCAGGCCGCTTCGGACGCTCCTGTCGAGCTCGTGCGGGAGGGATCAGGACCGCACGAGTCGCCCGATGGCCGCGCTCGCCTCGGCGATCTTCGCCTCGGCCACCTCGCCGCCCTCCTCGGCGGCCTGGGCCACGCAGTGCCGCAGGTGCTCGTCGAGCAGGCTGATCGACACCGCCTGCAACGCCTTGGTGGCGGCGGCGATCTGGGTGAGCACGTCGATGCAGTACTCGTCGTCCCCGATCATCCGCTGGAGGCCCCGGACCTGGCCCTCGATGCGGCGCAACCGCTTCAGGTGGTCGTCGCGGCGGTCTGCGTAGCCGGGCATGACGAGTCCTCTCCGCAGGTCTACGGCGTCCACGATATCGCGGGGGCGGGGGTGGCCGGGGTCTCGTTGGGGATTGATACCCCATAGGGGTATGTTGGGCGGTGTCGGGCGAGGGGGTGCACCAGTCTCCCCGCCCCCACCACCACGAAGGACGTCGACATGAAAGCAGCAGCGAAGCTCTCCGCCTACGGTGCGGTGCTCGCCCTGGTCGCCGGTGGCGCCTGGGCGGTCGGGAGCGCTGTCGGTCCCCTGCCCGTCGGGGCCGCGGGCCACGACGGGTCCGGCGGCGGGGACGCCGGGCACGGGGACGACCACGGCGCCGCCGTCGCGGGAGCAGCGCAGGACCAGCCGGCCGGGTTGGCGTCGTCCCGGGGCGGTTACACCCTCGCGCCCGTCGACACGGCGCTGACCGCCGGGACCACGGACACCTTCTCGTTCCGGGTCACCGGGCCCGACGGTGCGGCGGTGACCGCGTTCGACGTCGAGCACGACCAGCGGATGCACCTGATCGTGGTGCGCCGGGACACCTCCGGCTTCCGGCACGTGCACCCCGAGATGACCCCGGACGGCACGTGGACGGCGTCGCTGGAGGTGTCGGGCGCGGGCTCCTACCGGGTGTTCGCCGACTTCAGGCCCACCGGCGGGGAGGCGACGACCCTGGGTGTGGACGTGACCGCCGCCGGGTGGTTCGAGCCCCTGGAGCACGCGCCGTCGCGGGTGGCCGTGGTCGACGGGTACGAGGTGCGCCTGGACGGCGAGCTGGAGCCGGGGGCGGCGTCCCCGGTGACGTTGACCGTGAGCCGGGCCGGCGAGCCGGTCACCGACCTGGAGCCCCACCTGGGCGCCTACGGCCACCTCGTGGCGCTGCGCCGGGGTGACCTCGCCTACCTGCACGTCCACCCCGAGGGCGCGCCGGGGGACGCCAGGACGGCGGCGGGGCCCGGCATCGCGTTCGTCGCCGAGGTGCCGTCCGCCGGCGGGTACCGCCTGTTCCTGGACTTCCGGCACGGCGGGGTCGTGCGCACGGCGGAGTTCACCCTGACCACCCGGGGAACCCCGGAAGAGCCCGCGCGGACCTCGACGGCGCCCGCCGGGCACGGGGAAGAGGAGGAGCACGGCCATGGCTGACACGCAGCTCGAACTGTCGATCACGGGCATGACCTGCGCCTCGTGCGCGAACCGGGTCGAGCGCAAGCTCAACAAGCTCGACGGCGTGACCGCGAGCGTCAACTACGCGACCGAGAAGGCCCACGTCACCTTCCCCGAGTGGGTGGACCCGCTGACCCTGGTCGCCCAGGTCGAGGCGGCCGGCTACGGGGCCGCCCTGCCCGCCGCCGAACCCGAGGCCGACGTGGCGGAAGCGGACCCGATCCGGTCCCTGCGGCAGCGGCTGGTGGTGTCCGCGGTGCTCGCGGTGCCGGTGGTGGTGCTGGCGATGGTGCCCGCGTGGCAGTTCACGTACTGGCAGTGGATCTCGTTGGCGCTGGCCGCGCCGGTGCTGGTGTGGGGTGCGTGGCCGTTCCACCGGGCGGCGTGGGCCAACCTGCGGCACGGCGCGGCCACCATGGACACGCTGATCTCGATGGGCACGATCGCGGCGTTCGGCTGGTCGCTCTACGCGCTGCTGTTCGGCACCGCCGGGCGGCCCGGCATGACCCACCCGTTCGAGCTGACAGTCACGCGGACGGACGGCGCGGGGGCGATCTACCTGGAGGTCGCGGCCGGGGTGACGGTGTTCATCCTGGCGGGCCGCTACTTCGAGGCCCGCTCCAAGCGGCGGGCCGGGGCCGCGCTGCGGGCGCTGCTGGAGCTGGGTGCCAAGGACGTGGCGGTGCTGCGCGACGGCCGTGAGACCCGCGTCCCGCTCGCGGAGCTGGCGGTGGGGGACCGGTTCGTCGTCCGGCCCGGTGAGAAGATCGCCACGGACGGTGTCGTGGACGAGGGCAGCTCGGCGGTCGACGCGAGCATGGTGACCGGCGAGTCGGTACCGGTCGAGGTCGGCCCCGGCGACGCCGTGGTGGGCGCGACGGTCAACGCCGGCGGGCGGCTGGTCGTGCGGGCCACCCGGGTCGGCGCGGACACGCGGCTGGCGCAGATGGCCCGGCTGGTCGAGGACGCCCAGAACGGCAAGGCCGAGGCCCAGCGCCTGGCCGACCGCGTCTCCGGCGTGTTCGTGCCGATCGTCATCGCCCTGGCCGTGGGCACCCTGGCGTTCTGGCTCGGCGCGGGCGGAGGGGTGTCGGCGGCCTTCACCGCGGCCGTGGCGGTGCTGATCATCGCCTGCCCGTGCGCCCTGGGCCTGGCCACGCCGACCGCGCTGCTGGTCGGCACCGGTCGAGGTGCCCAGCTGGGCATCCTCATCAAGGGACCCGAGGTGCTGGAGTCCACCCGGCGGGTCGACACCGTGGTGCTGGACAAGACCGGCACCGTCACCACCGGCCGGATGAGCCTGGTCGCCGTCCACCCCGCACACGGCGTGGCCGAGGACGAGGTGCTGCGCCTGGCGGGCGCGCTGGAGCACGCCTCCGAGCACCCGATCGCCAAGGCCGTCGCCGCCGGCGCGGCCGACCGGGTCGGGGACCTGCCCGGCGTCGAGGACTTCCGCAACCACGAGGGCGTGGGCGTTCAGGGCGTGGTCGACGGGCACGCGGTCGTCGTCGGCCGCGAGCGGTTGCTGGCCGAGTGGTCCGTGCACCTGGACGACGACCTGGTCGGGGCCAAGCGCGCCGCCGAGGAACGCGGCCACACCGCCGTGCTGGTCGCCTGGGACGGCCGGGCCAAGGCCGTGCTGTCGGTGGCCGACACGGTCAAGCCGACCTCCGCCGAAGCGGTGCGCAGGCTCCGCGACCTGGGGCTGACCCCGATCCTGCTGACCGGCGACAACTCCGCCGCCGCCCACGCGGTCGCGGCCGAGGTCGGCATCGACGAGGTCATCGCGGAGGTCATGCCCGAGGAGAAGGTCGACGTGGTGGCGCGCCTCCAGGCCGAGGGCAAGGTCGTGGCCGTGGTCGGTGACGGGGTCAACGACGCCGCCGCCCTGGCCAAGGCCGACCTGGGGCTGGCGATGGGCACCGGCACGGACGCGGCGATCGAGGCGAGCGACCTCACGCTGGTGCGCGGCGACCTGCTGGCCGCCGTGGACGCGATCCGGCTGTCCCGCCGCACCCTGGGCACGATCAAGGGCAACCTGTTCTGGGCCTTCGCCTACAACGTCGCCGCCCTGCCCCTGGCCGCCGCCGGCCTGCTCAACCCGATGATCGCCGGGGCCGCCATGGCGTTCTCCAGCGTGTTCGTGGTCAGCAACAGCCTGCGGCTGCGCGGCTTCCGGGGCACCACCGCGACCACGCCGCCCACCGGGGTCGAACCCACCGCGGCGAAGGTCCCCGCGAGCGTGGCCTGACCGCCGGTCAGCCGCTCGAACTCGGTGCGGTCGGCTCCTCCGGCTCGGCGGTGGTGCCGGGGTCGTCGGTGGTGGGCTCCACCGGGTCCGAGGTCTGCTGCGGGACGGTGGTGGTGACGACCGGCTCCGTCGGCTCCGTGGTGGTGCCGGTGTCCGGCCCCGCGGCGGGTTGGCTCGTGGGGACCGGGGTCGCCGCGGACGTCGCCACCGGTGGCGCGGTGGTGGTGACCTGCGGCGCGTCGGTCGCCTGCGGCGGGTTCACGACCTGCCGGGGGCCGGCCGTGACCTGCGCCGGCGTACCCGGTGAGCCCGGTGGCGCGGTGGACGCGGACTGGGCCGGGGCGGAGGGGGAGGTGGTGGGGACGGGCGCGGAGGTCGCGGGCTCGTCGCCCCAGGTCAGGGCCGTGGTGATGACGAACGCCCCGAACAGCACGCCCGCCGAGGTGAGCAGCGTCTTGTTCGGCAGTCGCCGCTCGCGCGGGGGTGCGGCGGTCATGGCGGTGGCGTCCGGCGCGGCGGCTGGTGTGACGGCCGGGGCGGTGGCGCTCGGCGCGACGACCGGGGCGTCCGGCGCGGTGGCGGCCGGGGTGGCGATCTCCGGCGCGGCGGCTGGGGTGGCCGGTGCGGTGGCTGGGGTGGCAGCCAGGGTGGCGGCCGGGCCGGCGGCGTGGGTGTAGATGTCCAGGGTGTCGATGTCCGGTGCGGTGGCGGCGGGGCCGGCGACGGCCGCCGGGGCGGCACCGCGGGGCAGGGAGATCCCACCGGCGGGGGTGGTGCAGGAGCGGGGGATGGGGACCAGGCCCGAGGCTTCCGCGGCCAGGACCTCCGCGCAGTCGTGGGCGGCGGGGCGCTCGTGGGGCTCGGCGGCGGTCATCCGCGACAGCAGGTGCTCGACGTCGGAGGGCAGGTGCTCGGGCAGGACCGGCGCGCGGTGCAGGCGGGCGATCGCCGCTTCGACGTCGCCGCCCCCGTACTCGCGCCGCCCGGTCAGGCACTCCAGCAGGACCAGGCCGAGCGCGTAGACGTCGGCCTGGGGGTCGATGTCCTGGCCGAGCACCTGCTCCGGGGCGAGGTAGGCGGCGGTGCCCACCATCTGGTCGGTGCGGGTCAGCCGGGTGGCCCCGGTCAGGTGGACCAGGCCGAAGTCGGCGAGGTAGGGGTTCTCCTCCTGGTCGAGCAGGATGTTGGACGGCTTGACGTCGCGGTGCACGAGGCCGCGGGAGTGCACGTGGGCCAGCGCGTCCGCCAGCCCGGCCCCGAGGCGGCGCACCCGGTCGACGGGCAGCGGTCCGCGCGAGATCCGCTGGCGCAGGGTGTCGCCCTCGACGAGCTGGAGCACGACGAAGGGCGTGCCCGCCTCGGTGTCGGCGTCGTAGACGGAGACCAGTCCCGGGTGGGAGAGCCCGGCCAGGGCGCGGACCTCCTGGTCGAACCGCTGGGCGGCGGCGGGGTCGAACCCCGGCTGGAACAGCTTGATCGCCACGTGCCGCCGCAGGAGGGTGTCCCAACCCCGGTGCACCTCGGCCATGCCGCCCGTGCCGATCGGCTCGATGAGCCGGTAGCGGCCTGCCACCTCGTTCTCACTAACCGACTGTGACACCGACATACCTCCGGTCGCACCCGTGGACCACTTTCGAGTGCCCTGATGACGGAGAGTGCAAACAGTCCCTTCGGCTGTCGGACGATCGGCGCACCGCACTACCCGGCGCTGACCTGGGAAGCACCGGATTCGAACGGGTTTTCGACGACTTCGCTGCGGGAGGGGCGACGCCCAGCAGGAGCCGTCGCGCCTCCCGCGTCGCCGACACGGTCTCGGACGCCTCGGGGCGCACCACGAGCGGGTCGGCGACACCGGTCTCGACCAGGGGGCGCAGCACCACGCGCCGGTCCGCCGCCACGGCGAACGGGACACCCCGCGCCTCGGCCCGGTAGCGGACCTCGACCAGCAGCGACAGGCCGATCGAACCGAAGACCACCACGCTGTTTGATCAGTCATGAGCCCGTCCTCCGGCACCGCGCGGGACCGCGCCGACGTCTGACCGTTGCCCACGCCGCTCGGCGAGAGGGGACCTGTGTCAGCCGGTCGTCTCATGCTGTCACCAATTGGGGCCGATGCCGGTGACTTGAGCTGTTTTTGCAGCTCAGGCCGATTCCGGCTCTGACCGGGCGGTGTTCATCGGCATCGTGATCGCGACGCTCCGGCGTTTGCTGTCGCCAGACGTCCTGGGACAGGCTTGCGGACCGCACGGCAACGGGTGTGCCAGACCATTGCCTCGCGGGCCCAAGATGGACTCCGACCTGCCGTTGCAGCCGCCAAGTCACTGGTGTTGGCTGGAGCCGTCGTTGGCCGTGCTGTGCGGCCGGCCGTCCTTCTCCATGGCCGCGACCACCACGCCAACGATCCCTGGGATCGCGACGTCGTCACCAGCGTCGACGTCGCGTCCTTGGTCTGCCCGACCGGCAGCCCGGCCGCCAGTGCCCGCAGCTCGTCCTCGGGCAGCTCGGACAGGTCGGCACCGACCGGCTGTGGCACCGACCGGCCCAGCCCGCACGGGAACGGGTTGACCGCGTTCCGGCTCCCGGGCGGGGTGGACAGCGCGTCGTCGTCGCCCCACGGCAGATAACCCCACCATCGTATATGCCGACCCGTGAGGCTCGTCGCACTACTCCGGTCGAGGGCGGCCGGTCGCGTGCAAGCCGGTTGCTAAACCCTCCACTTCCAGTCCTGGGCGGTGGAGTTGGCGCAGGTCCAGATTTCGGTTCTCGCTCCCGGGTGCTGTGCATAAGCCTTTACGTTGAGGCAATAACCGGACTGCCTGTGCAGCAGTACAGACCCGTAACTGGACGACTCCCAGTAGGACCAGAGCGCAACCCTGTTGTTGCAGCCCCAGAGTTCTGTTGCCGCGCCCCTGTTGACGCTGTAGCCGACGGTGTTGAGGCACAGCCCTGAAGCGGGGTTGTACATCTGCCCACTTTCGTTCAGCACCCACTGTTCGGCCGGCACGGTGCTGCAGCCCCAGATTTCCGTCCTGCTGCCGGGTTCCGCGCTGTAGCCCACGACGTTGAGGCACAACCCTGCACCGGTGTTCATCAGGACGCCCTGGTTGTACTGCGCGTTGTACTGTTCGGCGGAGGCGGTGCCGGTCGCCATGAGGGCGAGGGTGCACCACAATGCGGTGAGGACGGCGGTCACGCGAATAGTGAGAGAGTGCATGTTGACGACATTGCCTTCCGTTCGCCGTGCGCGATTGGAGCAGGGGTGGAAGATTTCGTCGATTATTTGGCGGCATCTCGGAGGTTACCGTTGTCGAGCAGCAGTGGCAAGGTTCCCCGTTAACACCGCTGTTCGGTCGGGTGCCGCCGGTCGCTGACAATGACTGCGCCTTTCGGCTCACCGGTCCGCGTTACTGCGGAAATAAATTCTCCGGGCTACTCGAATGCGCTGCTCGAAGGGAGTCGGGACCGCTCGACGACCCTGCCGGCCGACTTCGGTAATCCCACCTGCCCGACCGGGAGGCGGCGTGAGCCACCACCGGCGCGAATGAGCAGACCTGGCGCGACGCAGGCAGTCCTCGAAGCAGCACCAACCGAGGGGGAACCGTGGCCAAACCCCGCCCCGAGCGCATCGACCCGCACTGGCCGGAGCCGCCCGCTGACGGCAAGTACGGGGGACCGGCCCGGCATCGCCCACCTGCTCGGGTTGAACCCCTCCACGGTGCACCGGGGTGCTGCGCCGTTTCGGGCCCCGGCTGGCGCACCCGAACCGGGCCACCGCCACGCCGGTGCGGCGCTGCGAGCACGCCGCGTTCCGGACCCGCGCCTACCGGCCCCGGGCCAACGGCAAGGTCGAACGCTTCAACCACACCCTGCTCGACGAACGGGCCTACGCCGAGGCATACCGGTCCGAGACCGAGCGGCGCGAGGCGCTACCGGGATGGCTGCACGCCTGCAATCACCACCGCGGCCAACCACCAGCCAACCGCATCCCCAACCTCACCGGGCAGAACACCTGGCCGCAATGCCGGTGACTTGAGCTGTTTTTGCAGCTCAGGCCGATTCCGGCTCTGACCGGGCGGTGTTCATCGGCATCGTGATCGCGACGCTCCGGCGTTTGCTGTCGCCAGACGTCCTGGGACAGGCTTGCGGACCGCACGGCAACGGGTGTGCCAGACCATTGCCTCGCGGGCCCAAGATGGCCTCCGACCTGCCGTTGCAGCCGCCAAGTCACTGGTGGTGCGACTAGGACCAGAATGTCACTCGGTGTTACTCACGACACCGCCCTGCGCGGCGGTGGGAGGTGTTTCGGGAACTCGTGCCCTCACCGCATCCGCGGGACCGGCGGGGCGACCGCGCGGGCCGCCGCCACGGCGTGGTTGGCGGTGGAGCCGATCTGGAACCGCAGTCTCGCGACCGCCAAGCGCATGCTGGCGGCGACCTGCTCGGGAGAGGGTGCGGGCCCGCGTTGAGGGGCCCGTTCGTCCGGGTTCACCCGAACCGGGTACCCGGCTGTCCTCCGATCGACACATCCCGCGACACCGGGTGCCCGAACCCCGGGTAGGACGACGACCCGACCCGGTCCAGCTGCGGTCCGAGGTAACGTCGGGGTCGGGTCCTGCGCACGAAGCCGGAGGTGATCACGGTGCACCAGCTCTCATGACGGCCCCATCCCGGGGCGTCACGGAGCCGAAAGGCGACCGTATGAGCAGGACCGACAAGACCAGGCCCCGCTGGGTGCGGATGGCCGACTTCCCGATGGTGACCTGCGTGCCCGTGCACGACCACCGCGCCGGGGTGTGCACGCTGCCGGAGGAGGTCACCGCCGACAGCACCGATTCCCGTCACCGCGTTGCCGGGTGCCACTGGGGAGGCAGCCCCCGCTGCCCGATCCGGGACGACACCAGGGGCGGCAACCGGGAGTGGTACCACTTCCGGCGCGAGGAGCGCCGCCGCGGTCGTCACCGGGCGCGCCGCGAGCTGCGCGCCCACCGCGGCCAGGACGGCTGAGGTGGCGGGTGGGGCCGGTCGCCGACCGGCCCCACCCCGATGAGCCGGGTCTCCGGGCGTCGACCCGCCCCTGGTACTACGGTGGTGGCGGCCGAACGCGGGAGGCAGACGAGCGTGACCACCTGGACCGATGTGATCAACTACGTCCGCACCCGTTACGAGGTGCTGGAGGAGACCGACGACTGGCTGCGCTTCCGGCTCGACACGGGCGACGGCCGCACCCAGCAGGTCTCGGTGCACCACGTGCCCGACGAGGCCGGTCGGAGGTGGCTGGAGATGTCCTCGCCGGTCGGCCGGGCCGACGCGGTCGACCAGGGGCGGCTGCTCGAACTCGCCGGCTCCTCGCTCGTCGGCGGCGCGGCGGTGGTGGACGGCGTGGCCCTGCTCAAGCACGCCGTGCCGCTGGAGGACCTGAGCGTCCGGGAGGAGTTCGAGCACCCCCTCACGATGCTCGTCGCGAACGCGGACGCGTTCGAGCACGCGCTGACGCGGTCCGACCACTTCTGACCCGGGGCCGGCGGTCCACCGCGACCGCCGCCATCAGCAGGCAGCCGAACGCCGGCAGGAACAGCACCGGCAGCTGCCACGTGATGACGGTCAGGACGGCGAGCGCCAGGAGCAGCAGCAGGGAACCGCGCGCGTCCCCCGCGCCGCGCCGCGCCGCCGCGCGCAGCACCTCGCCCCACGTCCTGCCCGGTGACCAGCCGGCGGCCGCGCGCAGGACGACCACCGCGAGCCCCGCGCCGGCGGCCGCGCAGACCGCGGCGACGACCGGGCCGCCGGCCAGCCCGGCGGCGAGCAGGACCAGGTCCGCGGCCAGCACGCCGAAGGCGGCGACCACGCCCAGCGACGGCTGCCAGCCGCCGGGGAACGCCGCGCGCACGTGGCCGAAGAAGGCCCGGACCGCGGTGCTCTCGCCGTCGACGTGGGCCTTGACGTGCGCGCACCCCGCCGCCAGCGCGGGCAGCAGCGTCACCACCGGCAGCGCGGCGAGCAGCGCCAGCAGCCCGGCGGTCAGGCACTCGCCCAGCAGCGCGAGCTTCCTCATCCCTTGATCCCCGTGGTGGACACGCCCTCGACCAGGAAGCGCTGGAAGAACAGGAAGAACAGCACGACCGGCACCAGCGCGAGCACGGACATGGCCATCAGCGCGCCGAAGTCCGAGCCGGCGGTCTCGTCGATGAACAGCTGGAGCGCCAGCGGCAGCGGGTACTTGTCCGGGGTGCTGAGGTAGATCAGCGGTCCGAAGAAGTCGTTCCAGCTCCAGATGAACGTGAAGATCGCCGTGGTGATCAGCGCCGGGCGGCACAGCGGCAGGACGACGTGCCAGAAGACGCCCCACTGCCCGGCGCCGTCGATCTTGGCCGACTCGTCCAGGTCGCGCGGCAGGGTGCGGATGAACTGCACGATGAGGAACACGAAGAACGCCTCCGCGGCCAGGAACTTGCCCACCAGCAGCGGCACGTAGGTGTCGACCAGGTCCAGCCGCTGGAACACCACGTACTGCGGGATGATCAGCACGTGCACGGGCAGCAGGAGCGTCGCGATCATCACCGCGAACAGCGGGGTGCGGCCGCGGAAGCGCAGCCGGGCGAAGGCGTAGGCGGCGGGCGCGGACGACGCGACCGTGCCGACCACCGACAGCAGGGCCAGCACGGTGGAGTTGAGGAAGAAGCGGGCCACGTCGATGCCGACCACGCCGTCGAACACGCGCTCGTAGTTGGCGGTGGTGGCCGCGTCCGGGAGCAGCCGCAGGTCGCCCAGGATCTCCGCCGACGGCTTGAAGGTCGACGCCACCACCCACACGACCGGGTACAGCACGACGCCCAGCAGGACCAGCACGCCGAGGTGCCAGACCACCCCGTGCACCCGCTGTCGCCTCATCGCGCGTCCCCCGAGTAGTGGACCCAGCCGCGCGCGGTGCGGAACAGGAACGCCGTGACCAGCCCGACGCCCAGCAGCAGCATCCACGCCATGGCCGAGGCGTAGCCCATGCGGTAGTCGCCGAAGCCGCGGTCGAACAGGTAGACGGTGTAGAACAGCGTGCTCCCGGCGGGCTGGCCGTTCGGCCCGCCGACCACGTAGGCCGAGGTGAAGACCTGGAAGGCGTTGATCACCTCCAGCACCAGGTTGAAGAACACCACGGGCGAGATCATCGGCAGCGTGATCGAGCGGAACCGCCGCCACGGTCCGGCCCCGTCGACCTCCGCGGCCTCGTAGAGGTCGCGCGGCACCTGCTTGAGCCCCGCCAGGAAGATCACCATCGGCGCGCCGAGCTGCCACACGGCCAGCAGCACCAGCATGAGCACGGAGAAGTCGGGGTTGCCCGCCCAGCCGCCGGTGTCGATGCCCACGGCGCGCAGCAGCCGGTCCACCACCGAGTCGTCGCTGAACACCACCTTCCACACGATCGCGATGCTGACGCTGCCGCCGATGAGCGAGGGGCCGTAGAAGGCCGCGCGGTAGAAGCCCTGCCCGCCCCGCCGGTTGTCCAGCAGCACGGCCACGGCGAGCGCGGCGGCCAGCTTGATCGGCACGGCGAGCACCACGTACAGCGCGGTGACCTGGAGCGAGTTCAGCCAGCGGGAGTCGGAGAACATCCGCCCGTAGTTGTCCAGGCCGACCCACTCCGGCGTGCCGAACAGGTCGTAGTCGGTGAACGACAGGTACAGCGAGGTCAGCATCGGGCCCAGGGTCAGCGCGACGATCCCCAGGATCCACGGCGACAGGAACAGGTAGCCCGCCACGCCGTCGCCGGGCAGCCGGCCCCGCTCGCGCGCGGGGGCCGGCGCCGCGGCGAGGTCGGGCGGGCGCGCCGCCGTCCTCGTCACGACCCGAGGGTTTCTTCGGCCTCGGCGAAGAACTGGTCGACCGCCTCGTCCACGGTGATCCGGTCGTACAGCAGCTCCTCGACGATCCGGATGAACGCCTGCTCCAGGCTGCCGGCGCCCTTCGGCGGCGCGGGCGGCGTCGGGCCGAAGCGCTCCCGCTCCGCGTCCTCGTAGGCCGCCACCGCCGCGAGCGGCCCCTCCAGCCGGGCGGCGGCGCGCTGGGCGTTGGTCGGGGGCAGGCCCCGGTTGGCGCCGAAGATCTGCCCGGCCTCGGGGTCGTTGACCATGAACGAGACCAGCTCGGCGGCGGCCTCGGGGTGCTCGGTGCGCCGGGACAGGCTCAGCATCATCGCGGGCTTGAGGTACTGGCCGCTGGAGTTCTCCTCACCTCCGGGCACGGGCCCCAGCTTCAGCTCGGCCTCGGTGGCGTTGGCGTAGCGGGCGGTGAAGTTGTCCCAGCCCAGGTCGCCCGCCACCAGGTCCAGCTCCAGCGCGAACGAGGGCTTGATCTGCACGCCCTTCTCGACCGGCAGGACGGCCCCGGCCTCGGAGAGGTCCACGCCCTCCTGGAAGAACCTCGCCAGGCGCGCCTCGTCGAAGCCGAGCCGGCCGTCCTCGGTGTACAGCAGCCCGCCCTCCTGGCGGAGCTGGAGCTCCAGGTTGTAGTAGCTGCCGATGTAGTTGCCGCCGCCGTGCACGCCGGTCCGCTCGGTGATCTGCCGCAGGGCGGCGCGGTAGTCGTCCCACGTCCAGCCCGGCTTCGGCTCGGCCACGCCGGCGCGGGTGAACAGCTCCGGGTTGTAGACGTAGCCCCAGGTGTTGGCGCCGACCGGCACGCCGTAGCGGCGGCCGTCGACCTCGCCCGCGTCCTCGAGCCCCTCCAGGAGGTCGTCGAGCTCGATCTTCCCCTCCTGCTCGCCCAGGTCGTAGAGCGCGCCCCGGTCGGCGTACTCGCGCAGGTAGGCGAAGTCCATCTGGAGCACGTCCGGCGCGTTGCCGCCCGCGGTCTCGGTGGCCATCTTCTGCCAGTACGCCTCGAACTCCTGGAAGCTCGGCGTGACCCGGATGTCGGGGTGCTTGGTGTGGAACAGGTCGATGGCCTTCTGCATCAGCTCGGCGCGCTCGGCGTTGCCCCACCACGCGTACCGCAGCGTGACCGGCCCGGACGTCGCGTCGTCACCGCAGCCGGTCAGGACGGCGGCCAGGACCAGCCCCGCCGCCGCCACCTTCCTGAAGTGCCTCGTCGCACCCATGGGCCGTCCTCCGGGGTCGGATCCGTCCGGAACCACGCGCAATAGCGGAAAGCGTTTTCCGGGAGGCTACGAGCCCGTTCCCCCCACGTCAATGGCCGCTTCGGGGTGACGGCGCCGCCCCCGAGCACCCTGGTGTGCGCGGTGGTCAGCTCCTCCCCGCCGCCGGCAGGCACCAGCACGGGTTGGCCGGGCGTTGCGGGACCCGCTGGACGCGCACGTGATCGACGGCCTGGCGCTCACCCGCGCCGCCGAGCGGCCGGCCGCCGGCCCGGAACGCCTGGTCCGCGCCTTCACCCGCGAGTTCGGCCTGCCACCGCACCGCTACCTCGCCGGCCGGCGCCGGTCAGAGGCCCACGGTGAGGGCGCCCAGCAGCGTCAGGCTGGGGATGCCCGTGGTGGCGCAGCTGATCGGGTCCGGGTTCAGGGCGGTGAGCTGCATCTTCGCCGGCTCGGTGGCGAACGTGCCCGAGGTGATCGACCCCAGCAGCAGGATGACGATGTTCGCGCCCACCCGGCTCGACGTCCGGTTGTAGGAGTAGGTGCTCGGCGGAACGGCCGGGTCGGTCCAGGTCAGGGTGCGGGTGCCGCTGCCCTGGTAGAAGAGCTGGGTGCAGCTGTAGTTCGGCAGCGTGGCGGTCTCGGTGTACGAACCCGTGGCGGCGGAGCCGTTGAGGCAGTTGACGAGCTGGCCCTGGACGGTGACGGTGACCGTCTGCGGGGTGTTGGTGACCGGCTGGCTGAACGTCACCACCTCGTTGACCAGGCAGGTCTGCGCGACGACCGCCTGGGCGGTCGGCGCGACGCCGGTCAGCGCGGCGGCGGCGACCAGGCAGGGGACGGCGGTGCGCAGGGCGGCTCGGATCGTGTTCATCCACGGACCTCTCGGGTGTCGGACCGGCGCCGGGGCGGGTCTCGGTGGTGGTCACGGGTCACATCGGGCCGGGTTGTCGCTGCGTTACGGGATCAACACCGCGAGTAGCGAAGTTGATCGACGGGATGGGCGGGCTCGCGCCTTGGACAGATGTGAGCGATAACAGAAGCGGCTTCGTGGAAGATCATCCGACGCGAATCGATCTTGCATTGTCGCAGCTGGCAACATGATTCGCCGGAGCGCTGTCGAACGATTCGACTGCACAATGCTTGTTAGCGATAACAGACTCCCTTGTCAGTCGGTGTCGGGATCGTTATCGTGCTGAGAACGCGCCGGTGGCGCCCACCCGGAACACCACCGACCACGCGCCACGATTCCTGCTCGCAAGGAGGCGAAGCATGGGTCCCCGCACGTATGCGACCACCCGGGTGGCCGGAGTCCAGGCACCGTGCAGATCAGCACACCGGTGCCGGACGCCCGCGCGCTGACGCCTTCCCCCGCACCCCGTTCCCACCCCCGTTCCCCTGAGTGCCGTCCGTCCACCGGACCGGCGCGCACCAGGCCGCGCCGCCGTCGCACCCACCCGCCAGAACAGAAAATCGAGGACATCGTGGTCTCATCGATGAAACGCGTTCTGACAGCGCTGCTCGTCCTGTCCGTGACCGCCGTGGCGGCGCCGTCCGCGTCGGCCTACCCCGGCCCCGGCCGGGTGACCGGCGACGTCGGCGTGCACGACCCGAGCGTGGTCAAGCGCCCCGACGGCAGCTACCTGGTCGCCCACACCGGCAACGGCATCTCGCTGAAGACCTCGGGCGACCGCACCGCGTTCCGCAACGCCGGCGCGGCCTTCCCCAACGGCACGTCGTGGGCGAACACCTACACCAACAACGGCCGCAACCTGTGGGCGCCGGACATCACCTACCGCAACGGCCAGTACTGGCTGTACTACTCGGCCTCCACGTTCGGCTCGAACCGGTCGGCGATCTTCCTGGCCACCAGCCCCAGCGGCAACTCCGGCACCTGGACCCACCGCGGCCTGGTGATCGAGTCGCGCACCAGCGACAACTTCAACGCCATCGACCCCGACCTGGTGGTGGACGACCAGGGCCGCTGGTGGCTGAGCTTCGGCTCGTTCTGGTCGGGCATCAAGATGATCGCGCTGAACTCCTCCACCGGCCTGCGGTCGGACAGCACGGTGCGCTCCATCGCCGGCCGCAACGGCGGGGCGATCGAGGCGCCGAACATCGTCAAGCGCGGCAGCTACTACTACCTGTTCGTCTCGTTCGACCGGTGCTGCCAGGGCGCCGCGAGCACCTACCGCGTCATGGTCGGCCGCTCCACCAGCGTCACCGGCCCCTACGTCGACCGCAACGGCACCGCCCTGACCTCCGGCGGCGGCACCGAGATCCTGGCGGGCCAGGGCAGCACCCACGGCCCCGGGCACCAGGACGTGCTGGCCGACAGCGACGGCGACGTCCTCGTCTACCACTACTACGCCGACAACGGCGCGTCGTTGCTCGGCATCAACCTGATGAGGCTCGACTCGGCCGGCTGGCCCTCCGTCTACTGACCGTCCGGGCACAGCCCGTGCCGCGTCGCAGGGAGAAGACCTTGACACCGATCACCAGCGGTCCGCGTCGCCGACGGCGGACCGCGCTAGTCCTGGCCACCACCACCGTGCTGCTCGGCGGCGTCACCTCCGCCCTGCCGCCCGCCGCGTCGGCGGCCACGGTGGACACCGGCGCCACCTACGTGCTGGTCAACCGCAACAGCGGCAAGGCGTTGGACGTCTACGACCTGGCCACGGCCGACGGCGCGCGGATCTCGCAGTACACGCGCAACGACGGGGCGTGGCAGCAGTGGCAGTTCGTCGACTCCGGCGGCGGCTACTACCGGCTGAGGTCCCGGCACAGCGGCAAGGTGCTGGACTTCACCTCCACCGCCGACCGGACCGGCCTGGTGCAGAACACCGACGCCAACCGCACCGGCCAGCAGTTCCGCCTGGCCGACTCCGACGGCGGCCACGTCCGGCTGCTCAACCGGGCCGCCGGCAAGGCCGTCGACGTGCTGGACTTCTCCACCGCCGACGGGGCCCAGCTCATCCAGTGGCCCGACACCGGCGGCACCAACCAGCAGTGGCAGCTGGTCAAGCTGGGGTCCAGCGCGCCGGGGACGTTCACCAACCCGATCAAGCGCAACGGCCCGGACCCGTGGCTCCAGTTCCACAACGGCTACTACTACCTGGCCACCACCACGTGGAACTCCACCATCACCATGCGCCGCTCGCGGACGCTGGCCGGGTTGTCGAGCGCGGCCGACCAGGTGGTGTTCAACCTCTCGGGCCGCCCCAACGGGTGCTGCAACATGTGGGCGCCGGAGTTCCACCTTCTCAACGGCCGCTGGTACCTGTACTACGTGGCCGGGCAGAACGTCCAGGACTTCAACCCCACCCAGCGGCTGCACGTGCTGGAGTCCTCGGGTTCGGACCCGATGGGGCCGTACTCGTTCAAGGCCGACCTGGGCAACACCTGGGAGCTGGACCCGAGCATCCTCCAGCACGGCGGGAAGCTGTACCTGATGGGCAGCGCGACCGACGGCACCCAGTCGTTGACCATCACGCCGCTGTCCAACCCGTGGACGATCAGCGGGTCGCGCCGGACCATCTCCCAGCCGACGCTGTCGTGGGAGCGGCAGACCCACCCGGTCAACGAGGGCGCGGAACCGCTGTACCGCAACGGTCGCACCATGATCGTGTACTCGGCCAGCGCCTGCTGGGGCCCGGACTACAAGCTGGGCCTGCTGACGCTGACCGGCTCCGACCCGCTGAACCGGTCGCACTGGACCAAGTCGCCGAACCCGGTGTTCCAGCGCAACGACGGCAACGGCGTGTTCGCCCCGGGCCACAACGGGTTCTTCAAGTCGCCCGACGGGACGGAGGACTGGATCGTCTACCACGCCAACGACAGCGCGGGCGGCGGCTGCGACATGAACCGCTCCACGCGGGCGCAGAAGTTCACCTGGAACTCCGACGGGACACCGAACTTCGGCACCCCGGTCCGGCTGGGCACGCAACTCCCCGCCCCCTCGGGTGAACCCGCCGCCTGACCTCGGCACCCCCGGTGGCCGGCGGCGCCCTTCCGCCGCCGGCCACCCCGGGCGGGTTCGGCACTGTCTTGTCGGTCACCCCGGGCGGGTCCGGCGCTGTCCTGTCGGCCATCCCGGTTGGGTCCGGTGACGTCCTGCCGCCGGTGACCCCGGCCGGGTCCGGTGCCGTGCTGCCGCGACCGCCCGTCGGGGATACGGTGGGACCCCGGTGGCCGATCCCGGCCGCCGGGGTCTTCGCGGGAGGGGAATCGCTTGTGGGGTCGGTCGTCCGCACGGGAAGCGCGACACCTGGCGGCGGTGATCCCGCTCGTCCTGCTCGCCGGGTGCACGGCCGGGCCGATCGGTCCGGACCGGGCCGCGCCGAGCGCCGCGGAGGTCACCGCGCCCTCGGCCGCGCTGACCGTCCTGGACGTGGGTGACGGCGGGGACGCCGCGATCGCGACCAGCGCCGCCCTGTTCCGCAGCGCGCCCGTCGTCGTGGTGGCCGGGCACCCGGACGCGGCGGGTGCGGGCGCCGTCGCGGAACGGCTCGGCGCCCCGGTGCTCCTCGCCCCCTCGGGCACACCCGCTCCGCCACCGGCGACCGACGCCCTGCGCCGCGAGCTGACCAGGCTGTCCCCGCGCGCCGTGCTCGCCGTCGGCGCGGGGGTGCGGCCCGTGGCCGAGTCGACGGCGGGCGACGTGCCCGTGCTCACCGTCGACACCGCGACCGCCGAACTCCCCGAGGGCCTGCCCCGGACCGACCCGCCCGCGCCGGTCGGGGTGACCGTGCTGGTGGACACCACCCGGGACGACGCGGCGGCGGCCGCCACGGCGCGCGCGGCGGGCGCCCGGGTCGTCGGTGTGCGCGGGGCCGACCCGCGCGCCGACCCGGCCGCGATCGAGGCGCTGCGCGGCGCCCCGCCGACGGCCGTCCTGGCGGTGGGCGGGGACTTCGGCCCGGCGGACCGGCTCCGGGCCCGGCTGGACGTGGCCTCCCGGGGTGTCGAGCTGCCGGGCGGCGGCCAGGTGCTGTTCCCCGGTCGGCGGCTGGTGTGCCTGTACGGCCACCCCGGCGCACCCGCCCTCGGCGTGCTCGGCGAACAGGGCGTGGACGCGGCCGTCGCGCGGGCCAGGGAGGTGGCGGCCGGGTACGAGCCGGTCAGCGACGTCCCCGTGGTGCCGGCGTTCGAGATCATCGCCACCGTCGCGCAGGCCGCACCCGGTCCCGACGGCGACTACTCGGGCGAAGCCCCGGTCGAGTCCCTGCGGCCCTGGGTCGAGGCCGCCGGGCGGGCCGGCCTCTACGTCGTGCTCGACCTGCAACCCGGTCGGGCCGAGCTGCTGGACCAGGCGAAGCGGTACGCGCCGCTGCTGGAGCTGCCGCACGTCGGCCTCGCGGTGGACCCGGAGTGGAAGCTCGGGCCGGACCAGGTGCCGCTGGAGCGGATCGGCGGCGTGGACGCCGCCGAGATCAACGAGACCGCGGCCTGGCTGGCGGCCCTGACCGCCCGCAACGCCCTGCCGCAGAAGCTGCTGGTGGTCCACCAGTTCCAGCTCTCCATGATCCGCGACGAGCGGTCGCTGGTGACCACCCACGACGAGGTGGCCGTGCTGATCCACATGGACGGCCAGGGCACCACCGGTCAGAAGACCGCCACCTGGGACGCCGTCGTCGCGGCGCGTCCCCACGAGGGTTTGCCGATGGGGTGGAAGAACTTCTACGACGAGGACCGCCCGATGCTCTCCCCGGAGCAGACGATGCGCTACCGGCCGGCGCCGGCGATGATCTCCTACCAGTAGGCCGCACCGGTCGGGGTCGTAGGACGAAACGGGTGAACCGGCCGTGCGGTCCATTGCCCCTCGCGGACGGGTGTGGGAACACTGGGTTCCCCAACCACGTGAGGAACGGGTGCACATGAGGCTTCTCAAGAGGATCATCCGGCGTCGCCCCTTCTCGTCCCCCGGCTACTACGCCTACCCGGCGGTGTGAACCGGTGCCGCCCGGGGAGTGCCCGCCGACGGCGTCCCCGGTCGGCCCCGGTTCGGGAACGTGAGGGATCCCCGGGAGGAGCTCCTCGCCGCGGCGAGGGCCGGCGACGGCGTCACCGAGCTGCGGCCCGGCCTGTGGCTGGTCACCGACCCTCCCTCGACCGCGCGGCTCCTGGCCTCGCCGGACGCGGTGACCGGCAGGAGCGCGCCGCGCCGCGACCTCACCTCGTGGGGCCCGGACGGCGCCGCCACCTGGATGGCGGTCCGGCGCGCCCTGCGGCCGGTGCTGACCGCCCCGCACCTCGAACCCCTGCTCCCGGCCATCGCCGAGCAGGCCCGGCGGACCACCGCGGCCTGGCCCGCGCCCGGGGTCGTCGACGGGGTGCGCGCGGCCGTCCGCCTGGTGTCCGACGCCACCCTGGCCCACCTGCTGGGCGCGCCCTCGGCCACCCTCTCCGCCCTCGTGGACGAGGAGCTGTCCGCCGCAGGGCGCACCCGCGCGGTGCTCGGGCGGCCGGTGCTGGGTCGGCGTAGCCTGGACCGCGCCCGGCGGGCCACCTACGACGCCGTCCGCCACCGGGTCCGCGCCGACCGCGACGGCCTGCCCGCCCTCCTTGCCGCCCACGGCTTCGAGGAGCACCACGTCACCCTCGCCGTGCGCACCCTGCTGCTGTCGGGCCACCACGTCCCCGCCGCCGCCCTCGCCTGGACCTTCCACCGGTTGGCGCTCCACCCCGACGCGCAGGACCAGGCCCGAGCGGAGGCCCTCGCCCACCCGGAGCCGGGCGCCGACCTCCCGTTCTGCCGGGGCGTGGTCCGGGAAACCCTGCGCCTGCACCCGCCCGTGTGGCAGCTGCGGCGACAGCTCCGCGCGCCCGTCAACCCCCTGCCGGCCGGCGCGACCGCGGTGTTCAGCCCCTACCTCAACCACCGGGACGCGGCCGCCCACCCCGATCCCGACGCCTTCCGCCCGGAGCGCCGGCACCTCCGCCCGGCCCTCGGCAGCTACCTCCCGTTCGCCCTGGGACCGCGCTCCTGCCCGGCGTCCCGGACGGCGCTCGTCGAGCTCACGGTGCTGCTGGCCGAGGTGCTCAAGACCCACCGGCTGAGCCGGCACCGGGACCCCGGCCCGTCGCGCGGCGTCCTCTACGCCCCGGACGGCCTCGCGCTCCGCGTGGTCCCCGTCGGCGCGTAGCCCGGGAGCTGCGGTACGGTCCGTTCGGAACGATCCGAACAAAAAGAACGGACACCCGTGGACGCCTCCGGCAAGCTCGTCGTCGCCGTCACCGGAGCCAGTTCCGGCATCGGCCTGCGCGCCGCCCGAAGACTGGCCGAGGAGGGGCACCGCGTGTTCGCCCTCTGCCGGGACCCGCGGCGGGGCGAGGAGGCCCTGGCCCGGATCAACGCCACCGCGCGGGAACCGGCGCGGCTGGTGCTCGCCGACCTGGCGGAACCGGGCTCCCCGGACGCCGCCGCGGCCGCGGTCGGCGAGGGCGCCGACCGCCTGGACGTGCTGATCAACAACGCGGCGAACTTCGACCAGACGTTGCGCGAGCCCCACCGCACCGCCGACGGGCACGAGCTGATCTGGGCGACCAACCACCTGGGGCCGTTCCGGCTGACCGCCGCGCTCAGCGGGTTGCTCGCGGCCTCACCGCGCCCGAGGGTCGTCAACGTCGCCAGCAAGGGCCTGCTCACCACGCCCCGCATCCGCATCCGCTTCGACCAGCTGGACGGCCGGGGCTGGTACGGCCCGACCAGGGCCTACTACCACTCCAAGCTCGCGCAGGTCATGATCAGCTTCGAGCTGGCGGTGAGGGCTCGGGGTCGCCTGGACGTGGCGTGCGTCCGGGTGCCCGCGGTGCGCCTGGACGCCGACCGGGTCGCGAACCTGCCCCGGTTGTCGCGCGTGCTGTACGCGCCCAAGAACCGGCTGGCGGCCTCGCCGGAGGACCTGGCGGCGACGTACGCGCGGATCGCCGGGCGCGAGGACGACTGGTCACGCCACGCGGGGGCGGGGGCGCGAGGGGCCCTGCGCGGGATCTACGTCGACGAGCGGGAACGGCCGGTGGACGCGCCCGCGTTCGCCTACGACGCGGCGGCGCGCGAACGCCTCTGGTCGGTCACCCAGGCCGCCACCGGCGACCCCTCGTGGGCCTGGTGGGGGAACTAGTGGAGGACGCGCGGGCGGTCGAACGGGCGGAGTTCGTCGAATCCGCCGGGCTGTACTTCGAGCGGCTGGGGTTGAGCCGTACCTCGGGCCGGGTCCTCGGGCACCTGTTCGTCGAGGAGAGCGGGTCCGCGGACGCCGCCGAGCTGTGCGCGGCCCTCGACGTGGCCAAGAGCACCCTGAGCGTGTCCCTGGGCCGGCTCGAACAGCTCGGGCTCGTCCGGCGGCACCGCCCACCGGGCCGCAAGCGTGACCACTACCGGGTCACCGAGGACGTCTTCGGGCACGCGCTCAAGTCCAAGGTGTCCGAACTCGCCGAACTCGGCGGCGTGCTCGGGCGGGGGCTCCACGCGGCCGAGGGCAGCCCCTCGGCGGTGCGCCGCCTGCAAACCATGATCGACATGAACGAGTTCCTGCAACGGGGGTTCTCCGGGCTGCTGGAGGAGTGGGACGCCCGGGGCGGACGCGGTCCGGTCGGGTAGGCGGTAAGGTCCTCGGTGGTGTGCCGGGAAGCCTGGTCGGCGTGGATCTGCCGTCGTCCGGGATCGGGGGCCGCTCATGGCCGGGTACGTCGTCATCGTCGGCCGCCGCGCGGCCGGGTGCTCGCGCGAGGGGCTCCTGCCGTGGTGAGCGGAGCGGCCGGCACCGCCGTCGGCCCCATGGTGATCGCGGCGGTGGAACAGCACCACCCCCGTGTCCGGCGACTGCTCGACGACCCGCTGGCCGCCTCGGTGCTGCCGCCCGTGTCGAGGTGGGTGGCGCGCCTGGCCCGCCGACCGCGCGTGCGCGAGTGGCTGGTCGACGCCTCGGAGCGCAACGCGCCCGGCATCTGGGGCGGCATCGCCTGCCGGAAGCGCTACATCGACGACCAGGTGGTCCGCGCGCTGGCCGACGGCATCGGGTCCGTGGTGGTGCTGGGCGCGGGCCTGGACACCAGGGGCCACCGGTTGGTGGCCCCGGCGGGTGCGACGGCGTTCGAGGTGGACCTCCCGGCCAACGTCGAGCGCCGGCGCGGGCGCCTCGGCGACCGGGACGGCGTGGTCCCGGTGCCGGTCGACCTCGACACCGGGGACCTGGGCGCCGCCCTGGCCGCGCACGGTCACCGGGTCGGGGACAGGTGCCTGTTCGTGTGGGAGGGGGTGACCCAGTACCTGACCGAGGAGGGCTTCCTCCGGACCTTCGACTTCCTGGCCGGCGCGGCGCCCGGCAGCAGGGTGGTGTTCACCTACGTCCGGCACGACTTCGTGGACGGCAGCGATCGGTACGGGGCCGACGCGCTGCACCGCCGGTTCGTCACCAGGCAGCGCCTGTGGCGGATCGGCGTGCGCCCGCGCGACGTGGCCGGCCTCCTGGCCGGGTACGGCTGGCGGAAGGTCGAGGACGTGGGGACCGAGGAGTTCCTGGCGCGCTACGTCCGCCCCACCGGTCGGGAGGTCGCGGTGTCGCCGCTGGAGCGGACGGTGCTGGGGGAGAAGCTCTGAGCGGTACCGCCGCGAGGACGCCACCGGCCGGAAGAGGAGCGTTTCGCGGACGCCTGGCCGGTGCGCTCGTCCCACCGCGGTGGACGAGGAACGACGAGCGTCAGTCGACGACGTCCCGCTGGTGGACGTCCGGGATGCCGTCGCGGTCGTCGTCGCGGGTCTCCTCCTCGTGGATGCGCCGGTAGACGCGGTTGCGGGCGCGCAGGATGACCGTGGCGACCAGTGCGGAGAGCAGGGAGCCGAGCAGGATGCCGATCTTGGCGTCGTCGTAGGGCGCGGTGCCCTCGCCGAACGCCAGTTCGCCGACCAGCAGGGACACGGTGAACCCGATCCCGCCCAGCACGGCCAGGCCGACCACGTCGATCCACGCGAGGTCGTCGTCGAGTCTGGCGCGGGTGAACCGGGACACCAGCCACGTGGCGGCGGTGATGCCCACCACCTTGCCCACCAGCAGTCCGGCGATCACGCCGAGGGCGACGGTGTCGGTCAGCGAGGAGGTCAGGCCGTCGAGCCCGCCGAGGGCCACGCCGGAGGCGAAGAAGGCGAACACCGGCACCGCGATCCCGGTCGACAGGGGCCGGAAGCGGTGCTCGAAGTGCTCGGCCAGCCCGGGGCCCTCGCCGGGGCTGCGGCGGATCACCGGCACGGCGAAGCCCAGCAGCACGCCGGCCACGGTCGCGTGGACCCCGGAGGCGTGCATGAACCCCCAGGTCATGGCGGCCAGGGGCAGCAGCAGCCACCACGACCGCACGCGTCGCTGCACCAGCACGGTGAACAGCGCCAGCGGCACGAACGTCAGCAGCAGCGGTGTCACGGCGAGGTCGTCGGTGTAGAACACGGCGATGATCACGATCGCGATCAGGTCGTCGACCACGGCGAGGGTGAGCAGGAACGTCCGCAGCGCCGTGGGCAGGCACCGGCCGATCACCGCGAGCACCGCGAGGGCGAACGCGATGTCGGTGGCGGTCGGGATGGCCCACCCGGACGCGGCGCCCGGTGTGCCCAGGTTGACCAGCACGTAGACCAGGGCGGGCACCGCCACCCCGCCGAACGCCGCGGCCACCGGCACCGCCGCGCGTCGGGGGTCGCGCAGGTCGCCGGCCACGAACTCGCGCTTGAGCTCCAATCCGGCGACGAAGAAGAAGATGGCCAGCAGCCCGTCGGACGCCCAGTGCCCGACGCTCAGTTCCAGGTGCAGGGGTGCGAAGCCGAACTCGAACTCGCGCAGCGCCTCGTAGGTCGGCGCCCACGGCGAGTTGGCCCACACCAGCCCGAGCATCGCCGCGACCAGCATGATCACCCCGCCGACGGTCTCCATGCGCAGCACGTCGGCGATCCGCTTGGCTTCGGGCCAGGTCCCCCGGTCGAACAGCTTGGTGGTGGTGCGAGGCACGGGCGGCTCCCGGGGTCGTCGGATCACATCGCCGACCAGGCTTCCCGGCACACCATGCCCGAACACGGGCAACACCCCGACCTTACCCGGTGGTGCGGCACATCGGGGTATGGGCCACCGGTCCCGGGGTCGGCCTGCCCTGCGGTTCCGGACCCGCCCGCCGCTCCCCGGGGTCGGTGGTAGGTGAGGACCGGCTCACCGGGCTCCCGCGTCGGCGGCCACCGCCCGGATCCGGCGGACCGCCTCGTCGACACCGCCGTCCCAGGGCGCGCCGTGGCCGGGGACCAACCAGGTCGCCCGCAGGTCGACCAGGCGGTCGAGGGAGGCGAGGGCCTCGCCGGGGTCGTCGGTGAACGGGGCCGGCTGGGGACCGCGCCGGCCGGTCAGCACGTGGCGGGTGGTCAGCGCGTCGCCCGCGAAGACGGCGTCGGCGACGGGGACGTGGACGGCGATGCTGCCGGGGGAGTGGCCGGGCATCCCGATGACCCGCGGCGCGCCCGGGAGGTCGAGGACCTCGCCGTCCGCCACCTCGGTCACCTCGGTGAGGTAGGTGGTGCGCAGGCCGCCCTTGCGCGCCGTGTAGCCGAGGAAGCGGGCCACCGCCCCGAGCTTCACCGGACCCCGGGTGGGCTGGGACTTCGTCTCGCCGCGGGCTCGGGCGGCGTCGGCGCCGTGGACGAACACGGGAACACCGTGGTCGCGGCGGAGGCGTTCGGCGAAGCCGAGGTGGTCGGTGTCGCCGTGGGTGAGGACCACGCCCCGGACGTCGTGGGGGGAACGGCCCAGCGCGGCCAGTTCGGCGGTGAACTCGCGCCAGTGGCCGGGAAGACCGGCGTCGATGACGGTGACGCCCTCGTCGGTCGCGATCAGGTGGACCGCGACCAGGTCGTTGCCCACGCGGTGCAGGTTGTTGCCGAGCTTCACGGGTGCGCCTTGTCGTCGGGGGCGGGTGTTGATGGCTACGGTACATAGCCATCATGGCTATCGTCCATAGCTATGATGGACGCGACACCACCGCCGACCGGAGGGGCACCGATGCCGACGCCCGAACGGACCACGCTCGCCGACATCGTCGGGGCGGCCCGGGACATCCTGGAAGAGGGGGGACCGGCGAGCCTGACCATGCAGGCGGTCGCCGTGCGCGTGGGCGTGCGGGCGCCGTCGCTCTACAAACGGGTGCGCAACCGCGACGAGCTCGTCCGCCTGGTCACCGAGGCCGCCGTCCGCGACCTGGGCGGGCGGCTCGACGCGGTGGCGGTCGGCGGGGACGCCCGCGAGGACCTGGCGGAGCTGTGCCGGGCGTTCCGGGCGTTCGCGCACGCGCGCCCGGCCGGCTACCGCCTGATCTTCGCCGCGGGACCGGCGGGGAGCAGGCCGGAGGTCGGTTCGCTCGCCGCGGCGGCGGCGTCGGTCCTGCGGGTCGCCGAGGAGCTGGCCGGGCCCGACGAGGCCCTGGAGGCGGCGCGGATGATCACGGCCTGGGCGCACGGCTTCGTCAGCATGGAACTGGCGGACGCGTTCAACCTGGGCGGGGACGTCGGACGCGCCTTCGAGTACGGGATCGCCCGGCTCGCGGACTCGCTCGCGGGTCGTCGCACCCGGTCCTTCCCGTCGGTAAATGACGGTTAACCCGTTTGCACGGTGATTGATTCACCTGGCGGTCGCGATACTGGGTGTCCCTGCAACGCCTTCCCGTGGAGGCCGCCTTGACCACCCGACCCGTCTCCGGCGCGTCCCTCGCCCTCGCCCTCGCCCTCGCCGCGGCCCTCGCCTGGTCGCCACCCGCCACCGCCGCCGAACCCCCCGACCTGACCGAGGTGGTCGTCGCCGAGATGCGCGAGCGCGCCCCGGTCGCCGCCGCCGCCGGCGACCGGACCGCCCGGGTCGCCGCCGACCGCCGGGCCGGCGACTGGGCCTTCGGCACCGCGGTGCTGACCACCCGACCGGGCTCCGAGCAGCTGCCCGAGGGGTGGCTGTTCCTCGCCCACCGCGCCGGCGGCGCGTGGACGGTCGCGCTGGAGGGCGAACCCGCGTTCGCCGACCTCGCCGGCCGGGCCCCGCTCGTCGGCGAGGAGGAGCGGGCGCTGCTGGTCCGCCAGGACGGCCGCCGGGACGTCGGCGCCACCGCGGGCAACGACCTGCGCACCGGCATGGCCCTGCCGTTCGCGGTCGGCCAGAGCTGGAGCATGACCAGCGGCCCGCACGGCTGGTCCGGCAGCGCGGCGCCGTGGAGCTCGCTCGACCTCGCGGGCGGCGACCAGCGCGTGCTCGCCGCCCGCGCCGGCGCGGCTTACACGATGTGCACCGGGTGGCTGCGCGTGATCCACGACCGGGGCTACGCCACCGACTACTACCACCTGTGGAACAGCATCAGCGTCAACGGCGCCGCCGTCGGCCAGGGCGCCTTCCTGGGCAACACCGGCACGGACGTCACCTGCGGCGGCTCCGCCTCGGGCCGGCACGTGCACTTCGGGCTGCGCCAGCACAACGCCTACGTCGGCATCGCCCAGCACAACATCGGCAAGTGGGTGCCGCAGGCCGGCGGGGCGGCCTACCAGGGTTCGGCGCTGCACGGCAGCGCGCGCGTCAACGCGGGCGGCGCGCTGTACAACTACGGCGCGCTCGGCTTCACGCAGGGCGTCGTCGACGCCAACGGCGGCGGGACCGTCAACAAGCGCACCGGCCCCGGCACCGGCTACGGCCTCGCCGGCGCCGTGGCGGACGGGACCACCGTCGGCATCGCCTGCTCGGCCAACGGCACCAGCCACACCGGGAGGTGGGGCACCTCCGCGCTGTGGAACCGGCTGACCGACGGCACGTGGGTCTCCGACGCCTACCTGTGGACCGGGGTGAACGGCGCGCTCAACGGCAACTGCTGACCCCCTCGGGGCCCTGCGCGTCCAGGGGCCCCGAGGTGAGGTGCCGGCGTCCGGAAGAGTCCACACAGGACGAAACGGGGTTTCGCCCGGGGCGTCCGCCACCCGAACTTCCTTTCCACACCACGTGGAATCCCGGTGCGTCCGAATGCGGGCACTTCGTGGTTCCCGGCCACGCGGTGCAACGTTTCGGTTTACCTTGCGATCGTCAGGTGTGCGCCGAGACGGGTGGGGGTTGGGGTGACGGGCGGATCGGTTCCGCGAGAGGTGCTCGACACCCACCGCGCCGGGGAGCGGGACGGTCGGGAGAAGTGGCGGGTCCGCATCCGGCGGGCCGAGGACGGCCGGGTGCTGGGCGCGGGGGTCCTGGTGAGCCGCACGAACGTCCTCACCTGCGCGCACGTGGTGGCCGACGCGGAGGAACTGCTGGTCGACCCGGTGGAGGTCCCCGGCGCGCCGTCCTCCCGCGCCCGCGTCGTCGACGGGTTGTGCGTCCCGGAGGCGGAGGGTCCGCGCGGGGACGTCGCGCTGCTGCGGCTGGAGACGCCGCAGCCCCCTGGTCACGTCGCCGCGCTGCGGCGCATGGCGTTCACCCGCGACCGGCCGGTGCACGCGCAGGGCTTCCCCCGCGGCCTGGACAACGGCGTGTGGACCAGGCTGACGCTGTTCGGCCACTCGGGGGCCGAGTGGTTGCAGATGAACCTCCGGACCGAGACCGAGCAGCAGGTGCGGGTCGGGTACAGCGGGGCCGGGGTGACCGACGACGCGACCGGCGCCGTGCTGGGGCTCGTGGTCGCCAAGTACCGCGACAGCGCGGCCGGCCTGTCCTGGATGATCCCGGTGGAGGCCGTCGTCGCGCACCTGCCGGTGGTGGAGAGGTGGGTCGTCGGCGACACCGGGATCGACCCGCTGTTCACCGACGTCTCGGCGGTGCCGGCGGGCAACGCCGACTGGGTGCGCGAGTGGCTGCGCCACCGCGGCCGGGGCGCGGCGGTGCTGGTGGTGGTGGGCCCGGAGCTGTTCGCGGTGCGGCAGGCGGTCGCGGCGTCCGGCGTGCGGTCCGACCGCGGCGACCCGGGCGGCGTGGACCTGGCGCTCGACGTGAGCGGCCGCACGGTGGACGAGGTGTCGCGGCGCATCGTGGACCGCGCGGGCCTGCCCACGTCGGCGGTGGAGAGCGCGAGCGACCGGCTGCGGGCCGACGCGCCCCCGGTGACGATCGTGCTGGACGGCGTCGACGAGGCCGAGGAGCCCGCGGCGCTGGTGGAGGAGGTGATCCGGCCGGTGCTCGACGGCGGCGGCCGGATCGTGCTCGGCTTCCGGCGCGACGACTCGGCGGGGCTGTCGGCGGCCGGCGCGCTGGTCGCCGGGTTCGTGGCGGAGCGGTTGGAGGCGCTGGCGCGGCGCATCGACGTGCTGCCCGCGGACACGGACCTGCCGCTGCGGCTGATCGTGCTGCGCCAGGCGGTCAAGCGGTCCCCGGTGCTCGCCGCCCGGCGGCTGGACCAGTTCGAGAGCGCGGTGGAGCGGGCGGAGCGGCGGGCGCGCAAGGCCCGCGCGGTGGACGACGCACGAGGGTTGCTGGAGGCCACGCGCGCCGGCGCCAACGAGGCCGGGCTCGACGAGGACATCGTGCTCGCCGGGCTGTACCGGCTGGCGGACGAGGCGTTGAACGCCGACCCGCCGGACCGGGCCGCGGCGATCGCGGCGGTCCGCGCCTACCTGGACGCGGTCCGCCGGGCCCGCGAGGCAGGGGGAGCGGCACCGGCGGGTGAGCCGGGTGGAGCGGGGAGGTCCGAGGAAACGGGTGGGCCCGGGGAAACGGGTGGGCCCGGCGGAACGGGGAAGGCGGGGCGGCACCCGGGAGCGGGGCGGGCACGCCGAGCGGAGGAGGACGGATGACGGCCTGTGCCCGACCGGGGTGCGCCGGCTCGATCGACGAGACCGGGTACTGCGACACCTGCGACCTCCCGCCGCTCCTCGTCGCGCCACCGTCCGCCACCCCACCGTCCGCCGCCCGGTCGACATCGGGGCGGCGCGGGTCGGGACGGCGCGGATCAGGGCGGGGCGGATCAGGGCGAGGCGGATCGGCCGGCTCGGGGGCCGTGCCCCCCGCCGGCGCGGGCGCGGCGCGGCGGCCGGACGTGGCCGACGACCCCTTCCCCCTGCCCGACTTCGCCTTCCCCGACCCGGAGAGCCTCGTGCTCCCCGACCCCCGCGTGCCCGAGGGCGTGCGCCGGTGCGCCAACGAGGCGTGCCCGGACCGCACGAGGCTCCCGCCGAAGGACGTCGGCCACTGCCTGTCCTGCGGCACCCCGTTCTCGTTCCGGCCGAGCCTGGCGCCCGGCGACGTGGTCGAGCAGCGGTACGAGGTGTGCGGCCCCATCGCGCACGGCGGCCTGGGCTGGGTCTACCTGGCCAGGGACAGCAGGCTCAACGACCGCTACTGCGTCCTCAAAGGACTGATCGACGCCTCCCACGCGGCCCTGACCGCGTTCGAGGTGTGGGCGCTGACCCAGATGGACCACCCGAACATCGTCGGCATCTACAACTTCGTCAAGCACCCCGACGATCGCACCGGCAAGGTGCGCGAGTACATCGTGATGGAGTACGTGCCGGGCCTGCCGCTCAACGTGGTGGCCACCGCGGCGCAGCAGGGGAACAGCCGGTTCGACGAACCGCTGCTGACCGAGCACGTGATCACCTGCGGCCTCCAGGTCCTCGCCGCGCTGGGCCACCTGCACGAGCGGGACATGCTCTACTGCGACCTCAAGCCGGACAACGTGATGATCCGGCCCGCCGACCGGAGCGACCCGGACACCCGGATCAAGCTGATCGACCTCGGCGGCGCGCGGCAGGCGGGCGACACCAGCAGGCCCATCGTCATCACCCGGCGCTACCAGGTGTCCGCGGAGGAGATCTCCGCGCGCGGGATGACCGTCGCCTCGGAGATCCACACCGTGGGGGAGACCCTCAACCAGCTGTACCGGGCGACCTCCGACCACACCGGCCAGGAGGTGCCCGCCGACCGGCACGGGCGCGAGCAGCAGCGGATCGCGGTGGGCATCGAGTCGTTCAAGCTGGTCTGCACGCGGGCCCGGCACCCGGAGCCCGAGCGCCGGTTCGCCGGGGCCGCGGAGATGGCCCGGCAGCTGCGCGGGGTGCGGCGGGAGATCGCCTCCCTGCGCGACGGCGTGCCCCGGCCGGAGCCGTCGGCGCTGTTCGCGGACAACGCCGTGCTGCTGGACGCCGGGCTGGGCGCGGTGCCGCCGCTGACCCGGTGGACCCGCCGGGCGGCCGACGTGCCGCTGGGCGCGCTGCCGCTCGACATCGGGACGCCGACCCCGCTCGCGGTCGCCACCGGGCTGCCGACGCCCCGCCCGCGGCCCGACGACCCGGCCGCCGACGTGCTCGCGGCCGCCGCCACCGAGGACGCGCCGCGGCTGCTCGCCCAGCTCAAGGCGACCGGCCTGGACACCGCGGAGGTGGCGTTCGCCCGCGTCCGCGCGGGGCTGGCGGCCGGCGAACCCGACGCCGCGGCGGCGGGCCTGGCCAGGGCGCGCGAGCTCCAGGGGGACCGGGACTGGCGGCTGCGGTGGCACGAGGGCCTGGTGGAGTTGGCCGCGGCGGACACCGCGGCGGCGCGGTCGTACTTCGAGGAGGTGCGCCGCGCGCTGCCCGGGGAGATCGCGCCGGAGCTGGCGCTGGCCTGCTGCGCCGAGCTGCTGGGGACCCCCGAACCGGCGGAGCCCTACTACCTCGCGGTGTGGCGGCGCGACCGCTCGGTGGTCAGCGCCGTGTTCGGGCTGGCCCGGGTGCACCTGGCGCGCGGCGACCGGGCGGGCGCGGTCGCGCTGCTGGACGAGACGCCCGACGTCTCGCGGCACCACGACGCGGCCCGGATCGCCGCGGTGCGGGTGCTCAGCGGCACGCTGCCGGGCGGCGACCACCCCACCGGGCCCGACCTGGACGACGCCGCTACCCGGCTGGGCGCGCTCTACCTCGACGGCGGCGAGGCGGCGGGCGAGTCGCGCACCCGCCTGGAGACCGTCGTGCACGAGGCCAGGTTCGGCCTGCTGCCCGCCCCCGAGGCGGCCGGTCGGGCGGGGGACGACCTGCGGGCGCTGCTGGAGCGGGCCTACCGCGCGCTGGCCCGGCAGACCACCGACCGGGGCCACCGCTCCGACCTCGTCGACCTGGCCAACGAGCACCGCCCGTTCACCTTCCGCTGACCGCGACGGAGAGACCGTGGAGCACCGAACAGACTTCGACCTGCACGTCAGCCAGAACCAGTACCTGTCGCCGGCGGACCGGGAGGTGCACGCCGCGCTCGTGGTGACCGCGCGCGGCGAGGCGTCCCCCGGCGCCGAACCCGAGGTGGCGCAGGTGATCCTGATCGACTGCTCGGGCTCGATGTCGTTCCCGATCACCAAGATCGGCGCGGCCCGGCAGGCGACCAAGGTCGCCGTCGACGCGCTGCGCGACGGCGCGCTGTTCGCCGTGGTCGAGGGGACCGAGCGGGCCCGGCAGGTGTTCCCCGCCAAGGGGTTGGCCGTCGCCGGCCCGGAGACCCGGCGGGCCGCGAAGGACGCGGTGAACCGCCTGTCCGCCACCGGCGGCACGGCCATCGGGACCTGGCTGACCCTGGCCGGGCGGCTGCTGCGGGAGCACCCGACCGCGGTGCGGCACGTCATCCTGCTCACCGACGGGCGCAACGCCCAGCGGGAGGGCGAGCTGGAGCGGGTGCTGGCGGAGTTCGGCTCGGACTTCACCTGCGACGCGCGGGGCATCGGGGCCGACTGGCTGCCCACCGAGCTGCTGCGCATCGCCGAGGCCCTGCACGGCACGGCCGACGCCGTCCGCGCGCCCGCCGACCTGGCCGCTGACTTCGCCGCCATGACCCGCGTCGCCATGGGCAAGCTCGTGCCGGAGCTGCGCGTGCTGGTCCGGACGACGGCGGCGAGCCGGCTGGACTTCCTGCGCCAGACCCACCCCTCCGAGGCGGACCTGCGCGGTGAGGTGGTGGACGAGCGGACCACCGCGTTCACCACCGGCTCGTGGGGCGCGGAGAGCCGCGAGTACCACCTGCGGCTCACCGTCGACCCCACCGGCCTGCCGCACGACAGCGGGGTCCGGGTCGCCCGGGTGGACCTGGAGGTGCGCGCGCCGGGCGCCACCGCGTTCACCAGGGTGGGCGAGGCGTCGTCGGTGGTCGTGCACTACACCGACGACCTGGAGCGCTCCAGCCGGATCGACGCCAGGATCGCCCGGTACACCGGGCAGACCGAGCTGCGCCAGGCGGTGCTGGAGGGCGGCGTGGCGCACGACCGGGGCGACCGGGAGGCCACCGCGGCGGCCTGGGGCCGGGCGGTCGCGCTGGCCACCGGGCTCGGGAACCGGAAGGTGCTGGAGCGGCTGCTGCGCCTGGTCGAGGTGGTCGGCGCGCCGGAGGAGGGCGTGGTCCGGGTCAGGGAGGGCCTCGCCACCGAGGACCTGCTGTCCGTGGCCGTGGGCTCGACCCTGTCCGGCCTGGCCTCGGAGTCGGTCGCGGGTCCCGCGGCCGCGTCGCCGGTCGTGGCGGCGGGTCCCGACGTGACCTGTCCGGAGTGCTCGCTGCGGTGGCCCGCCGGGTCGGCGTTCTGCGGGGACTGCGGCAGCCCGATCGCGGTCTGAGGCGGGCCGGGGCGCGGTCGTCCCGAGGCCCCCACGATCGCCTCAGCGCCGGTACGGGTCCTCGGGCACCGGGAGCCGGTGGTGCGGCGCGAGCCCCCGGAACCAGGTGTCGTACGCCTGCCCCAGGCTGCCGTCCCGGCGCATGTCGTCGAGCACGCCGTTGACGAACCGGAGCAGGTCCTCCTGCTCGCCGCTCACCGCGACGGCCGCCTTGGTCGTCACCGGGCTGCGGTAGTCCAGCAGCACCGTGCCGGGGTCCTGGGCCTGGTAGCCGTGCAGGATCAGCACGTCGGAGTAGACCGCGTCGACGAGCCCGCGCTGGAGCAGCATCAGGCAGTCGCTGGTGTCGTTCACCGCCACCGGGACCAGCTCCCGCCGCCCCTCCCGGCGCTGCCGGTCCCGCACGTCGATCATCTCGTCGCTGTTGGTCGTGCCCCCGCCCGAGCACACCTTGCCGCCGGCCAGGTCCTCCGGGCCGGCCACGCCCGACAGGCCGGCCCGGACGAGCAGGCCGCTGTGGGTCTGCATGTAGGGCCGGGAGAACCGCAGGTCGTGCGTCTCCACCCGGCAGGCCGTCACGCTCACGCCGGCGATCACCAGGTCCACCTCGGGGACGTCGGCGAGCCGGTCGTCCCCCTCCTTGGCCGTGCGGTTGGCCCCGGTGTCCAGGGAGTACAGCCGGCCGCCGGTGGGCAGGCCGATCATGCGCAGCCCCTCGTCGCCCGCCGGCACGCCCAGGGCGGCCGCGATCCGCCTGGTGATGTCGATCTCCAGGCCGGACAGCTCGCCGGTGATCAGGTCCCGCTTGCTGCGGAACTGCCCGGTCTGGCTCACCCCGACCCGCAGGCCCTGCTCGCGGACGCGGCGGACGTGGGGCCCGTCGGGTCGGCCGTCCGGCCCCAGCGGGCCGGTGGCGGGGTCGAGGCTGTCGGTCGAGGTGTCCGAGCAGGCGGCGGTGCGCTGGGGGTTGTCCTGGTACCCCGGGGGCAGGTCGAGTGCCGACGACGACAGGGTGGGGGTGGGGTTGGGCACCTCGGTGGGCGCGGCGCACGCGGTCAGGCAGGCGAGGGCGGCGACGAGGGCGAGTGCTCTGCTCACGTGTAGTACTCCCTGATCCGGACGCCGAGGCCGAGCACGGCGGACACGACCGCGGCGAGCAGGAGCGCGAGCACGACCGCGTCCCAGTTCGCCAGGGTCGCCCTGGCCGACCCGGCGGAGTCGGTCGCCACCGCCCGGTGCTCGTCGATCAGCGCGGTCAGGCGGGCGTCGAGCTGCCCGCCGAACGTGTCCGCGCTGCCCGGGACCGGGTCGATGATCAACTTCACCAGCTCGGTGAACACCGGCGGTCCGGCGTCGACGTCGCCCCGGACCCGGCCGAGCAGGGCCTGGTCGTGCTCGCGCCACGCCCGCACCGCCGCGAGGGCGACCTCGTCACCGCCCGCGGCCGTCACGCGCTCCTCGATCCCGGTGAACGTCTCGTCCAGCTCGGACACGTCACCCGCCTTGGGGAAGATCAGGATGCGGGCCTCGGCCTCGTCCGCCTCCCGACCGAGGTTGCGCGCCTCGGCCAGCGGCCCGACGATCGACAGCTCGCGCTCGCCGACGGCGCCGCGGGCGGCGACGAACCCGATGACGATGCCGCCGCCGAGCAGCGCGACGCAGGTCAGCGCGGTGGCCAGGGCCAGCCCGGGGTTGACCCGGCGACGGGTCCGGCGGGTGACGGACACCTGCGCCGCGACCAGCGCGACGAGCGTGGCCACGCCGGAGAGCAGGGGCAGCCACGGCACCGCGCCCGCGTCCCGCTGCGCCCGCACCACCGCGTCGGTCTGCGCCGCGTGCAGCTGCTCGGCCAGGGGCAGGATCTTGGTGCGCACCAGCGAGGAGGCGTTGGACAGGTACGAGATGCCGACCGGGTTGCCCGCGTCGCTCTCGGTCCAGCCGATCTCCACCAACCGGGTGTAGAGCGGCAGCATCCGGGACAGCAGCCAGACCTGGGTGTAGGCGGCGTCGTCCCCGGTGCCCGCGCTCCTGGACGAGGAGATGTGCAGCGCCTCCGTCGTGTCGGAGACGTCGTCGCGGAAGCGCTGCCGCAGCGGGCTGCTCCGCTCGGGGTTGACCAGCACCGCGTTGAGCGAGTGGGCGTCCGCGTCGGCCATGGCGCGGTACACGTCCAGCGCCGACGCGGTGAGCACCGCCCGCCGCTCCGCCGCGTCCGCGGCCCGCTCCTGCCGGAGGTCCAGCGCCGCCCACCCGGAGAAGGCGGTGAGCAACCCCAGGACCGAGATGAGGACGGCGAACGCCAGGAACCTGTGCTCGGTCCGCTCCACCACGCCGCGCAATCGCGTTCGGATGACCGGCAACCCACCTCCCGGGGAGTGCGTGCGCGCTGATCACCAGGGTGTCGTCCGCGCCGGGGGTTTCGTTACCGGCACCCGGCCGTGTCCGCGCGCACTTCGTCAAGTCGGGCCCCGAATTCGACGTTTCCCGGATACCGGCGCGCAGGTGGAGGTGACATGATCGTGCGGTAACCGGTGGGGACTTCACGGTCGAGCGCGGGCGTCCGGGCCACGAGCCGCAGCCGGGGCGCGCCGTTCCCGGGTCGCCGTCGCGACGACCGCACGAGGAACTGGGGGCGCTTCGACATGGGTCTCAGGTTGCTCGGCCCGGTGGAGCTGGTGCTGGACGGCCGCTCACTCGACCTGGGCGGCCCGCGCCAGCGGGTCGTGCTCGCGGTGCTCGGCCTCAACGCCAACCGCGTGGTCCCCGTCGACCAGCTCATCGACGCGGTCTGGGGCGTCAACCCGCCGTCGACCGCGCGCGGCCAGGTCCAGATCTGCATCTCCGCGCTGCGCAAGCTGTTCGGCGACGCGGGCCGGTCCGGCGCGATCGCCACCCGCCCGCCCGGCTACCTGCTGCGGCTGGACGCCGACGAGGTGGACAGCCTCAGGTTCGCCGAACTGGTCGCCGCCTCCCGCGAGCAGGCGGACGCCGGCGCGCCGGCCGAGGCCGCCGCCACGCTGCACGCCGCGCTGGAGCTGTGGCGTGGCCCGGCCCTGGCGGACATCCCGAGCGACCTGGTGCGGCGCACCGCCACCGTGCTGGAGGAGGAGCGGCTGGCGGCCCTGGAGGCGCGCCTGCGGCTCGACCTGGTCCTGGGCCGCCACCGCGACGTGGTCGGCGAGCTGCACGCCCTGGTCGACGAGCACCCGCTGCGCGAGCGGCTGCACGGGTTCCTGATGCTCGCGCTGTACCGGGCGGGCCGCCAGGCCGAGGCGCTGGAGGTGGGCCGCCGGCTGCGCGCCGTCCTGGTCGAGGAACTGGGCCTGGAACCCGGCCGGGAGCTCCAGGACCTGGAGCAGGCCATCCTGCGGCGCGAACCGGCGCTGGGCGAGGCCGAGCCGCCGCCGCCGGCGCCCGTGCTCGCCCCGCCGCCCGCGACCGAGCGGCCCCCGCCCCCGGTGGAGGTGGTGCCCCGGCAGCTGCCCGCCAGCATCGCCGACTTCACCGGGCGCGAGGAGCAGCTGGACGAGATCATGCGGCTGCTGGACGTCGACGGCCGGGACCCGCAGACCTGGGGGATGCCGATCGTCGCCCTCTCGGGCAAGGGCGGCGTCGGCAAGTCGACCCTCGCCACCCGCGCCGCGCACCAGCTCAGCGCCCGCTACCCGGACGGCCAGCTCTACGCCGACATGTGCTCGGCCACCGCGGGCAACGACCACACCGCCAAGCTGCTGGCCCGGTTCCTGCGCGCGCTGGGCGTGGCGGGCTCGGCGGTGCCCGAGGACGTGGAGGAGCGCGTCGAGCTGTACCGCAGCAAGCTGTCGGGCAAGCGGCTGCTGCTGGTGCTCGACGCCGTCGCGGACGAGGCGAAGGTGCTGCCGCTGCTGCCGGGCAGCGCGTCCTGCGCGGTGATCGTCACCAGCCGGGTGCGGCTGAGCGGCCTGCCGGGCGCCCACCACCTGCACCTGGACGTGTTCGACGCGGCCAGGTCCCTGGACCTGCTGACCCGGATCACCGGCCCCGAGCGGGTCGAGGCCGAGCCGGGCGCGGCGGCCGAGCTGGTCCGGTTGTGCGGCGGGTTGCCGCTGGCGCTGCGGATCGCGGGCGCCCGGCTGGCCTCCCGCCCGCACTGGCGGCTGGCCGGCCTGGTCCGCCGGCTGCGCGACGAGGCCGGGCGGCTGGACGAGCTGGCCCACCACGGCCTGGAGCTGCGGCCGACCTTCGCCATCACCCACCGGGTGCTCGACGAGGGCGCCCGGCGGCTGTTCCGGCTGTGCTCGCTGGTCAGCGCGCCGGACTTCCCCGGCTGGACCGCCGCCGCGCTGCTGGACACCACCGCGGCGGAGGCCGAGGAGGTGCTGGAGAGCCTGGTGGAGGCGCAGCTGGTGGACATCGTCCAGTACGGCGGCGCGTCACCGCGCTACCGGCTGCACGACCTGCTCCGGGTCTACGCCGCGGAGCGGCTCCAGCGGGACAGCACCGAGGAGGAGCGCGCCGCGGCGCTGGGCCGGGTGCTGGGCGGGTGGCTGGCGCTCGCGGAGGAGGCGCACCGCCGCGAGTACGGCGGCCACTACACCATCCTGCACGGCGGCGCGGCGCGGTGGCGGCCGGACGCGCGCGAGCTGGACGACCACCTCGGCGAGCCCGCGCACTGGTGGGAGGGCGAGCGGCGGGCGCTGGTCGCCGCGGTCCGCCAGGCCGCCGGCGCCGGGCTCGACGAGCTGTGCTGGGACCTCGCCCTGACCTCGGTGACCCTGTTCGAGGCCAAGGGCTACTTCGACGACTGGCTGGAGTGCGCGCGGGTGGCCCACGAGGCGGCCCGGCGCGCGGACAACCGGGTCGGCATGGCCGCGATGAGCTACTCGCTGGGCACCCTGCACATGTTCCAGACCCGGCTCGACGAGGCGGAGGAGTGCTTCGCGGCCGCGCTGGAGCTGTTCCGCGCCGCCGGCGAGGAGCACGGGTGCGCCCTGGTGCTGCGCAACTCCGCGCACGTCGACGCCCTGCGCGGGGACACCGCGTCGATGGTGGCGAAGTACACCGAGGCGCTGGCCACCCTGCGCGAGGTAGGCGACCGAATCGGGGAGGCGCACGTCCTGCGCGGCATCGCCAAGCACCGGCTGGACGAGGGCGACACCGAGGCGGCGGCCCGGCTGCTGGAGCGGGCGCTGGCGATCACCAGGGAGACCGGGTGCCTGCGGGTCGAGGCGCAGGTGGCTCACCGGTTCGCCGAGCTGCACCTGGCCACCGGCCGGCTCGACCTGGCCCGCGACGCGCTGCACCGGGTGCTGCGCATCGTGCGGGACAACGGCGACCGGATCGGTGAGCTCTACGCGCTCTACGGGCTGGGTTCGCTGCGCCACCGCGAGGGGCGGCTGGACAGTGCGGAGACGACCCTGGGGCACGCGCTGGACCTGGCGCGCCGGCTGGGGGAGCGGTTGATCGAGGCCAGGTCCCGGTACTCGCTCGGGGAGGTCGCGCTGGCCCGGGGCGACGCGGCGGGCGGGGTCGGGCACCTGCGCGCGGCGGAGGAGCTGTTCGACGGGCTGGGGTCGGCGCTGGGGCGGGCCAGGGCGCTGGCGCTGCTGGCCGAGGCCCTGGGCGCGACCGGGGACCGCGCGGAGGCGGAGGAGCTGGTGGAGCGGGCGTTGCTGCTGCTGGCCGACGCCGATTCCGCCGAGGCCGTGCGGTTGGTGGCCCGGCTGCGGGAACGCCTGGTCGGCGGGGCGGTCGTGCGCGACCTGGTCTGACCTCGCGAGCCGGGTGCCGGGCGTGCGCGGGGAGCGGGTGCCGAGGTCGGCCGCCGGAGCCGGCCACCGGGCGTGCGCGGCCGGGGCCGGCCGCCGGCGTGCGCCGGGCCGGGCGTTGGCGTGCACCGGAACCGGCCGCCCGCGCGGCGACCCAACCGGCGGCGTGCTCACCAGTGCGTGTCGTCCGCGCGCACCCGGCGCTCCTGGCTCCAGTGGGTGTCCTCGGTGCGGTCGGCCACCGCCGACGCGGTGGTGGGCGCCGGGACTGCGACCGCGAGCGGGGCCGTGGTGACGGCCAGGCCGATCGCGAACGCGGTGAGCGAGGACTTCAACACCGGAATCGCCTTCTCTCCGTGAACCGTGGTGCGGGGAACCTCGTGCCGGAACCGTTGTGCCGGGAACCGTTGTGCGGTGCAACCAGTGGACACCCAGGTTCCTTCCCCGCGCCTTCGATCGCCTTGAGCCGGGCGCCGCGGCACCGATAGCGCGTGGAAAGCGGATCGACAGAACGCTCCCGCACCGTGGTCCTCACACCGGCCAGGACGACCGCGGAAGGGAGCGCACCACCATGAACGGTTTCCCCGGACACCACGGGCGACACGACGGCGCCGACCCCGTGGACGCCCTGGCCGAGCGGCTGATGACCGGCGACGGCGTCGAGGCGGCGCTGTCGTCGGTGGCCGCGCCGGAGCACCGCGCGGCGGTGCTGGCCGCGCTGTCGGCCCGGTACCTGCTCGCGCCCGGCGTGGTCACCGCGTCGGTAGTGGGCGCCGGGCGGGCGGTGCGGGCGCAGCTGGACGCCGTGGCCCGGCACGTGCCCGGCACCAGCCACGTCGCGGTCCGCCTGCTCGACGGCGAGCCGCTGGACCGCGACCTGGTCGACCGGCTGCGGCGGACGGGCATCGGGCTGTCCGTGACCGCCACGGCGGGCGAGGCGGTGTTCGGGGCGACCCTCGTGGTGGTCACCGACTTCGCCGACCCCGACACCTGGCCCACCCACCTGCCCGGCGGCTCGGTGCTGGTCAACGCCACCGGCGACGACCTGCCCCCGGCCGTGACCCGCGTGGCGGACCTCGTGTTCGTCGACGACCTGGGCCTGCTGCGCCCCGGCGGACGCCCCGTCGAGGCGGACCTGCGGCAGGTCGTCACCGGCGAGTGCGCGGGACGCACCAGCGCCGACCACGTGCTGCTCGTGGAGCTGCTGACCGAGGGTCGGCAGCCCGGACCACCCCTGGAGGGACTCCCCGTGTCGACCGAGAACGAGATCAAGCGCTTCGTCGTGACCAGCTTCGCCCCCGACCTCACCCCCGACCAGCTCCCGTCCGACCTGGACCTGCTGGACAACGGCGTGGTGGACAGCCTCGGCCTGCTGCGCCTGATCGCGTGGGTGGGCGAGCGCTACGGCATCCCGGTCGAGGAGAGGGACATCTCCCCGGCGCAGTTCAGCTCGGTGGAGGCCATCGGCGCCTTCATCCGGGAATCACGCAGCTTCGTCTGAAGCGGACATCCCTGAAGCAGACACCTCCGAAGAACGACACCGCGGACAGGAGAGGTTCACGAGCATGATCGTGCGGGCCAAGACCGGCGTGACCGGCGTCGACTGGGGGAACGGGCTCAGCTACCGGCTCCTGGTGGAGAAGGACAACATGGGCTTCACCGTCGCCCACACCGTGGTGAAGGCGGGCTCGAAGTCCCCGCTGCACTACCGCAACCACCTGGAAGCCTGCTACTGCATCTCGGGCCGGGGGCAGGTGATCGACGCGGACGGGACCGCCCACGACATCGAGCCGGGCGTCATCTACGCCCTGGACCGGCACGACCAGCACTTCCTGATCGCCCACCCCGAGGCGGACCTGGAGCTGATCAGCGTCTTCAACCCGCCGCTGCGCGGGGACGAGCGGCACAACTTCGACGCCGACGAGTTCTCCCACTACTGACCGGTCACGGGTGGGTGCGGGGAGCGGCCCCGTTCCCCGCACCCACCCGCCGACCCGACCACAGGAAGGACCGCAGTGTCCACACGCGACGAGTTGTTCTCGCTCTCCGAAGAGGTGGCCGACGCGCTGGCCTCGGGGTTGCCGGTGGTGGCCCTGGAGTCCTCCGGCGTGGTGCAGGGCCTGCCGCACCCGCTGAACCTCCAGACCGCCCTCGACATCGACAAGACCATCCGCGCGGGCGGCGCCGTGCCCGCCCGCACCGGCATCGTCTCGGGCCGGTTCGTGGTGGGCATGTCGGACCAGGAGGTGGAGCTGTTCGCCACCACGCCGACGGTGCCCAAGGTCGGCGCCCGCGACCTCGGCCCCGCGCTGGCCGGCGGCGGGCACGGCGGCACCACGGTCTCCGCGGCGCTGGTCGCGGCCGGCCGGCTGGGCATCGAGGTGTTCGCGGTCGCGGGCATCGGCGGCGCGCACTTCGGCGCGCAGCAGAGCTTCGACATCTCCGCGGACCTCGTGGAGTTCACCCGCCACCGCGTCGCCGTGGTCTGCGCGGGCGCCAAGTCGCTGCTGGACCCCGCGCTCACGCTGGAGTACCTGGAGACCGCGGGCGTGCCGGTGGTCGGCTACCGCTGCGACGACTTCCCGGCCTACTACAGCGTCTCCAGCGGCGAGCGCAACCCGCGCCGGGTCGACGACCTGGCCGAGCTGGTGGCGGGCGTGCGCCTGCACTGGGCGGTCGGCAACCCCGGCGGCTTCCTCATCACCCACCCGATCGACGCCGCCGACGCGCTGCCCTCCGACGAGGTCTACGCGCTGGTGCGGCAGAAGCAGGCCGAGGCCGAGGCGGCGGGGGTGCGCGGCAAGGACATGACGCCCGCGATCCTCAGCGCGGTCGGCAAGGCCACCCGGGGGCGCACCGGCGAGGCCAACCGCTCGGTGCTGCTGTCGACCAGCGCGCTGGCCGCGGAGGTGGCCGTGGCCCTCAAGGAGCGGTCGTGAACACCGCGGTCCTGTTCGACGTCGACGGCACGCTGGTCGACACACCGGCCGGCATGACCGTCGTCCTGCGGGACGTGGTGGCGGAGTTCGGCGGCGCGGCGGACGAGCCCCGGCTGCGCGCCACCGTCGGCCGCCCGCTGGTCGCCTCGCTGGCCCTGCTGCTCGACCTGCCCGCCGACCACCCCGACGCGGCGCGCGCGGCCGACCGGGCGCGGGCGCTGTTCACCGAGCGGGTCGTCCCGGTGGCGACCGACCTGGTCTTCCCCGGCGTGCCCGAGCTGCTCGCGGAGCTGCGCGAGCACGGGCACCGGCTGGCCGTGGTCACCAGCAAGGTGCACCGCAGCGCGGTGGAGCTGCTGGAGGCCACCGGGCTGCTCGGCCACTTCGACGCGCTGTCCTGCCACGGCATGGCCGAGCGCGGCAAACCGCACCCCGACCTCGCCCTGCTCGCCGCCGCCGCGCTGGCCGTGCCGCCGGAGCGCTGCGTCGTGGTCGGCGACGCCGTGGACGACGTGCTGATGGCGCGTGCCGCGGGCATGGACGCGCTCGGCGTCGCCACCGGCGTCGCCACCCCCGACCAGCTGCTGACCGCGGGCGCCCGAGCGGTGCACGCCGACGCGGCCCGGCTCGGCGAAGTCCTGGTACCGCTCGGCTCCCCCCAGAGGTGATTCCCATGACCAGCACCCGCACCGGAACGGTGCGCGCGCGCTCGGCGAACGCGACGCTCGCGATCCTCGCCGTGGCCCAGTTCCTCATCGCGCTCGACTACTCCATCGTCTACATAGCACTGCCCAGCGTCGGCGCGGAGATGGCGCTGACCGAGAGCTCCGTCCAGTGGGTGGTCAGCGGCTACGCGGTGTTCTTCGCCGGGTTCCTGGTCGTCGGCGGCCGGGCGTCGGACCGGTTCGGGCCGCGGAACCTGTTCATCGTGGCGATGCTGCTGTTCGGCGTGGCCTCGCTGGTGGGCGGGCTCGCGCCGGGCGCGCCGATGCTGCTGCTGGCCCGCGCGGTGCAGGGCGTGGCCGCCGCGGTGCTCCAGCCCGCGGTGATCGCGCTGATCAACACCTCGTTCGCGGCGGGGCCGGCGCGCAACCGGGCGCTGGGCGTGTGGGGCACGGTCGGCGCGTCCGGGCTGGCCGCGGGTGTGGTCATCGGTGGCCTGCTGACCACGGTGTCGTGGCGGTGGGTGTTCCTGATCAACCTGCCGCTGGCGGTGCTGTGCGCGCTCGCCGCGCCGAGGCTGCTGCCGCGCAACACGACCGCGGGCCGCGAGCGCGGCGGGCTGAACGTGCCCAGCGCGGTGCTGTGCACCGGCACGGTCCTGTCCGCGGCGCTGGCGCTGACCCAGGCGTCGGGCAGCGGGTGGACCCACCCCGGCACGCTGGCCGCGTTCGGCGCGGCGGCCGTGCTGCTGGCCGCCTTCGTGCTCCAGGAGCGGCGCAGCGACCGCCCGCTGGTGGACCCGGTGCTGCGGGCCACCCGCTCGCTGCTGGTCGGCTGCGGCGCCACCGCGCTCTACATGGCCAGCGTCGGCAACCAGTTCTTCGTGGTGACCCTGCTGGTGCAGCAGCTGCGCGGGTACGACCCGCTCGCGGCGGGCCTCGCGTTCCTGCCCATGGCGGTGGCGATCGCGGTGGCCAACTCCGTGGCGGCCCGCATCGTGGCCGCGATCGGCGTGCGGGCGACGCTGGCGCTGGCGTTCGTCGCCGACGCCGCGGGCCTGCTGCTGCTGGCCCTCCAGGTGCACGGCGACGGCTACGTGCTCAACCTGCTGCCCGGTTTGCTGATCACCGGCTTCGCCCACGGCGTGACCTACGTGTCGATGTTCATCGCGGGCACCGCCGACGTGGCGGACCGCAACCAGGGCGTCGGCAGCGCGTTGATGACCACCTCGCAGTACATGGCGGGCGCGCTGGGCGTGGCGGTGCTGGTCCTGGTGCTGGGCGTCGAGCCCGGTCCCGACGCCTTCGCCTGGGCGTTCGTCACCACGGCGATCGCGGCGGCGGGCGGCGCGGTGCTGGCCTGGTTCGGGCTGGCCCGACGCGAGCGGAGCCGGTCGTGAGGGGCCGGGCCTGGGTCGCGCGGCTGGGGGTGCTGGTCGTGCACAACGACCCGGTGGTCGAGGCGGAGCTGTGGGACATGGCCCCGCCCGGGGTGACCGTCCACGCGGCCCGCTTCGAGAGCCCCACCAGCACCGGCGCGGAGTACACCAGCGAGTCCTGGGAGCGGGTGGTGAACGCCCCGGACGTGCGGCGCGGCCTGGTCCAGCTCGGTCAGCTGGACGTCTCGGCGATCTGCCTGTGCTTCGGCTCGGCCAGCTTCTTCGGCGGGCTGGGGTTCGACGACGGGTTCGCCGCCGCGGCGGTCGGGCTCACCGGCGGCACCCCGGTCTACACCGCCGGGCAGGCCATCCGCGCCGCGCTGACCGAGGTGGGCGTGCGCCGGCCGATGGTGCTCGCGCCGCCGTGGTTCACCGAGCCGACCTTCGCCGCGACCGGGTCCTACCTGACCGCGGCCGGGTTCGAGCCGGCCGCCCTGGTGCCCTTCCGGCTGGGGGCGCACTGGGACGGCGTCGAGCGGCACCGGCTGTTCGACCGCGGCGGGCGCTGGGACGTCGACCCCGACGAGGTGCGCCGCCAGGTGGTGGCCGCGTTCCCGGCCCACGCCGACGGCGTGCTGCTGCCCGGCAGCGGGTTCCGCTCCTGGGAGGCCGTGGACGCGCTGGAGCGGGAGCTCGGCGTGCCCGTGGTGACCTCCAACCAGGCGTGCCTGTGGCGGTTGCTCGACCTGACCGACCTGGACGCGACCGTGCCCGGCGCGGGTGGCCTGCTGGCCGCCCGCCGGTAACCCGGTCCGCCCCGACCCGACGACCCGAGGGGAACCCCATGCCCACCCGATCCTTCCTGACCGCGTTCGCCGCGCAGGTGGACGCCCGACCGCACGCCCCGGCGCTGTCCTGGGCCGGGACCGAGGTGGACTACGCCTCCCTGGACCGGCTGGCCCGCGAGGCCGCGGCGCTGACCGCCGGCATCCCGGCCGACGTGCCGGTCTGCGTGCCCGCGCACAAGTCCCCGGAGACCGTCGCCCTGCTCATCGCGTGCTTCCGGCAGGGCAGGCGCGTGCTGCTGCCGTCGGCCTCGCTGGGCCCGGACGCGCTGCTGCGGCTGTGCGAGCAGGTCGGCTGCCCGCACGTGGTGACCCCCGGGGGCGTGCGCACCACCGGCGCGGACGCCGGGTCGCTGACCGGACCGGGCCTGCTGCTCACCACCTCCGGCTCGACCGGCACGCCGAAGGTCGTCGTCCTGGCCGAGGAGGGCGTGGACAACTTCCTCGCCTGGGCGGCGCGGTCGTTCGGCATCGGCCCCGGCGTCGGGGTGCTCAACTACGCCCCGCTCAACTTCGACCTGTGCCTGCTGGACGTGTGGGCGGCGCTGGCCGCCGGCGCGTGCGCGGACCTGGTCGACCCGGCCCACGCCACCGACGGCGCCCACCTGGCCGGGCTGCTCGCCCGGCGGGGGCCCGCCGTGGTGCAGGCGGTCCCGCTGTTCTTCCGGTTGGTGACCGGGACCGGGGAAGTCTTCCCGAGCGTGCGGGAGGTCCTGCTCACCGGTGACGTGACGCCGCCCGCGCTGCTGGCGGACGTCGCGGCGGCGTTCCCGAACGCCCGGCTGTGGAACGTCTACGGCTGCACCGAGACCAACGACAGCTTCGTGCACCGCATCGACCCGACCTCGGCGCACACGCCCATCGGGACACCCGTCGACGGCGTGGAGTTCCGCGTCCTGGACGAGGACGGGCGCGAGGCCGACAGCGGCGAGCTGGTGGTGCGCACGCCCTTCCGCGCCGAGGGCTACCTCGACCCCGGGCTGAACCGGGGGCGGTGGCGGGACGGCTGGTTCCGCACCGGCGACCTGGTCCGCCGCGACGGGGACGGGCTGGTGCACCTCACCGGCCGCAACGACCACCAGGTCAAGGTGCGCGGCGTGCGCACCAACGTCCAGGAGGTCGAACAGGTCGTGCTCGCGCACCCCGCGGTGCTGGAGGCCGCGGTGGTCGCGGTCCCCGACGAGCAGGCCGGGAACGTGCTGCACGCCGTGGTCCGCCGCGCGGCGGGCTCCCGGCTCAACGGGCTCGACCTGCGGGTGCACTGCGCCGCCGCCCTGCCCCGGACCGCCATCCCCGGCGCGTTCGAGATCGGCGACACCGCGCTGCCCCGCACCTCCACCGGCAAGGTCGACCGCCACGCCCTGCGCGCGCGGCGGGTCGCGGTCACGGTCACGGGAAAGGTGTGAAGAACGGTGATCGAGTGGAACGAGGACCAGCGCGCGCTGCGCGCGGCGATCGAGGACATGGGCGCGGTGCTCGGTGAGGGCCACGTCGAGCGCGACGCCGACGGCGAGTTCGCCGAGGGCGCCTGGAAGACCCTGCGCGAGACCGGGCTGCTCGGCCTGCCCTTCGGGGAGGAGTGGGGCGGCCTGGGCCAGGACCTGCTGACCACCATGTACGTGTTGGAGGGCCTGGGGCACGCCTGCCGCGACGGCGGGTTCGGCTTCTCGGTGTCGACCCACATGGTCAGCACCGGGGTCCCGTTGCAGCGCTTCGGCTCCCGCGACCTGAAGGACCGCTACCTCACCCGGGTGTGCGACGGCTCGATCATCGGGGCGCACGCCATCACCGAGCCCCAGGGCGGCTCGGACGTCATGGGGATGCGCACCGCCGCGGTCCGCGACGGCGACCACTACGTGCTCAACGGCAGCAAGGCGTTCATCAGCAACGGCCCCCTGGCCGACGTCTTCGTGGTCTACGCCCGCACCGGCAAGAGCGGCAGCCCCGCCGCCCTGACCGCGTTCCTGGTCGACCGGGACACGCCCGGCCTGACCGTCGGCAACCCGGTGGCCAAGATGGGCCTGCGGACCTCGCCGCTGAGCGAGCTGTTCTTCGACGACTGCCGGGTTCCCGCCGCCAACGTGCTCGGCTCGCCCGGTGCGGGGTTCCTCATCCTGGACCACGTGATGAAGTGGGAGATCCTGTGCTCCTTCGTCATCAACGTCGGGGAGATGCAGCACCGCCTGGAGCGCTGCGTCGACTACGCCCGCGAGCGGGTCCAGTTCGGACAGCGGATCGGCTCGTTCCAGTCGGTGTCCAACCGGGTGGTGGAGATGCGCATCGCCGTGGACACCGCCCGCAAGTGGCTCTACGACACCGCGGTGAAGCTCCAGAAGGGGGAGAACGTCACCGTCGACCTCGCCATCAGCAAGATCGTCGCCAGCGAGGCCAACGTCAGCACCGCCCTGGCCGCGGTGCAGCTCTTCGGGGGTTACGGCTACACCGCCGAGTACGGCCTGGAGAAGGACCTGCGCAACGCCGTCGGCGGGACCATCTACTCCGGCACCTCCGACATCCAGCGTCAGCGCATCGCCTCCATGATCGGTCTGTAGAGGGAGAGCAACGATGTCAGTGCAAGCGGTCAACCCCGACACCACCAACCCCGACCTGCCCCACCCCGGCCTGCTGGCGGTCACCGAGTTCCTCGACCACGACCGCGAGCCCGTCCGCGACCTCGTGCGCAAGGCCCTGCCCGACGGCGGCCGGGGCCTGACCGACGTCGAACGCGCGCAGGCCCTCTACTACGCCGTGCGCGACGGCATCCTCTACGAGGTCTACGGCGCCGACCTGTCCCGCGACGGCCTCAAGGCCAGCTCGACCATCCGGCGCGGCACGGGTTTCTGCGTGCACAAGTCCATCGTGTACGCCGCCGCCGCGCGCTCGGTCGGCATCCCCAGCCGCATCTACTACGGCGACGTGCGCAACCACCTCGCCTCGCCGAAGCTGGAGGAGCTGATGGGGGGCAACATCTTCACCTACCACAGCCTCACCACGGTCTTCCTGGACGGCAGGTGGGTGCGCGCCACCCCGGTGTTCAACAAGGTGCTGTGCAAGCTCTACCGGATCAAGCCGCTGGACTTCGACGGCCGCACCGACAGCATGTACCACCCCTACGACGAAGAGGGCCGCCGGCACATGGAGTTCCTGCGGGAGCACGGCGAGTTCGACGACGTCCCCTACGACCGGGTGGTCGACGGCATCCGGGCCAACCACCCCAGGCTGTTCGCCTCCCGGAACACCACCGCGCGCGGCTCGCTGGTCGCCGACGCCCAGGGGGACCCGTCGTGACCGCGCAGCCGGTCGACTCCCTGCCGCGACCGCGCGCGCCCCACGACCCGCGCCTGCGCTCGGCGGTCGACCTGGAGCTGGTCGTGCCCGCGTTCAACGAGGCGGGCAGGCTGCCCGGCACGCTGGCGGAGCTGACCGGGTTCCTGGCCGACCGGCCGTGGCGGTCCCGGGTCGTGGTGGTGGACAACGGCAGCACCGACGGCACCGCGACCGCCGTCGCGGACCACCCGGACGTGGTGGTCATCGGCTGCGCCCGCCCCGGCAAGGGCGCGGCGGTGCGCCGAGGCATCGAGAGCAGCACGTCCCGGTTCGTCGGGTTCCTCGACGCCGACCTCTCCACGCCGGTGGGCACGCTGACCAGGGCGGTGGCCGAGCTGGAGGCGGGCGCGGCGGCGGCCATCGGGTCGCGGCACGCGCCGGGCGCGCGGCTGGTGCGCCCGCAGCCGCTGGGCCGCCGCGTCGGGGGCGCGGTGTTCCGCGCGCTGGCCCGCCGGCTGGTGCCCGAGGTGCACGACACCCAGTGCGGGTTCAAGCTGTTCGAGCGGGTCGCGGTGCAGCGGGCGCTGGCGCACTGCCGGGTCGACGGGTTCGCGTTCGACGTGGAGCTGCTGCGCCGCATCTGGCTGGCGGGCGGCCGCATCGCCGAGGTCGCGGTGGCCTGGACCGACGACGAGCGCTCGACCTTCCGCCCGCTGCACGACGGCCGCGTGGCGTTCGCGGACCTGCTGCGCCTGTACCGGGTCGAGGCGCGATGAGCGCCGGGCGCCGGGTGCTGCTGGTCGGCGAGCGCGACGTGCGGCACCCGCTGGCGGGCGAGGAGGAGCGCTACCTGCACGAGGTCGCGCGGCGCTGGGTCGCCGAGGGCACGCGGGTCACGTGGGCCGTCGGCCGGCCGGCCGGGGCGCCCGCCCGCGAGGCCGTCGACGGCGTGGAGGTGCTGCGCTCCGGCGGGCCGCTGGGCCCCGGTCCGCTCGCCGCGCTGCGGTTGCGGTGGTGGGGGCCCCGGTTCGACGCGGTGGTCGACGCGACCACCCGGCCGGCGTTCGCGCTGCCGCCGGCCGCCGGGCAGACGTTCGCGGCGCCGCCGGCCGCCGGGTCGGCATTCAGGTTGCCGCTGATCACCAAGCCGGCGTTCGCGGTGCCGCTGGTCGCCAAGCCGGCGTTCGCGCTGCCGCTGGTCGTCAGGTCGGCGTTCGCGGCGCCGCTGGTCGTCAGGTCGGCGTTCGTGGTGCCGCTGGTCGCCGGTCGCCGGACCCCCGTCGTGCGGGTCGTGCACCGGGCGCGGTCCCGCGCGGGCGCCGGGACGCGCGGCCGGGCGCTGGCGGACGCCCTGTCCCGGCGGCTGGCGCGGTGGCACCGCGACGACGTCGCGACCGTCGTGCCGTCCCCGTCGACGCGCCACGAGCTGCGCCGCCGCACCGGCCTGCGCGGTCCGGTGTTCGTCGCGCCGCCCGGCACGTCGGCCGGCCCGGGGGAGCGGGCCGGGGACCCGGTGGTCGTGGTGGTCGCGCCGCTGGTGCCCGAGCAGCGCCTGGACCTGCTGCTGCGCCGGCTCCCGGGGGTGCTGGCGCGGGTACCGGGGCTGCGCGTCGAGGTGATCGGCGCCGGGCCGGAGCGCACCCGGCTGCTCCGGGTCGCGCACGAGGAGGGCGTGGCGCGGGCGGTGGTGTTCCGCGGTGCCCTGCCCGACGCCGAGCGCCGCGCGGCGCTCGGCCGGGCCTGGCTGGCGGTGACCGCGGCCGACGAGGTGTCCGGCGCCGCGGTCCTGGAGGCCGCCGCCCACGGCGTGCCGTGCGTGGCGCTGGAGACCGTGGGCGCCCGGGACTTCGTCCGCGTCGGCGAGGTCGTGCGCACGCCGGACGCCCTCGGCCCGGCCCTCGTCCGGCACCTCGCGGAGGCCGCCGACCCCGAGCACGCCCGGCACGTCGCGCGGCGGTGCCGCGCCTGGGCCGACCGGTTCCACTGGGAGCGCACCGCGCGGCTGCTGGCCGCCGTGGTGGAGCACCAGGTCACCGCGTCCCGGCGACCGGGCCAGCGCCGCCGCGCCCGTTCCGACATCTCCGCGCTGGTGCGGCTGCCCGCGGGTGTGCGCCCGCCGGCGGGCGCGCTGCGCGTGACCGACGAGGTCGACGAGACCGCCGGCGTGGTGAGCGCGCTGCTCAACGGCTGCGACGACCACGACGCGCTGGGCGTCCTGGAGCGCCTCGGGTGCGAGGGCGCGCAGGTGCGGCTGGCCGGCCACGACGACCTGCTGCTGGGCCCCCGCCCGGCCCCCGAACCCCCCGTCCCCGCCCTCCCGAGAAAGGTCGACTCCCATGTCAGGTCCTGCTGACCCCCGAGCCGCGGCCCCCGCCCCGGCCGGCACCCGAGCCCGGGTGCTCACCTGGTCCGCGGTGACCGTCACCGCGTTCGCCCTGGCGCTGGTCGCCCAGGCCGTCTACACGAGCGACCCGCACTGGGGCATCCGCTACATGGCGGACCTCTGGGTCTACGTGGCCAGCGGGCAGGCGGTGCGCGACGGGGTGTCCCTGTACGACGTGGTGATCATGTCGCCGCTGTACGGGCCCATGCCGTACCTGTACCCGCCGCTGACCGCGGTGGTGCTCTTCGTGCCCCTGACGTTCCTGCCGTTCGGGGCGGCCGGCCTGGTGTGGAACACCGCGACGCTGATCGCGCTGGGCGCGGTCGTGTGGATCTCCCTGGGCATCGCCGGCGTCCTGCGGACGAGGACGCGCACGGTGCTGACGGTCGTCGGCCTGGTGCTCGTGTTCTGCCTGCTGCCGACCCGCATCCACCTGATCTTCGGTCAGATCAACGCGTTCCTGGTGCTGCTGGTGCTGCTGGACTTCCGCCGCGGCGCGGGCCGGTGGCGCGGCATCGGCATCGGCGTGGCGGCGGCGCTCAAGGTGACGCCGATGATCTTCATCGTCTACCTGCTGATCACCGGCCAGTGGCGGGCGGCGCGGACCGCGGTGCTGGCGTTCCTGGGCACGGTCGCGGTCGGCTTCGCCGTCGCGCCCCGGGACTCGCTGGAGTACTGGGGCGGGCTCGTCTTCGAGTCCTCGCGGGCCGGCGCCGTGTACGCCACGCCCAACCAGTCGCTGGCCTCCGCGATGGCCAGGGTGTTCCGGAGCGAGGTGTTCGCCACCTGGTGGCTGGTCGTGCTGGCGGTGGTCGGGGTGCTGGGGCTCGCGGTGGCGCGCTACGTCCACCACCGGGGCTCGGACTTCCTGGGCTTCTGCGCGGCGGTCCTCACCGGGCTGCTGGTGTCGCCGGTGAGCTGGGAGCACCACTGGGTGTACGTGGTCCCGCTGCTGGTGTGGCTGGCGGTGCGGGCGCACCAGCGGCGCTCGGCCGGGCTGGCGGCGGTGACGGTGCTGCTGTCGGCGGTGTTCACCCTGCGGGTGTTCTGGTGGGTGGGCGTGCAGGAGTTCCCGCCCGAGCCGATGGACCTGAACCCGTGGCAGCAGCTCGCCTCCTCGATGATGCCGGTCGCCGCGCTGCTGCTGCTCCTGCTCGGGCCGCTGTGGGTGCGCCACGAGTTCCGCTCCCGCCCGGCGGGTGCGGGTGCGGGGGCCGTCGCCCAGGCCCCTGCTCCGGCTCGTGTCCCCGCCTCTGCCGCCGCCGCAGCCCCTGCCCCGGACCCGGCCGCGACACCCCCGGCCACCTCCACCACTCCCGTCGTGCCGGAGCCGACCCGATCGGGGTGAGGTGGGTGCGGTCCGCGGTCCGGTCACCCACGACCGGACCGCGCGCGGTTAGCTCGTCACGGTGATCTTTCGCCCGGATGTCCTCGATCGGGCGAAAGATCGCCGTGGTGGCCCGGCGGTCTGTGCCACAGTTCCCTCCCGTCCCGGCCCGGCGGCGGGGAGGCCACCGGATGTTTTGGAGCAGCGTGATGTCGGTGCCGGCGCCCCCGGTCGTCGCGGGAGCGGGCGCGTCCGCCTTCACCGCGAGCGCTGTGGTGGACTCCGTGCGGCGGTTCCGGGAGCACGCGCACGTGGTGACCGACCCCGCCGGCCGCCGGCTCGGCGTGCTGACCGGGCCCACGCCCCGCGAGCACGTCGTCGGGTCGCTCCCGCCGCTGTACCCGGAGTGGCTGGGCGGCCGGGGGTTCTGCCAGGCGCACGGCGTCCGGTTCCCCTACGTCGCCGGGGAGATGGCGAACGGGATCGCCACCACGCGCCTGGTGGTCGCGCTGGCGAAGTCCGGGATGCTCGGCTTCTTCGGCTCGGCCGGCCTGGACCCGCGCGAGGTCGAGGACGCGGTGCACGAGCTGGCCACGGCGCTGCCCGGCCGGGCGAACTGGGGCGCCAACCTCGGCCACACCCCCGGCGAGCCCGAGCTGGAGCGGCGGGTGGCCGAGGTGCTCCTGCGCGCCGGGGTGCCCCGGATCTCGGTGTCGGCGTTCACCGACCTCACCCCGGCGGTGGTGCGGTGCGCGGCGTCCGGCCTGCGGCTCGACCGCGACGGCCGGATCGTGCGCCAGACCCGCCTGCTGGCCAAGGTGTCGGGGCTGGAGGCGGCCGAGAAGTTCCTCTCGCCCGCGCCCACCGCCCTGCTGCGGGCGCTCGTCGGCCGGGGCGACCTGACCGAGGAGCAGGCGCGGCTGGCGGCCAGGGTGCCGGTGGCCCAGGACCTCACCGTCGAGGCCGACAGCGGAGGCCGCACCGACAACCGGCCGCTGACCGCGCTGCTGCCGGCGGTCCTCGCGCTGCGCGACCGGCACGCCCGGCGGCACGGCCACCACGTGCGGGTCGGCGCCGCCGGTGGGCTGGGCACGCCCGAGGCGGTGGCCGCGGCCTTCGCGCTGGGCGCGGACTACGTGGTGACCGGCTCGGTCAACCAGGTCGCGGTCGAGGCCGGGGTCTCCGAGACCGCCAAGCGGATGCTGTCCCGGGTGGACATCGGGGACGTGGCGATGGCCCCCGCGGCCGACGGGTTCGAACTGGGCGTCCGCCTCCAGGTGACCAGCCGCGGCACGCTGTTCGCCGCGCGGGCGGCCCGGTTGCAGGAGGTGTACCGGGACCACGCGGGGCTGCACACGCTGCCCGCCGCGGTGGCGGCCCGGCTGGAGCACGAGGTGTTCCGCCTGCCGCTGGCACGGGTCTGGGAACTGACCCGCGAGTTCTGGCAGCGCCGCGACCCGGCCCAGCTCGTGCGCGCGGACCGCGACCCGAAGCACCGGATGGCGCTGGTCTTCCGCTGGTACCTGGGCAGCTCCGCCCGGTGGGCGATCACCGGCGACCCGGACCGGCGCACCGACTACCAGCTGTGGTGCGGCCCGGCCCTCGGGGCGTTCAACCGCTGGGTCGCCGGGTCGTTCCTGGCCGATCCGGGCAACCGGACCGCGGTGCAGATCGCGCTCAACCTGCTCGAAGGCGCCGCCGTGGTGACCCGCGCCCACCAGCTGCGCACCCACGGCGTCGCGGTGCCCGCCGCGGCGGCGGTGTTCCGGCCCGTGCGCCTGGCCTGAGCCCCGGGACGGTGCGGTGGTCGAGCCACAGCCAGGCGCGGCTGGAGACGGGAATGGCGACCACAGCGCGCCCGAGGATGATCAGTTGGGCCGTCTGCGCCTGGTCGTGGGCCTCGGGGCCGGGGCCGGGCGGGTGGGTGCCGTCTGGTCACCGGGCCTTTCACGCTGGTGGGGGTGGGATCAGGGAGCGGGGACGATCTCGAAGAGGTCGTCGAACTGCATGGGTGCCAGGGCGGTGAGTGCTCCGCCGATGAAGGCTGGGCCGGGGTGAAGCTGGCCGGTGAGCACCCGGGTGACGGTGGAGCGGTTGACACCCATGGATCTGGCCAGGGCGTAGTCGGACCGGAAGCCTGCCAGCCGCATCGTCTTGGAGAAGGCATCCGTGCGCAGCCGGATGGTTCGCGGGACGCCGTCGTGCCGCTGCTTGTCGGTGACCCCGTCCATGGCGCTTCCCCTTCAGGTCGCTACGCCGCTGTGGTGTCGTAGCGGCTGGTCCAGCTGACGAGCAGTTCCCGGGAGCCGGTGGGGTCGAGCGCCAGGCGGCTGAGCTGCCGCATCTTGCCCTGGTAGGTGGCGACGATTTCGGGATCGTCGTGGAAGGTGGTGGCGACGTCGGTTTCGACGTGGACCACCGGCTGGATCGGCGTGTCCAGGGTGAGCAGCGTGGCCGGGTGGCACAGGGCGGAGTGGAGTCCTCGATGCTGGGGGATGACCCGGATGACGGTGTTGGGGGTTCCGGACAGCAGCGTCAGGTGCAGCAGTTGGTCCCGCATCACCCGCGTGGAGCCCACCACCGTGCTGAGGGCGGTTTCACGGAGGAAGATCGTCACTCGGCGGTCGACGGGGGCCACCACGTGGCTCTGGCGCTTCATCCGTGCGGCGACGACGTCGGTGTCCTCGGTCAGGGCGTGGGCGTAGTCATCGGTCTGGACGAGGCTGGGGATGCCGACGGGGTCGTAGGCGGTGACGCTGGTCGCCTGCTGCTCGTGCACCCGCAGCCCGAACAGGGTGTCCACCGACTGCTCGTGCAGCCGCAGGAAGCTCCCCGTGTCGGTCTGCTGGACCAGCGCCATGACCCGGTCGCGGGTCGCCTTGTCGGCTCCACACGTGCCGAGCAGGAAGAAGATGTCCTCCCGGGGCGTGTTCCGGGCACCGCACTCCAGCTTGGACAACTTGCTCGCCGACCAGTCCAGGACCTCCAGCAGCCTGCCCACCCGGATGTTCGACCGTCGTCGGATCAGACGCAGGTAGGCGCCCAGCTCACGGCTGTGGGCGGTGCTCGTCCGTTCGGGGCTGGTCGGTTCCGTCATGGGTTTCCTCTCGGGTTTCAAGGTGCGTCGAGGACGAGCAGCAGGCAGCCTTCGGCGCGGAAGTAGCCCAGCGCGCGGGCCAGGTCGTCACGGTCGTCCGCGACGTGCCGCGTACTCGGCACGACGACGCCAACGGGCCGCAGCCGGTGCGTCAGGCCCTGCAAGCGCCGGAAGCCGTAGCGCTTCAGCGGCGGCCAGTCCGTGACGTCGATGAACACCTCGCCCAGCCTCAACCTGCAGTCGGCCGCCCACTGGTCCAGCCGCGCCTTGTCCTGACCGACGGTGGCGCTTCGAGCAGGCAACGGCCGCACGTAGCCGAGCACGAGCTGCCCTTCCGGTAGGAGGAGGTACAGCATTCTGGTGCGGATCACGGGGCCGACCCGTCATCGGGCGTGCTGAAGACTCCCCGTCCACCTGGCCCGAGCGCCGAGGCGTGGTTCGCGCTCAAAGCCACCATCGCCGCATACCGCCTTGCTGCTGCCGATCCGTTGCTGACCACGCCCTACGGGGGCGCGTTGGGATCAACTAATACTGCAACGGCACTTATGTGAGTGGGTAGCCGCGTCGTTTGTAGTGGCTGAGTCTGGCTTGGTGTTGTCGTCGGCGGCGCCAGCCGGACCAGGACAAGACGTGCTCGGGAGTGGGGAGGTAGCGCTGGACCAGGTTGATCAGCAGCCAGCGTATCTCGGGTATCGTGTAGCCGATCATGCCCGGGTCGCCGGCACCGATTCCCCTTTTGTGGCAACAGCTTTGGTCACGGCCAGCCAGGCCAGGGCGAGCATGGACAAGGTGATGTGCGCATACCACGCCCGCCACGACCGGACCTGGTAGTGATCCAGTCCCGCCTCGTTCTTGGCCTGCTGGAAGCATTCCTCCACATGCCAACGGGATCCGGCGACCCAGGCCAGGTCCACCAGGCCGCAGCGACGGGGGCCGTAGCAGACGTAGTAGGCGATCCCGGTCGGGTCGGACAGCGAACGCCGTGCCAGCAGCCAATGGCCACGGCCGGCTCGCCAGTCGGCGCGGACCGGGATGCGCGCCCAGTGGTACTCGCGCGGACCATGAGCCCCGGCGCCGACCGACAACCGTCGCCACGACCGCCGCGGCAGGGCGGCGATCAGCTCGTCGGCCCGTGTCCGCCGGCCGTCAGGGGTGACCAGCGTGTCCTTGCACTTGATCGCCAGCACATGTGAGGCGTCCCGCTCTTCCAGCCAGTCCCGCAGGCAGGGGGCTTGGCCGTAGGCTTCGTCGGCGGTGACCCAGGCGAACGGCACGCCGGCGTCGAACGCGCGGGCGAGCATCGTCATCAACTGCCGGGGCTTGGTCGCGAACTCGACCTCGTCGGGTATGTCGGTGATCCTCACCCCGTTTGGCGGAGTCGGGTTGCTGGAGTTCAGGCTACTGGAGCGATCCTGGCGTGTCGGAGTTCGT
>NZ_JAUQOL010000025.1:0-95807 GCF_047689505.1 Saccharothrix sp. BKS2 | reverse complement strand
TGATCATCGGCGGGACCATGTACGGAAACGCCGTTACGGTCATCGGTTGAACATGAAGGAACCGCCGACCACCCCCCACGCCCCACCCCCACTCCCCTCTCGGCCATCCCCGCTCCCCCCTCGACGACCCCCACGCAGCCCTCCGACCACCCCCACCCGGCCGCCGGCCGACCCGGGCCCACCTCCAGCCGACCCCGGCCGACCCGTGCGAACCCGGCCCCCGCACTACGCTCGACGCCGTGATCACCCTGACGGCCCGCCTGTCCCCCTCGGCCCTGGACACCCGCCGCGGCGTGGTGCGGCTGCACCCGGAGGTGCTGGACGCGCTGGGCCTGCGCGCGTGGGACGCGGTGCGCCTGACGGGCGCGCGGGTGAGCGCGGCCCTCGCCGCCGCCGGCGACGGCCCGCCCGGGGTGGTGCTGCTGGACGACGTGACCCTGTCGAACATCGGGGTCGTGGAGGGCGCCGAGGTGGTGGTGGCCCCGGTGGAGGTCTCCGCCGCCCGACGGGTGGTGGTGGCCGGGTCACGGCTGGCGAGCACGTCGCTCGCGCCGGAGACCCTGCGCATGGCGCTGACCGGCAAGGTGCTGACGGTGGGCGACGCGGTGTCCCTGCTGCCGCAGGACCTGGCCCCGCCGCCGGGGACGGACCTGAGCGCGACCAGGCGCAAGCTGTCGAACGCGATCGGCATGACGTGGACGAACGAGCTGCTGACCATCACCGCCGCCGAACCTGCCGGGGTGCCGGTCGCGGTGCAGCCGTCGACGGTCGTGGGGTGGCGCGACGGGGCGAGCACGGGTGACGCGCCGGACTCGGGCCGGGCCGGCGGCGCGGCCGGGGTCGGGGCCGGCGGGATCGGCCCAGGTGGGATCGGCTCGGGCGGACTCGGTGCGGGAGGTCGGGGTTCGGCCGGGGTTGGCCGGGCCGGATCGGGCGCCGGCGGGGCAGGTGTCGGCGCGGCGGGTGCGGGCCCGGGTTTCGCGGGCTCGGGGTCCACGGGCAGGGGTTCGGGCGCGGGCCTGATCGGCTCGGCGGGCGTGTACCCGACGGGCTCCGGCGTGGTCGACGCGGGCCCGGCCGAACCGGACGTGGACGCGGACGCGACAACCACCGCGCCCCCCGTGCCCATCGCGGACCTGGTGGGCCAGCAGGACGCCGCCAAGCGGCTCGCCGAGTGGTTCGACCTCACGTTCAGCCACCCGGAACTGCTGGCCAGGCTCGGCGCGACCCCCCGCCTCGCGACCCTGGTCAACGGCCCCGAGGGGGTCGGCAAGACGACGCTCGTGCGGGCCGTCGCCCACGCGGCCGGGGCGGTGGTCGTGGAGGTCGCCGCGCCGAGCATCGCGGTCCTGGAGGCCAACACCACCGCGCAGCGGCTGGCCGATGCCCTGGCCTCGGCGGCCTCGGCGCAGGCGCCCGCCGTGCTGCTGCTGACCGACGTCGAGGCGCTGTTGCCCGCCGCCACGCCGCCGCCGGTGGCGACGGTGGTGCTCGACGCGTTGCGCGGGCGCCCCGAAGGTGTCGCGCTGGTGGTCACGAGCGCGCACCCGGAGGCCGTGGACCCGCGGTTGCGGGCGCCGGAGCTGGTGGATCGCGAGCTGGTGCTGCCGCTGCCCGACCGGGCGGCGCGGACGGAGCTGCTGCGGGTGCTGCTGCGGGACGTGCCGGTGGAGTCCGATGTGGACTTCGGCGCGGTCGCCGACCGGACGCCCGGTTTCGTGGCGGCGGACCTGGTGGCGCTGCGGCGGGAGGCCGCGGTGCGCGCGGTGCTGCGGCAGCGGGACGCCGCGGAGCCCCGGGTGGGTCAGGAGGACCTGCTGGGCGCGCTGGAGATCGTCCGGCCGATCTCGATGTCCACTTCGGACACGCTGCGGACGGGCGGCCTGACGCTGGCGGACGTCGGTGACATGGTCGAGGTCAAGCAGGCGTTGACCGAGGCCGCGCTGTGGCCGTTGCAGTACCCGGACTCGTTCGCGCGCCTCGGGGTCGCGCCGCCGCGCGGGCTGCTGATGTACGGGCCGCCGGGGTGCGGGAAGACGTTCCTGGTGCGGGCGCTGGCGGGCACGGGTCGGTTGAACGTGCTGTCGGTCAAGGGCGCCGAGCTGATGGACAAGTTCGTGGGCGAGTCGGAGCGCGCGGTGCGGGAGCTGTTCCGGCGGGCGGCCGAGGCGGCGCCGGCGCTGGTGTTCCTGGACGAGGTCGACGCGTTGGCGCCGCGGCGCGGGCAGTCGTCGGACTCGGGCGTGTCGGACCGGGTGGTGGCGGCGCTGCTGACCGAGTTGGACGGGGTCGAGCCGCTGCGCGACGTGATCGTGCTGGGTGCGACGAACCGGCCGGAGCTGGTCGACCCGGCGTTGCTGCGGCCGGGCCGGTTGGAGCGGCTCGTGTACGTGCCGCCGCCGGACGCCGAGGCGCGGGGCGAGATCCTGCGGGCGTCGGCGCGGAACACGCCGCTGGCCGAGGACGTGGACCTGGCGGCGTTGGCGGAGGAGCTGGACGGGTACTCGGCGGCCGACTGCGCGGCGTTGATCCGGGAGGCCGCGTTGACGGCGATGCGGGAGTCGCTGTCGGCGACGGAGGTGACGGGTGCCCACCTGGCCGCCGCCCGGACGGCGGTCCGGCCGTCGCTGGACCCGGCGCAGCTCGCCGCCCTGGCCGCCTACGCCGAGTCGCGCGGGGGCTGAGCCGGCTCACGGGAACGCCCCAACGGATGACACGTGCCACCGGACCGGGCGACACGCCGGGGGCGGGCGAGACCATCGGTGCGGTGCGGAGGAAAGGTGCGAACGGGTGAACGGTGACGTGGTGGGTGCGGCGGGGGCGTTCGTCGCCGGTCCGGACTGGGTTCGGCACGCCGTCTGGTGGCACGTCTACCCGCTCGGGTTCACCGGGGCCGAGCCCCGGCTCGCCGCCGACGCCCCGGTCACGCACCGCCTGGGTCACCTGACCGCGTGGCTGGACCACCTGCTGGAGCTGGGCGCGTCCGGGTTGGCGCTGGGCCCGGTCTTCGCGTCCGAGACCCACGGCTACGACACCACCGACCACTACCGCATCGACCCCCGGCTGGGGGACGACGGGGATTTCGACGCGCTGCTCGCCGCCGCTTCGGCCCGCGGTGTCCGCGTCCTGCTCGACGGCGTGTTCAACCACGTCGGTCGGGGGCACGCGGCGTTCCGGGCGGTGCTGGAGCAGGGGCCTTCGGCGCCCACCGCGTCGTGGTTCCGGCTGCGCCCGGACGCCGCGTGGACGGACGCCGCGTGGACGCCGGGGACCGAGCCCGACTACGACGATTTCGAGGGTCACCGGCACCTCGTGGCGCTCGACCACTCCTGCCCGGCGGTGGTCGACCACGTCGCCGACGTGATGATCCACTGGCTCGACCGGGGCGTGGCGGGGTGGCGGTTGGACGCCGCCTACGCGGTGCCGAAGGAGTTCTGGGCGCAGGTGACCGAACGTGTGCGCGCCCGTCATCCCCACGCCTACCTGATGGGTGAGGTCATCCACGGCGACTACACCGCGTTCGTCACCGAGGGCGGCCTCGACTCGGTCACGCAGTACGAGCTGTGGAAAGCGGTGTGGAGTTCGCTCAACGACCGCAACTTCCACGAACTGGCGCACGCCCTGCGCCGGCACGACGGGTTCCTGGAGCACTTCGTGCCGTACACGTTCCTGGGCAACCACGACGTCACGCGCATCGCCAGCCGCCTGACCGACCCCGCGCACCTGGCGCACGCGCTCGTCGTGCTGGCCACCACCGGAGGCACCCCGGCCGTCTACGCGGGCGACGAGCACGGTTTCCGCGGCGTCAAGGAGGACCGGGCGGGCGGCGACGACGAGGTCAGGCCGCCGTTCCCGGCCTCGCCGGCCGAACTGTCGCCGGTGGGGCTGCCGGTGTTCCACCTGCACCAGGAGCTGCTGGGGCTGCGGCGCAGGCACGCGTGGCTGCACCGGGCGCGGACCGAGGTGCTGGACGTGTCGAACGAGTTCCTGGCCTACGCCTCGGCGGAGGAGGGGGAACGCGTGGTGGTCGCGATGTCCACCGCCGGCGGCCCGGTCGAGGTGCGGGTGCCGGGGGCCGGTGACGTGCTGGCCGGCCGGGCCCGGCTCGACGCGCCGGGCACACCGGGTGCACGAGTACGCCTGGAACCCGGCGGCTGGGTCGTCCTGGCGGGCTGACCGACTCGATCAGCCCGGCCCAGGACGGTCACCCGGGAGGGGGGACCCGAACGCTGAACTCGGGGGTCCTGGACGTACGACTCGCCCGGCTTGGACGTACGACTCGCGGGGTCTGGACGTACGACTCGCGCGAGCCCGAGTGGTGAACCCGGGGGGTCCGGGTGTTCGACTCGCGCGGTCAGGAGACCTTGCCGGAGGAGCCCCGGTAGTCGTTGGTGAGGATGATGATGATGCCGGGGTGGGCTGCTTCGATGCCGTCGAAGCGGGGCTTGACCTCGGCGTTCAGGACCTGGGCGAGTTGGCGGGCGGAGGCTTCCTCGTCGGTGTCGGGGCGGTAGTAGACCGTGGTGGTCGGGATGAGGCCCTGGGACTGCGAGTAGTTGGCGGTCTCGGCGACCTCCCAGCCGGCCCGGCGCACGTCGTCCGAGGCGCGGGCGGCCAGGCCGCTGATGGTGCCGTTGTTGTAGACGCGCACCGGCGGCTTGGCGACGACCGGGGGCGGCGGGGTGTCGGTGGCCTGGCCCTGGGGTTGGCCCTGGCCGGCGGGGGTGCCCGTGGTGGCGGGCGCGCCGGTGGGGTCGGCCCCGGTGGTGGGCGCGGGGGTGGCCGATCCCGTGGCCGACCCGGTGGGGGTTCCGGCGGACGACTCGGTGGGCGATCCGCCGGTGGGGTCGCCGGAGGAGGGGGCCTGCGGGTCGGAGGTCGCGCTCGACGGCGGCGGCTGGGCCGCGGTGGACTCGTCGTCGGAGCCGCCGAAGAGGCTGATCACGCCGATGACCAGGGCGATGGCCGCCAGGCCGAGCAGCGCGTAGCCCGCGGCGCGGGCGGGTTGGGCGCTGCCCGCGGGCTGTTCCGGGTTCGTCATCGGCGCTCGACACCCGACCGGCTCGCCACGCGGGCGCGTTGCCTGCCGGATCGCGACCGGCGCAGTCTCTTGATCAACATCGGGTCCGCGGCCAACGCCTCTTCCTTCTCGATCAATGCGTTGAGCAGTTGGTAGTACCTGGTGGCCGACATGTCGAACAGCTCTTTGATGGCCTGTTCCTTGGCGCCCGCGTACTTCCACCACTGGCGTTCGAAGGCCAGGATCTCCCGCTCCCGGTCGTTCAAACCGTCGTCCGGCTCCTCCGCCGGCACCAGTGCCTCTGCGGCGTCCACTCTGGCTCCTCAGCCGTGTCCCGTGCGTGGACGCCATTACATCACGTGATCATGATCGGGGTCGGTTCATCGGTCGGCGCGTCCGGACAACACCGGCACGACACCGGCACGACGCCGACGCGACGCCGGCACGACACCGACGAGGCGGGGAGACGAGGGAGACGGAAGGGACGGGGGAGGCGCGCCGATAAGCTGCCGGTCATGGCAGTTCACCCGATCCGGATCGCCGGAGATCCCGTGCTCCACAACCCGACCCGCCCGGTCCAGGTGTTCGACGACGCGCTGCGCACCCTGGTCGAGGACATGTACGAGACCATGGCGGCGGCGAACGGTGTCGGGCTCGCGGCCAACCAGGTCGGGGTCGACCTGCGGTTGTTCGTCTACGACTGCCCGGACGACGACGGCAACCAGTTCCGGGGCGTGGTGGTGAACCCGGTGCTGGAGACCTCCGAGGTGCCGCTGGGGATGCCGGACCCGGACCACGACTTCGAGGGCTGCCTGTCCGCGCCGGGCGAGTCGTACCCGACGGGGCGGGCGTCGTGGGCGAAGGTCACCGGCGTCGACACCGACGGCAAGCCGATCGAGGTGGAGGGCACCGGGTACTTCGCGCGCTGCCTCCAGCACGAGACCGACCACCTGGACGGGCTCATCTACCTCGACCGCCTGGTGGGTCGGCACAAGCGGGCGTCCAAGCGGATGCTCAAGGCCAACGGGTGGGGCGTGCCCGGCCTGTCCTGGGACCCCGCCACCTCGGACGACCCGTTCGCGGACGACGACGAGGACTGACGACCGACATCGGAAGCCGAGGGGGAGCCGGGGCGGCCTAGACCGGGTCCGCGGCCGGTTCGTCCGGCACGGGTTGCGCCGCCGCCGGGGTGCGCGGCGCGGTGTCGTCGGGTTCGGGCCTCGGCTGGTGGTCGGGGCGCGTCGGGCGCTCGGGGCGCCGCCACGGCAGCTCGGGGAACGAGGCCAGCTCGACGTGGCTGGCGCAGCCCGCCAGCTCGGCGTAGTCGCCGGCGATGACCGCGGCCCGGACGCGCCGCAGCTGCCCGACCGTGGGCAGGTCCCCGGCCAGCAGGAACGGCAGGAGCAGCCGCCAGGCGCGGACGACCGCGGCCCGGCGCCGGTGCGGTGCGCGCAGGGCGGCCCTGGCCACGCGCAGCAGGTGCTCGCCGGCGGTCATGGCGCCGGGGTACCCGGTGTGGTCCCAGGACCAGCGCAGGCCGTCGGCCACGGCGCAGCGCCAGCAGTCGACCGGGCCGGCGCCGAGCTCCTCGCCGCACTGGGAGCAGGCGACCAGGGTCATCGCCCAGTCGGTGCAGGTCCACGGGTGCCGCCCGACCTCGTCGGCGAGGACGAGCTCGGCCAGTTCCCGCTCGCCCGCGCCGCCCTCGGTGAGCTGTTCGGCGGCCAGCAGCTCCTGCCAGTCGAGCAGCCAGTACTGGTCCACCAGCTCCGCGCAGAACCGGCACCCGGGGTAGCCGCGACCCGCCAGGTCGCCGCACGACGGGCACGGCGAGACGGCGGCGGGGCGCGCCACGCGCCGCGCACCGGGCGGGAACGGCTGGTGATCAGCCACGCGGAGAAAGGTACGCGCAAACGGTGGTCGTTGGCATCCGCACCTTGGCACCGGCACGGGGCCGTGGCTATGGTCGGTCGGACAACTCAACACGCGGGAGCTCGCGCCACAGCGGGCTGAGAGGGCGGCCGAACACCTGGCGCCGCCGACCGCCGGAACCTGACCGGGTAATGCCGGCGTAGGGAGGAAATGCCGTGACGGCACTCGACGACCGTTCGGTCGAACCCAGCGTCACCACCGGACCCGTCTCCGGGTCGGGCAAGGTGCACCGGGACGCGGGTGAGGGCATCAGGGTCCCCTTCCGCAGGGTGGGGCTGACCAACGGTGAGCACGTGGACCTCTACGACACCTCCGGGCCTTACACCGACGAGTCCGTGCGCATCGACGTCCACAGTGGACTGCCGAGGCTGCGCGCGGGGTGGGTGGCGGGCCGGGAGCCGGTGAACGGGGCGGTGACCCAGCTGGGGTACGCGAAGGCGGGGGTCGTCACGCCGGAGATGCGGTTCGTGGCGACGCGCGAGAGCATGAGCCCCGAGTTCGTCCGGGACGAGGTGGCGAGCGGGCGGGCGGTCATCCCGGCCAACCGCAACCACCCCGAGTCCGAGCCGATGATCATCGGCAAGAAGTTCCTGGTCAAGATCAACGCCAACATCGGCAACTCCGCGGTGACCTCCTCGATCGAGGAGGAGGTGGAGAAGATGGTGTGGGCGACGCGCTGGGGCGCGGACACGATCATGGACCTGTCCACCGGCAGGCGGATCCACGAGACGCGCGAGTGGATCCTGCGCAACTCGCCGGTGCCGGTCGGCACCGTGCCGATCTACCAGGCGCTGGAGAAGGTCGACGGCGACCCGGCGAAGCTGTCGTGGGAGGTCTACCGGGACACCGTCGTCGAGCAGGCCGAGCAGGGCGTGGACTACATGACCGTGCACGCGGGCGTGCTGCTGCGGTACGTGCCGCTGACCGCGAGGCGGGTGACCGGCATCGTCTCGCGCGGCGGGTCGATCATGGCCGCCTGGTGCCTGGCGCACCACCGGGAGAGCTTCCTCTACACGCACTTCGAGGAGCTGTGCGACATCCTGCGCGCCTACGACGTGACGTTCTCGCTGGGTGACGGCCTGCGGCCGGGGTCGATCGCGGACGCCAACGACGAGGCCCAGTTCGCCGAGCTGCGCACGCTGGGCGAGCTGACGCACGTGGCGCGGGCCCGCGACGTGCAGGTGATGATCGAGGGCCCCGGCCACGTGCCGATGCACAAGATCGCGGAGAACGTGCGGCTGGAGGAGGAGTGGTGCGGCGAGGCGCCGTTCTACACCCTCGGGCCGCTGGCCACCGACATCGCGCCCGCCTACGACCACATCACCTCGGCGATCGGGGCGGCGCAGATCGGCTGGCTGGGCACGGCCATGCTGTGCTACGTGACCCCGAAGGAGCACCTGGGCCTGCCGAACCGGGACGACGTGAAGACCGGCGTGATCACCTACAAGATCGCCGCCCACAGTGCCGACCTGGCCAAGGGCCACCCCGGCGCGCAGGACTGGGACGACGCGCTGTCGAAGGCCCGGTTCGAGTTCCGGTGGGAGGACCAGTTCAACCTGTCGCTGGACCCGGACACGGCGCGCTCGTTCCACGACGAGACGCTGCCCGCCGCGCCCGCGAAGACGGCGCACTTCTGCTCGATGTGCGGGCCGAAGTTCTGCTCCATGAAGATCACCCAGGACGTCCGCCGGTACGCCGAGGAGCGCGGTCTGTCCACTGTGGAGGCGATCGAGGCGGGCCTGGACGAGAAGTCGCACGAGTTCGCCGACCAGGGCGGCAAGGTGTACCTGCCGGTGGTGGACTGATGGGGGCGCGCTGATGGCGGACACGCCGATGGCGGACACGCCGCCGAGGGTCCTGACCATCGCCGGGTCCGACTCCGGCGGTGGCGCGGGCCTCCAGGCCGACCTGCGGGCGCTGTTCGCGTGCGGCGTGCACGGCCTGACCGCGGTCACCGCGGTGACCGTGCAGAACTCGCTGGGCGTCACCGGGTACGTGGAGATCCCACCGGACGTGGTGGCCGCGCAGATCGAGGCCGTCGCCACCGACATCGGGGTGAACGCGGCCAAGACCGGGATGCTGGCGTCGGCGGCGATCATCGAGGCCGTGGCGGAGGTGCTGGACCGGGTCGACGTGGGCCCGTTCGTGGTGGACCCGGTGGCGGCGTCGATGCACGGCCACCAGCTGCTCGCCGACGACGCGCTCGACGCGCTGCGGACCCTGCTGTTCCCGCGGGCCACGCTGGTCACGCCGAACCTCGACGAGGTGCGGCTGATCACCGGCCTGGAGGTGCGCAGCCGCGCCGACCAGCGCAAGGCCGCCGAGGCGCTGCACGCCCTGGGCCCGCGGTGGGTGCTGGTCAAGGGCGGTCACCTGTGGGACGACCCGGAGTGCCTGGACGTGCTCTACGACGGCGAGGAGTTCACCGAGTTCCTCGGTCCCCGCTACGACGTGGTGCACACCCACGGCAGCGGTGACACGCTGGCGTCGGCGATCTGCTCCCGGCTGGCGCGCGGCGAGTCCGTGCCCGAGGCGGTGCGGTTCGGCAAGGACTTCATCGTGCGGTCGGTGGCCGCCGCCTACCCGCTGGGCGGCGGGGTCGGGCCGGTGTCGCCGCTGTGGCGGCTGGAGGGCCGGGTCGAGGGGACCTGACCGGTGTCCTCGTGGGGATGCCGGTGGCGCTGTCCGCGCGGGCGCTCGACGCCCGCGCGGCACGTCGCCGCTCCCGGACACCCACGCCCGGACACCCGCTGCCGGCCCACCACTCCCGGCCCGGCGCTGCCCGCCCACCGCTGCCGGGAACCCGCTCCCGGGCACCCGGCGCGGTTCAGCCCGCCTCGCCGACCAGTTCCTCCAGCGCGGGCAGGGCCGCCACCAGCGCGGCCCGGTGCTCCGGCGGCAGCTCCTCGATGCGGCGCTGCAACTCCCGCACCCGCGCCGACCGCACCCCCGACACCATGGTCTCGCCCTCGGGCGTCGGGGTCGCCAGCCACGCGCGCCCGTCCTGCGGGTCCGGCTCGCGCCGCACGTACCCCGCCTCCACCAGCGACGCCACGATGCGCGACAGCGTGGGCGGCGCGACGCCCTCCTTCGCGGCGAGGTCACCCAGCCGCATGGGCCCGCAGCGCGCCAGCGTCGCCAACGCGGACACCGCGCCGGGCCCCAGACCGGGGGAACCGGTGCGGCGCAGCAGCCTGGAGAGCCTGCCGATCGCGAGGTACAGCCGGGCGGTGGCGTCCTCGACCTGGTCGGCGGTCACGGGACAGTCCTCCTCGGGCAGGCGGCGATGGAAGCACCCATCATGCCGTGCCGGGCAATCACCCCTGTGCAGCACTCTCCGGGGCGACAGGCCCCGTGGCGGCGCCCTCCGGGGCAGCACCCTCCGGGGCGGGGCTCGACGCGTGGGCCCAGAAGCGCTTGGGGATGCGCCCCGCCAACCGCGCCAGCCGGCCCGCCTCCACGCCCGCCCGCATCGCCGCCGCCATCCGCTCCGGGTCCTGCGCCCTGGTCACCGCGGTCGCCAGCAGCACCGCCGCGCAGCCCAGCTCCATGGCCAGCGCCGCGTCCGACGCCGTGCCCACGCCCGCGTCCAGGATCACCGGCACCGACGCGCGGGCCACGATCAGCTCGACGTTGTGCGGGTTGCGGATGCCCAGGCCCGTGCCGATCGGCGAGCCCAGCGGCATCACCGCGGCGCAGCCCACCTGCTCCAGCCGCCGCGCCAGCACCGGGTCGTCGTTGGTGTAGGGCAGCACCGTGAAACCGTCGTCCACCAGCCGCTCGGCCGCGTCCAGCAGCTCCACCGGGTCGGGCAGCAGCGTCTGGTCGTCCGCGACGACCTCCAGCTTCACCCAGTCGGTGCCCAGCGCCTCCCGCGCCAGCCGCGCGGTCAGCACCGCCTCGGCCGCGGTGCGGCAGCCCGCGGTGTTGGGCAGCGCCTCGACGCCCAGCCGCGACAGCAGCTCCAGCACCCCGCCGCCGCCGGAGGGGTCCAGGCGCCGCATGGCCACCGTGGTCAGCTCCGTGCCGGAGGCCACCAGGGCGCGTTCCAGCACCGCCAGGTTCGCCGCGCCGCCGGTGCCCATCACCAGGCGCGAGCCGAACTCCCGTCCCGAGATCACCAAGGGGTCGTCCACGTTCAGCCTCCCTGCACCGCGGTCAGCACCTCCACCACGGCGCCCTCGGGCACCGCGGTCGTCCCCCACGCCGCGCGCGGCACGACCTCGCCGTCCACCGCGACCGCCACCCCGCTCGCCGGGGCGTCGAGCAGGGCGGGCACGGCGTCGACGGTCGCCCCGTCGGGCAGCTCGCGCTCCACCCCGTTGACCTTCGCCTTCACGATCCGGTTCCTCCCTCGCGGAGCAGGGCGACCACGCGCCGCGCCGTCACCGGCGCGAGCAGCAGGCCGTTGCGGTGGTGCCCGGTGGCGGCCAGCACGCCGGGTTCCAGCCAGCGGATCACGGGCGCGTTGTCGGGGCTGCCCGCGCGGAACCCGGCGGCCACCTCGACCAGCGCGTACTCGGCGATGCCCGGCCACACCACCTCGGCGTCGCGCAGCAGGTCGCGCACCCCGCCGACGGTCACGTCCCCGTCGAAGCCCGCCTCGTACTGGGTGGCGCCGAGCACGAACCCGTCGGGGCGCGGCACCAGGTAGACGGGGCGGCCGGAGACGTGCGCGCGGACGGTGTGCCGGGGCGGCGGCAGCGCCCCCGGCCGGGCCGCCAGCCGCAGGATCTCCCCCTTGACCGGGCGGATCACCGCGCGCAGCGCCGGGTGCAGGTCGCGGCTCCAGGCGCCGGCCGCGATGACCGTCACGTCCGCCTCGCCCGGTGTCGGGGGGAAGACCACGCCTTCGCGCTCGCACGCCCCGCGCAGCGCGCGCAGCAGGGCCCGGTTGTCCACGGCCACGTCCCCCGGCACGGACAGTCCACTCCGGACCGGACCCAGCCCCGGTTCCAGCGCCCGCAGCTCGCGGCCGGTCAGCCGCAGCACCGATCGGCCCCTCGTCGCCAGGTGGTCGCACAACCGGTCCAGCACCTCGGCGTCCGCGCGGTCCACCGCCACCGCCAGCGTGCCCAGCGGCGTCAGCTCCACGCCCAGGTCGCGGGCGAAGGCCGGCCACAGCCCCAGCGACTCCACGCCGAGGTCCAGCACCTCCTCGTCGCCCGGCCACGCCTCGGTGACCGGCGCGAGCATCCCGCCCGCCACCCGCGAACCACCGTGCGGCGACCCGTGGTCGACGACCTCGACCCGGAACCCGTCGCGCGCCGCGCACCACGCGGCGGACAGCCCGATCACCCCGCCACCCAGGACGGTCACCCGCGTTGTCAAAGGCACTTCGCGCTCCCTGCGCCGGCATGACCCGGATCAGGTTCGACGGTCGGAGCGCGCCACGCTCCCTCTCAGCCCGGTGTGTCCCGGGCTCCCGTGCGGACCACCTCCACCGTAGCGCACCGGGCGCCGCGGCCGTTACGGTGCGGCCGTGCCAGGACTCGACGCGACGCGGATCAGGCGGCGGCTCGCCGACGCGCGGCTCTACCTCTGCACGCCGGACCGCCCCGACCTCGCGGACTTCGCCGACGCCGCGCTCGCGGGCGGGGTCGACGTCGTCCAACTGCGCGACAAGGGCCTGGAGGCGCGGCGGGAGATCGCGGCGCTGGAGGTGCTGGCCGAGGCGTGCGCGCGGCACGGCGCGCTGCTGGCGGTCAACGACCGGGCCGACGTGGCGCTGGCCGTGGACGCCGACGTCCTGCACCTGGGCCAGGACGACCTGCCGGTGCCCCTGGCCCGCCGGGTCGTCGGCGAGGACGTGGTGATCGGCCGGTCGACGCACGACGTGGCGCAGGCGCGGGCGGCGGCGGTCGAGCCGGGCGTGGACTACTTCTGCACCGGGCCGTGCTGGCCGACGCCGACCAAACCGGGGCGGCCCGCGCCGGGTCTGGACCTGGTGCGCGCGACCGCGGGCGCCGGCGACCGGCCGTGGTTCGCCATCGGCGGGATCGACCGGGAGCGGCTGCCCGCGGTGCTGGCCGCGGGCGCGACGCGGGTGGTGGTCGTGCGGGCGATCACCGAGGCCGAGGACCCCCGGGCCGCCGCCTCTTGGTTGAAGTTTCAACTAGAAGGCGTACAGTCGTCCCCGTGATGCCCGTGCTGTACCTGGGCCACGGCGCTCCCCCGCTGGCCGACGACGAACGGTGGACCGGCGAACTCGCCTCGTGGTCCGCGGCGCTGCCGCGCCCGACGTCCGTGCTCGTGGTCTCCGCGCACTGGGAGAACGACCCGCTCACCCTGGGCGCGACCACCACCGTGCCGCTGACCTACGACTTCCGGGGCTTCCCCCGGCGGTACTACGAGGTGACCTACCCCGCGCCCGGCGCGCCGGAGCTGGCGCGGGCGGTGACCGGGCTGCTCGACCGACCCGTCGCGCACGACGAGGCGCGGGGCCTGGACCACGGCGCGTACGTGCCGCTGAGGGAGATGTTCCCGGAGGCGGACGTGCCGGTGCTCCAGGTGTCCCTGCCGAGCCTGGACCCCCGCGAGCTGTTCGAGGTGGGCGGGCGGCTGGCGCCGCTGCGCGAGCAGGGCGTGCTGATCGTCGGCAGCGGGTTCCTGACGCACAACCTGAGCTGCGTGGACATGTCGGTCGGGCCGGACTACCGGCCGCCGTCGTGGTCGGCCGAGTTCGACGACTGGGCCGGGCGGGCGCTGGCGGCCGGCGACGTGGACGCGCTGCTGGACTTCCGGCGCAAGGCGCCCGCCGCCCTCCTCGCGCACCCGCGCACCGAGCACCTCGCGCCGCTGTTCGTGTCGCTGGGCGCGAGCGGCGCGTCGGAGGCCACCACGGCGGTCGAGGGCTTCTGGTACGGGCTGTCCAAGCGGTCGGTGCAGTTCTCCTGACCCCGGCGCCGGTGCCGCGCCTCGGGAACGCCGACCCCCGGCGCCGGCCCTCGGGAACGCCGGCCCTCGGGAACGCCGACCCCCGGTGCCGCCCCGCCGACGCCGAACGCCCCCGACCTCCCGCCGCCACCCCTGCGACGCCGAACACCCCCGGCCGCGGGAGAGCGGCGACCGGGGGTGTTCGTCCGAGCGGTGCCCGGCGGTCGTGGAGCTCCGCCGGGAGTGGCCGTCAGCCTCGGGTGAGGCTCAGGCCGTAGGCGCTGAGGATCTCGGCGACCGGCTGGAAGTAGGTCGTGCCACCGGAGGAGCAGTTGCCCGAACCACCGGAGGTCACGCCCTGGGCCTGGCTGTAGCCGGAGCCCGCCACCCACGAGCCGCCCGAGTCACCGGGCTCCGCGCAGGCGTTGGTGCGGGTCAGGCCGGACACCGTGCCCTGCGGGTAGTTCACCGTCGAGTTGCGGGCCTGGACGGTGCCGCAGCGCCAGCCGGTGGTCGAGCCGGAGCGGCAGATCGCCGCGCCGACCGCGGCCACGGTCGAGCCGGTGACGGTGACGTTGGAGCCGTTGTAGCGGTTCACCCACGGACGCGAGGTCCAGTTGGAGTTCGTGCGCACCCAGGCGTAGTCGTTGCCCGGGAACGACGAACCCGCGAACGTGCCCTGCGCGACGCGGTTGAAGCCGGTCGTCGCGTTGCCCGACCGGCCGCAGTGGCCCGCCGTCACGAACCCGCCGGTGACCGCGAAGCCCACCGAGCACCGGCCGCCGCCGATGTAGTAGGCGTCGCCGCCGCGGGTGTCGTACAGGGTCGTCGGGGACTCGGAGACCTCGACCACCCGCACCGACGGGCTGACGGACTTGGCCGTGGCCAGGAACGCCTCGGCCGCCGCGTCGCGCTGGGTGCGGTTGATCTCGACGACGACCGAGTTGGTCTGCTCGTCGACCCGCCAGCCGGTGATGGACTTCGGCGCGGAGGCCAGACCGTCGAGCGACGCCTTGGCGCCGGTCAACTGCTGGTGCGAGAAGGCCACGCGCTTGACGTCGGCGCCCGCGGCGCGGGCCGCGTCCACCTTGGCCGCGTCGGTCACCGCGACGACCAGCTTGCCCGCCGGGTTGATCCACGAGCCCGCGTAGGCGCTGCCCGCCGCGGACTTCGCGGCCGACTCCGCCTCACTCGCACGGGTGTCACTCGCCAAACGGGCGGTCACCTGCTCGGCCGACAGGCCGAGGTCACGCTGCGCTGCCTGGAGCAACTCGGCGGGGTAGCTCTCCGTATCGGAAGGGCTTTCCGCATAGGGCACAACCGGCGCCGCGATGGCCGGTACGCTTAGGGCCGTAGCCGAGCCGACGGCAAGCAGGGTGGCCGTGGCAAGGCGGACCGCACTCGTGCGGTTCATTAGGCGTCTCCCTCATCTTCGGGTGCAGGGAACCCGAGAGCCTGGTTGCAGGGACCGCTCTCGGGGGCTCTAGGGGGACGGGTGGTGGGGCGGCGGCAGGGGTCGCCCCACCCCTCCACTTCTCTTCCCGGTCACTTCGCCCGTTCCGCTTGTCCTCCCGGCCGTGTCGCCGGGGTCCGGAACCAGGCCCTCGAACGTGACGCGCGGGGTCCAGCTGTGCCGCACGACCCCTCCTTCCCGGTCGCTACCGACCAGTACTCGCCCGTTCGAGCGACGTTATGACCCTGTTACCTATTACGGTTCAGGCCATCCGAGGGGGAAGTGTGTCACAGACCACGCCAATGCAACTGCGCTGTGTAGCGTTTGACAGTTAACTCTCACTCAAGGTAGTTATTCGATCACCGATTCGGGCGGATTTGCCAGAAGTAAAGGATTCGGTGATCGCATGCCCGTACGCGTGAAAGCTATTGCTCCAAGCGGGTGAGACCGGAGGAGTTCCCGTAACGCCCGGCTGAGGCCCGGACCGGCGTCGGGGTGAGGATCGTGGCATGGAACTCGTGACGCTCGCCGACATCCGCGCCGCGGCCGCCCTCATCGCCCCCGCCGTGGTCCGCACCCCGCTGCTGCGGTTCGACGACGGGCTGTGGCTCAAACCGGAGAGCCTCCAGCCCGTGGGCGCGTTCAAGCTCCGCGGCGCCTACCACGCGCTGGCGCGGCTGCCGGAGGACGTGCGGGCGCGCGGGGTCGTGGCCTACTCCAGCGGCAACCACGCTCAGGCCGTGGCGTACGCGGCGAAGCTGTTCGGGGTGCCCGCGACGATCGTGGTGCCCGACACCGCGCCGCGGGTCAAGGTGGAGGCGACCCGGTCGCACGGCGCCCGCGTGGTGGAGGTGCCGGTGGTCGAGCGCGAGACCCGGGCGCACGAGCTGGCGGCCTCGCTGGGCGCGACCCTCGTGCCGCCGTTCGACCACCCCGACGTGATCGCCGGGCAGGGCACCATCGGCCTGGAGCTGGTCGCCGACCTGCCGGAGGTGGCCACCGTCCTGGTCCCGGTCAGCGGCGGCGGCCTGATCTCGGGCGTCGCCGCGGCCGTGAAGGCCCTCAGCCCGGCCACCCGCGTGGTCGGCGTGGAACCCGAGCTCGCCGGCGACACCGCGGCGTCGTTCCGCGCCGGGGAGCTGGTCCGCTGGCCGGCCGCCGACCGGGTCCGCACCGCCGCCGACGGCCTGCGGGCCGAGCCCTCGCCGCTGACCTTCGCCCACGTCCTGGCCCACGTGGACGACGTGGTCACCGTCCCCGAGGACGCCATCGCCGCCGCGGTCCGCCTGCTGGCCTTCCGCTCCCGCCTCGTCGTCGAGCCCAGCGGCGCGGTGACCCTCGCGGCCTACCTGGCCTCCCCCACCCCGCGCACCGCCGCCGTCGTCTCCGGCGGCAACGTCGACCCCACCACCCTCCTCCCCCTCCTCACCTGACCCCCGCGCGAGTCGAACGCCCACGTCGACCGTGTCGAACACCCGCGACCCCCGAGTTCCACACTCGGGACCCCCGCGCGGCGCGCGAACGTGGAACTCGGGGGTCCTGAACGTTCGACACGATGGGCGTGAGCGTTCGACTCGCGGCGGTCATCGGAGGGGTGCAGGTGGGCAGGGGGGAGAATTGGGGCGGGCAGGGGGTGGAGGTGGGGACAGGTCGGAGGGGTGGTCAGCCGGCGGGGCGGTTCAGGGTGGCGACGAACTTGTAGCGGTCGCCCCGGTAGACCGAGCGGACCCACTCGACGGGGTTGCCCTCGGTGTCGAACGAGTGCCGGGAGAGCAGCAGCATGGGCAGGCCGATGTCGGCGCCCAGCAGCTCGGCCTCCTCCGGCGAGGCGAGCGCCGTCTCGATGGTCTCCTCCGCGTGCCCCATCTCGACGCCGAAGCGCTCGCGCAGCACCTGGTAGAGGGAGGCGCCCGGGGCCAGGTAGCGGCGCAGGCCGCGGAAGCGGCCCAGGGCCAGGTGGGTGGTCTCGATCGCCATCGGCTCGCCGTCGGCCAGCCGGAGCCGGTGCAGGCGGAGCACCTTCGCGCCCGCCCGCACGCCCAGCAGCCGGGCCAGCTCGGCCTCGGCGGGCATCTCGGACGCCTCGATCAGCTTCGACGACGGCTGCCGCCCCTGGGCCTTCATGTCCTCTGTGTACGAGGACAGCTGGAGCCGCTGCGCCACCTTGGGTTCGGCGGCGAAGGTGCCCTTGCCCTGCACGCGCAGCAACCGGCCCTCGACGGTCAGTTCGGCAAGCGCTTGCCGGACCGTCGTGCGGGACACGTCGAACTCCGCGGCCAGGGACCGCTCGGTCGGGATCGGCGAGCCCGGCGGCAGCGCGCGCAGCAGGTCGAGCAGGTGCCGCTTGAGTCCCCAGTACTTCGGCTCGCGCTGCGCGCGGGACCTGGCGTCCACGCCGGTCGCCGGGCTCGTTTCGAGCATGCTCTCCTCCTCGACCTTGCCAGTGCTCCAAGACGCACAGCTCTCGTGCACAGCGCTCCCAAGGACAGGATGCCCTGTCCACGTCGGATCGTGGAGCCGAACCCCCGACATGCCCCGGGAAATTGACCCGATGACTTTGCAACGGTCCAGCAACGTCCTTGACATGCCCTGTGGCGAGGCACACTCTAGGCCGCATTGGTCTACACCACTTTGGGCGTTCCGGTCACAGGGACCGGGCATTGGGAAAGGGCGCACACGTGAAGGGCTGGAGAGGACTGGCCGTAGGGGCCGCCGCACTGTCGGTGGCCGTGGCCGGGTGTGGCACGAGCTCCGACAACGCAGGCGGCGACTCCGGCGAACCCAAGACGCTGACGGTCTGGTTGATGGACGGCTCCGCGCCGACCACCCTGACCGACGCGCTGAACAAGGAGTTCCAGGACTCGAACGCGGGCGTCACCGTCAAGTACGAGGTCCAGAAGTGGAACGGCATCCAGGAGAAGCTGACCACCGCTCTGACCAGCAACAACCCGCCGGACGTGATCGAGCTGGGCAACACCCAGACGGCGAAGTTCGCGGCTGAGGAAACCCTGTACGACCTGTCCGGCGACGTCTCCGACCTCAACGGCGACCAGTGGCTGGGCGGTCTCAAGGACTCGCTGACCTGGGACGGCAAGCAGTACGGCATGCCGTTCTACGCCGCCAACCGCACGGTCATCTACCGGACCGACCTGTTCGAGGCCGCCGGCATCGCGGGCGCGCCGACCTCCCGTGACGAGTGGGTCGCCGCGATCGAGAAGCTGAAGGCCGCGAACGCCGCCGACCCGGACTTCCAGGCGCTGTACCTGCCGGGCCAGTCCTGGTACACGCTGCTGTCGTTCATCTGGGACGAGGGCGGCGACGTGGCGCAGCCGCAGGGCTCGGCGTGGGCCGGCGCCCTCGACACCCCGCAGGCCAAGGCCGGCGTCGACTTCTACAAGAAGCTGGTGGACGTCTCCGGCACGAAGGCCCCGAAGGACGCCGACGAGGCCACGCCGCAGCAGATGGAGGTGTTCGGCACCGGCAAGGTCGGCATGATGATCGGCCTGCCGTGGGAGCTCGCGGGCGCCGTGAAGGCCAACCCGGACCTGGAGAGCAAGACCGCCGCGTTCCCGATCCCGTCGAAGACCGCGGGCAAGGCGGCCCCGGTGTTCCTGGGCGGCTCGAACCTGGCCATCCCGGCCGGCTCGCAGAACTCCGACCTGGCCAAGGCGTACCTGAAGCTGCTGAGCAGCAAGAAGTACCAGGACATGCTGGCCGAGGGCGGCTCGGTGCCCGGCACCTCGACCGACACGCAGAAGCTGGCGACCAACCCGCTGGGCAAGGCGCTGGCCGAGTCCGCCCCGAACGGCAAGGTCACCCCGACCACGCCGGCGTGGGCCGCGGTCGAGGCGGGCCAGAACCCGCTCAAGGACATGCTGACCGCGTACCTGACGGGGGCGAAGTCGCTGGACGACGCCACCTCGGGGGCCAACGCCTCGCTGTCGAAGACGCTGGCCGGCTGACGAGCGCATGACGGCCGTTGACACGACCGACGCCGCGGTGCCGACGAATCCCTCGTCGGCACCGCGGCGTGCCGCGCGTCCGGACGGCGCCCCGCGCCGTCGGGCCGGCGCCTTCGACCGGGCGCTGCCCTACCTGCTGCTGGCCCCCGCGCTGGTCGCCATCCTGTGGCTGATCGGCTGGCCGGTCCTGTCCGTGCTGGTCACCAGCTTCCGCAGGCTCAACCTGCGCGAGCTGACCCGCGGGGAGGTCGTGTGGACCGGCTTCGACAACTACGCCGAGATCCTGGGCGAACCCGACTTCTGGCTGATCGCGCTGCGCACGGTGGTGTTCACCGCCGCGGTGGTGGCCGCCTCGGTGCTCGCGGGCCTGCTGATCGCGCTGCTGATGCGGCAGATCAGCCCGGTGGTCCGGATCGTGCTCCAGGTCGCCATGCTGCTGGCGTGGGCGATGCCGCTGCTCGCGGCCACCACCGTCTACCAGTGGATCTTCGACCAGCAGTACGGCATCCTCAACAAGACCTTCGTCAAGCTCGGGTTCGACGGCTTCGCCGGGTTCTCGTGGTTCTCCACGGGCACCTCGACGCTGGCCGTGATCGGGCTGCTGATCGTGTGGCAGGCGATCCCGTTCCTGGCGTTCTCCCTGTACGCGGGCGCGATCGGCATCCCCAAGGACCAGTACGAGGCCGCGGGCATCGACGGCGCGTCCTCGTGGCAGACGTTCCGCGCGGTGACGTGGCCGGAGCTGCGGCCGCTGCTGCTGATGGTGACGTTCCTGTCCCTGCTGTGGGACTTCAAGGTGTTCACGCAGATCTGGGCGATGCGCAAGGGCGGCCCGGACGGCGGCAGCACCACGCTGGCCGTGTACCAGTACCTGGAGGGCATCTCGCAGAGCCACTTCGGCGTGGCGGCGGCGGTGTCGGTGGTCATGGTCGTGCTGCTGGCCCTGCTGACCTTCCAGTACCTGCGCCGGCTGGTCCGTTCCCAGGAGGGGTCGCTGTGATCGCCAAGAAGGTGACCGCGAACGCGGTCGCGCTGGTGGTGGCGCTGTTCTTCGCGTTCCCGACGTACTGGATGGTCGCCACCGCGCTCAAGCCGCGCAGCGAGCTGCTGACCAGCGGTTACGACCTGATCCCGTTCTCGGTGACGAACGCGAACTTCACCACCGCGTGGACGAAGCCGGGCTTCCTGGGCGCGCTCGGCAACAGCCTGCTGGTGTCGCTGACGGCGGTGCTGGCGGCGCTGGTGGTGGGCCTGCTGGCGGCGGTCGCGCTGTCCCGGATGCGGTTCCGGGGGCGCAAGGGCTTCGTGATGGTGATGCTGGTGGCCCAGATGGCGCCGTTCGAGGCGCTGCTGATCCCGATGTTCCTGATGATGCGGGACCTGGACCTGCTCAACCGGCTGCCGTCGCTGACGCTGATCTACTTCGCGGTGACGCTGCCGTTCTGCGCCTGGACGCTGCGCGGGTTCGTCAACGGCATCCCGCTGGAGCTGGAGGAGGCGGCGATGGTGGACGGCTGCGGCCGGTGGGGCGCGTTCCGCCGGGTCACGCTGCCGCTGCTGGGGCCGGGCCTGGTGGCCACCTCGGTGTTCGCCTTCGTGACCGCGTGGAACGAGTTCCTGTTCGCGCTGTCGCTGATCCGGGACCAGGACAAGCAGACCCTCCCGGTGTGGCTGTCGGGTTTCCAGAGCCAGTTCGGCACCGACTGGGGCGGCGCGATGGCGGCCTCCGCCCTGTTCACGCTCCCGGTGCTGGTGTTCTTCCTGATCGTGCAGCGCAAGATGGTCACCGGTGTCACGGCCGGTGCGGTGAAGGGGTAGACCGGATGTCGTTGCACCGGCTCGCGCAGGGTGTGCTGCTGCCGGGGTTCCACGGGACCTCGGCGCCGGACTGGCTGGTCAAGCGGGTGGCGGACGGGCTCGGCGGGGTGGTGCTGTTCGGCCGCAACGTCGTGGACGACGCGCAGGTGACCGCGCTGGACGCGCAGCTGCGGTCGGCCCGCGCCGACGTGGTCATCGGGATCGACGAGGAGGGCGGCGACGTCACCCGGCTCGACGCCGGGCACGGGTCGGAGGTGCCGGGCAACCACGCGCTGGGCGCGGCGGGCGACCCGGCGCTGACCCGGGCGGTGGCGGCGTCGATGGGGTCGCGGCTGGCGGCGTGCGGGGTGAGCCTGAACCTGGCGCCGTCGGCGGACCTGGTGCTGACGCTGGACGACCCGGTGATCGGGGTGCGCTCGTTCGGCTCGGACCCGGTGGCGGCGGGCGCGCACGTGGCGGCGTTCGTCGAGGGGATGCAGGCGGTGGGCGTGGCGGCCTGCGCCAAGCACTTCCCCGGCCACGGCGCGTCCACCGTGGACTCGCACGCGGCGCTGCCGGTGCTGCCGCGGACGGCGGCGGAGCTGGCGGCGGTGGAGTTCGCGCCGTTCCGGGCGGCCGTGGGGGCGGGGGTGCGGTCGATCATGACCGGGCACCTCGTGGTGCCCGAGTGGGGCCCGGAGCCGGCCACGCTGAACCCGGCGGCGGTGCGCGTGCTGCGGGAGGACCTGGGGTTCACCGGCGCGGTGATCACCGACGGGCTGGACATGAAGGCCGTGGGCGGCGACCTGGCGCAGGGGTCCGTGCGGGCGCTGGTCGCCGGCGTGGACGCGCTGTGCCTGGGCGGGGAGCCGCTGGACGACGACGGGCTGCGTCGGCTGGTGGACGCCGTCGTCGCGGCGGTGGAGTCCGGCGAGCTGCCGTTGGCGCGGCTGGAGGAGGCGGCGCGGCGGACGGCCGCCCTGGGCACGCCGCCGTCGTCCGTGGAGGGGCACGACCCGGCGCTGGGGCTCAAGGCGGCGCGGGCGGCGCTGGAGGTGCGCGGGTCGTTGCGGCTGGCCGGGCCCCCGGTGGTGGTGGACCTGGCGGTGGAGCCGTCGATCGCGGTCGGCGACGTGCCGTGGGGTCTCGGGCCGTACCTGGAGGAGCTGGTGCCGGGCACCTCGGTGGTGTCGTCGGCGTCGGCGGCGGAGATCGCCGCGGCCGCCGGGGATCGCCCGGTCGTGGTGGTGACACGTGAGGCACACCGCTTCCCCTGGGCTCGCGAGGTGGTGACCTCCCTGGTTAAGATTGGTCTAGACCTTGTGCACGTCGAGACCGGCGTGCCGGGTCCGGACCTGGGCGCCACCGCCCGCGTCGACACCCACGGCGGTTCCCGGGTGTGCCTGCGCGCCGCGGCGGAGCGCATCGCCGCCGCCACCTCGTCCCGGTAAGGGGAGTTCCCGATGAGCGAGCACCAGCCCGGCGCCCACATGGCGGCCGAGATCGCCGAGCAGCCGCGCGTCTTCGCCGACCTCGTCGCCCGGCGGCACGAGATCGCGTCGGTCGCCGAGGTGATCTCGGCGCGCCGGCCGCGGTTCGTGCTGCTGGCGGCGCGCGGGTCCAGCGACCACGCGGCGCTGTACGCGAAGTACCTGACCGAGGTGCTGCTGCAACTGCCGGCCGGGCTGGTGTCGCCGTCGACGACCACGCTCTACGGGGCGCAGCCGGACCTGCGGGACGTGCTGGTGGTGTCGGTGTCGCAGTCCGGCGGGTCGCCCGACCTGCTGGAGGTCACCGAGTCGGCGCGGGCGCGCGGGGCGCTGACCGTGGCGGTGACGAACACGGCCTCGTCGCCGCTGAACGGGGTGGCGGAGCTGTCCGTGGACGTCGGCGCGGGCGTGGAGCGGGCCGTCGCGGCGACCAAGACGTACTCGGCGACGCTGCTGGCGCTGTACCTGCTGGTGGACGCCATCCGCGGCGGGAACGGGGCGGCGGCGGGGGCGCTCGGCGACCAGGCGGCGGCGACGCTGGAGCAGTCGTCGGACGCGGTGGCCGAGGCGGTGCGGCGGTACCGCTTCGTGGACCGGGTGCTGACCACCGGGCGCGGGTACTCGCTGCCGACCGCGCTGGAGTCGGCGCTGAAGCTGGCCGAGACGTCGTACCTGGCCGCGCGGGCGTACAGCGGGGCGGACCTGCTGCACGGCCCGGTGGCGGCGGTCGACGCCGAGACGGCCGTGCTGGCGGTGACGAGCACCGGGCGCGGTGGTGACGCGATGCACGACGTGCTGGACGCGGTGCACGGGCGCGGGGCGGACGTGGTGGCCGTGGGGTCGGGCGCGGACAAGGTGTCGGCGGCGCTGCGGATCCCGGTGGCCGAGACGGCCGAGGAGGTCGCGCCGATCCTGGAGGTGCTGCCGGTGCAGCGGGTGGCCCACGGGCTGTCGCTGGCGCGGGGCGGGGACCCGGACAGCCCGCGCGGGTTGAACAAGGTGACCCGGACGCGGTGACGCGGACAAGGTGACCCGGACGCGGTGACGCGGACAAGGTGACCCGGATGCGGTGACGCAGGGCCGGCTGCCTGCGGTTTCCGGTTGTCCACAGGCCCGGCGGTTGTCCACAGACCCGAGCGCGGCCCACCGATCCCGTCGGTGGGCCGCGCTTGGATTGATTCGGGGGCTGCTCGGTTCGCCCGGGTGTCGGATCGGTTCGCCCGAGTGTGGAACTCACCCGTCCTGAGCGTTCGACACGGTGGTCGCGAGTGTTCGACTCGCGCGGGCTGAACGTGTGGTTCGGGGGGTCCGAACGTGCAACTCGGGGGGTCTGGGCGTACGACACGCGGGGTTTGGGCGTACGACTCGCGTGGGAGGCACCGGCCCGGGGTGGCCGGGCCGGTGGGTGGGGTGGTGGGTGGTGGTGGGTGGGAGGTGGGGTTATTGGCCGGCGGCCAGGCTCACGGTGGCGGTGTTCAGGGGGGTCGGGGGCAAGGGGGGCAGGGCCGTGTCCAGGGGGCGGGTGCTGTCGTAGGCGACCCGGCCGTCGATCCAGACCTTGCGGGGGCGCAGGTCCTCGTCCCACCAGACGAGATCGGCCACCGCGCCCGGCTCCAGGCGGCCCAGGGTGGGTTCGCCGATGGCGTCGGCCGGGATGACGGTGGCCGCCGCGAGGGCGGCCGCGACGTCGACGCCCACCGAGACGATGTTGCGCACGGCCCGGTCCAGGGTCAGGGCGCTGCCGGCGATGGTGCCCTCCGGGGAGCGCGGCACGCCGTCCTCGGTGAGCAGGACGTCCGCGCCGCCCAGCTGGTAGCGGCCCGGCGGCATGCCGGCGGCGGCCACCGCGTCGGTGACCAGGGCGACCCGGTTGCCGGCCGCGTTGAACACCAGGCGGCAGACGTCCGGGCCGACGTGCGCCAGGTCGGCGATCAGGCCCAGGGTGAACCGGTCGTCGACCAGGGCGACGCCGGGAACGCCCGGTTCGCGGTGGCCCAGCGGGCGCTGGGCGTTGAACAGGTGCGTCACCATGCGGGCGCCCGCCTCGGCGGCGGCCCTGGTCTGCTCGCCCGTGGCGTCGCTGTGGCCGACCGCGACCAGCACGCCGGCGGCGGCCAGGCGGCGCACCGCCTCCATGCCCCCGGGGCGCTCGGGCGCCAGGGTCACCATGCGCAGGGCGCGGCGCAGCACCTCGTCGCACAGGAGCAGGTCGAGTTCGGCCGGTCCGGGCGCCACCATGAGCGCCGGGTCGTGCACGCCCGCCCGGTGCGGCGACAGGAACGGCCCCTCCAGGTGCACGCCGAGCGGCTTGGCGCCCGCGTGCTCCGGCAGGGCGGCCGCCGCCGCCAGCACGGCGTGCGCCTGGCGGACGGCCACCGGCACCGGCGCGGTGATCAGCGTCGGCAGGAAGCGCGTCACGCCAGTGGGTGGGAGCGCTCTCGCCACCGCGGCCATGCCCTCGGGGTCGACCTCGGCGAAGTCCACCCCGACCGCCCCGTTGACCTGCACGTCCACCAGGCCCGGGGTGAGCAGGCCGCCGGTCAGCACCTCGGCGTTCCCGGGCGGTGCGCCCTGGATCACCTCGACGATCCGGCCCGCGCTGATCCGCACGCAGGCGGGACCGGTGATCGTGCGACCGAGCAGTGCTCGCGGAGCTGCGACAACCGTGTCCAAGGTCCCTCCTCAATGGTCCAGACCATTATGTCCGGAACCGGCGGACGCGTCACGTGTGGTTATAAGATAACGGAATAAAGTAGTAACCGGTTAATGAGCGTCGTCGGCGGGGGCACCCGGACGCCGGCACCGCGTGGCCCATACTTGGCGCCAGACATCCGAGGTCTAGTGACGAAGTCGAGGACGCCGTGGCGGTAACCGACGACGCGATCCTGCGCGTCAAGGAGATGATCGTCTCCGGGGAGCTGAAACCCGGCGACCGGCTGCCGCGCGAAGCCGACCTGGCCGAGCGGCTGGGGCTGTCGCGGAACTCCCTGCGCGAGGCCGTCAAGGCCCTGTCGCTGGTCAGGGTGCTGGACGTGCGCCAGGGCGACGGCACGTACGTGTCCAGCCTGCGGGCCGACGACCTGCTGGGCGCGCTGTCGTTCGTGCTCGACCTGCACCGCGGCGAGGACTCGGTGCTGGAGGTCCTCCAGGTCCGGCGCATCCTCGAACCCGCGGCGGTGGCGCTGGCCGCCCAGCGCGTCGGGCCGGAGGAGATCGCCGAGCTGCGGGCGCTGTGCGACACCGCCGAGTCCGCCCGGACGGTGGAGGAACTGGTCGAGCACGACCTGGAGTTCCACCAGGCCATCGCGCGGTGCTCGGGCAACACCTACCTCGCCCGGCTGCTGGACACGCTGGCCGGGCCGACCGTGCGGGTCCGCGTGTGGCGCGGCATCACGCAGGGGGGCGCGGTCGCGCGGACCGTCGCCGAGCACCGCTCGATCGTCGACGCGCTCGCCGCCCGCCAGCCCGAACTGGCCCGGTCCTGGGCCACGGTGCACGTCGCGGGCGTCGAGCAGTGGCTGTCCGACCTCGGGTGAGAAGTCTGGGGGGAGAAGTCTTGAGGGAGGAGTCCTGAGGGCCGGCGCTGGGGCTGCGCGGGGGTCAGGCCGGGCCGGGCGAGGGCCGGGGCCAGGCCGGGCCGGGGCTGGGGATCGCTCGGGCCTCAGGCCGGGCGTGGGGCGGCTTCACCCAGGAGCCGCACCGCCGCCAGCCACGCCGCGCCCGCCGCGCCCTCGGTCGCGGTCCGCACCGGGGCGCCGGTGCGGGCGGCCAGCTGCCGCTTCAGGCGCGAACCCAGCGCGGGGGCGTGGACCAGGCTGCCCATCACCACCACCGGGGTGGTGTCGGCGCGCTCGCGGGTGGACCCGGCCAGGTCGACCAGCAGCCGGACGGCCTCGTCGATGACGCGGTTCGCCGACGGCACGTGGGCGTGCGCCGTGACCAGCGGGGCGTAGCCGGCCAGGTCGATCGGCGGACCGGCGTTCGCCGCGGTGATCAGCCTGCGCCAGCGCTCGCGGGGCGGGCCGTCGGGGACCTCCGCGCGGCGCAGCACCGCGGCGGCCAGGTCGTCCACCTCGTCCCGCTCCAGGGCCAGCAGGGTGGCGCGCACGGCCTCCCGGCCGAGCCAGAACGCCGAGCCCTCGTCGCCCAGCAGCCAGCCGTGGCCGCCGGAGGTCGACACCAGCGCGTGGTCCTCGATCCTGGCCGCGATCGAGCCCGTGCCCGCGACCAGGACCGTCCCGTCTGGAGTGTCCGAACCCGACGCGAACGCGGCCTCGCAGTCGGTCACCACGCGCAGCGGGCAGCGCAGGCCGGCGCCGCTCCAGGCCGCCTCGAACAGCTCGCCCACCGCCGGGTCGGACAGCACCTTGCTCGACCCCGCCATGCCCAGCACCCCGGCCTCGACCCTGGCCGGGTTCAGGCCGTCGAGGGCGGCGGTCAGGGCCTGGCGGACGTGCGTGGCGGCCACGGCGGGCGGCAGCGAGTTGGGGTTCGCGCCGCCCGCGACGCCCGCGCCCAGGCGGGTGCCGTCCAGGTCCAGCACCAGGGCCCTGGTGCTCGTGCCACCCGCGTCCAGACCGACCACGAAGCTCATTCGCCCGAGTATGCCGATCACCGGCCGGGAACCCGCACGACCAACCGGGTGCGCCGGACCTGACTCTCCGTGATCAAAGACGAGGGTCTGTCATGTTGCTGGTGGGGCGCGCGTGTCACTGAGGGCGGCGGGCAACGGCAGGCGGCGGGCAACGGCTGGGAGCGGCCACCCCGCCCGGCGCGCCGGAGCCGGTCAGCCCACCGCCCTGAGCACCTGCGCGCGGTCCCCGGAGGCGTTGTGGTGGTGCAGCAGCAGGAGGCTGTCCGCCCGGTCCGCCCCCAGCGCCGCCGCGTCGCCCACCACCTCCAGCACGGTCCCGGCGCCGGCCGCGAACGACCAGCCGCCGCGCAGGGCCAGGCCCGGCCGCAGCGGGTCGAACGTCATCGGCTCCGCGATCCGGTCCACCAGCCCCGCCTCGTTGCCCGGCGCGGGGTACTGGCCGGACACGCCCGCCGTGTAGCCGATGCGCGCGGACCCCGACGCCGGGTCGATGCCGAGGGCGGTCAGCGCGACCGGCAGCACCACGACGTCGCTGTCCGGCAGGTTGGTGTCCACGTCGCCGTGCGCGCCGTTGAGCGGCTGCTCGTCCACCACCGCGCCGTCGGCGACCCGGGTGGTGCGCGCCAGCCACACGTCCGCCGTGACCGTGCCGAGCGCGTCGGTCGGCTTGGCCGCCTCGACCACGTAGTCGGGCGCGCCGTCGCCGTTGGTGTCCACCCGGATCCACGGGGAGTTCACCGCTCCGAGGGTCACCCAGTCACGCCAGGTCGCGAGGCCGAACGCCAGCAGCTCGCCGTCCGAGGCCGCGCCGACGTACCGGAGGTCGCCGCCCCGGGCCGAGGCGTTGAGCGCGCAGTCCACCTTCACCTCACCGGCGCAGTCCGGCAGCTCCGGGCTGGTGCCCTGGAGCTCGAACGCGGTCAGCAGCGACCGGTACGCCTGGTCGCCCTCGCCCTGGTCGAGGGCCCGGCCGGTCAGGCGCACCGCGCCGTCGGCGTAGGCCGCCTCGACGTCCCCGACCGGCTTGGGCGCCGCGTACACGGGCACGCGCAGCTCCCGCCCGCCCGCGCGCACCAGCACCCGGCCGGACGCCTCGGCCAGGAACTGCCTGGCCAGGCCCGCCTGGAGCTTCTCCAGCGTCGGGTCGGCGGTCTTGCGCAGCCGGTCGGGCTCGACGGCCAGCCGCACCTCCGCGGTCCGCGTCTCGCCCGGCGGCACCACCAGCACCTGCGGCCACACCCGGAACGCCGCGCCGGGCACGGTGGTCGCCGCCTCGTAGGAGAGCCGGGCCGTGCGCCAGTCGGCCGACTTGTTGACCACCTCCAGCGCCCTGGTCAGCTCCAGCGGCCGCGCCGCCTCGACCGGGCCGAACGTCACGCCGACCGCGCCCGCGTCGCCCTCGGCCATGGCCAGCACGTCCACCGCCACCGCCCGCGCCGCGTCCACCCGGCCCGCGCCGACCCGCATCGGGGCCTCGGGCGTGCCGGTGGTGCGGTCGTCGCCGTCGGTGACGTCGCCGCCCGCGGTGTTCACCACGGCGGCCTTGACCTCCTCGACCGTCCAGTCCGGGTGGACCTCGCGGACCAGCGCGGCGATGCCCGCCACGTGCGGGGCGGCCATCGAGGTGCCGCCCAGGCTCACCGCGCCGGCGCCCGTGCCGACGGCGGCGGACAGGATGGTGTCGCCGGGCGCGGCCACGTCGGGCTTGGCCGCGACCGGGCCGCGCGCGCCGCGCGACGAGGACGGGGTCATGGTGTCCGCGAGGTTCGGCGTGGTGGTGGGCGCGGCGTTGCGCAGCGCGCCGGCCAGGCGCACGCGGAGCGTCCCGGCGTCGAGGGACGGGCGGACGGCGCGCGTCGCGGCGGCGGTGAACTGGAAGACCGGGGTGCCCGCGTTGCCGCCGATGGCCGCCTTGAACACGTCGCCGGTGGCCGGCAGCAGCACGCCCTCCGCGCCGGCGGCCTCGGCGTGGTCGGTGCGGGGGCCGGAGCCGCACTCCCGGGTCGCGTCGTCCTCGTCCCACTCCAGCCAGACGAACCGCCCGGTCAGGTCCTGGTCGATCGGCGCGCACCCGTCGGCGTTGCCCCCGTCCGCCACCGGCACGACCGGCAGCGTGCGGTCCAGGCCGGGGTAGCCGGTGTAGTTGACGCTGTACTGGCCGGACTGCCGCGTGCCGTCCGCCTCCGCGCCGTCGAGGAGGGTGAACGCGTCGCGCGTGTTGGCCACGGCCAGGGCCTCGGGGGTGTTCGCGGGCGAGCCGCCGACGTCGTAGAAGTCGCCGCCGTTGCCCGCCGACGCCACGACCACCACGCCGTGGCGGACGGCCTCGCGGACGAACAGGTTGTCCGGGTCGTCCTGGGCGCCGAAGTCGCTGCCCAGGGACAGGTTGACCACGTCGAGGTGGTCGGCGAAGTCGCCGTCGCCGTTGGGGTCCAGGGACCAGTCGAGGGCCTGGCCGACCAGGGCGGTGGCGCCGGAGCAGCCGAACACCTTGAGCGCGTAGAGCAGGGCCCCGGGCGCGGTGCCGGGGCCGATGGCCATGCCGTCGAGCGCCTCCGGGGCGAGGGAGGCGTGGTCGCCGGTGAACGGGGAGCCGTCGGCGGCCACGCCGAGGCCGGCGGCCGTGCCCGCGACGTGGGTGCCGTGGCCCTGGCAGTCCATCGGGTTGGGGTCGGGCGCGGGCGTGGCGCGGGCCGGGTCGTTGGAGTCGTAGTCGTCGCCGGCGAAGTCGTGGCCGCCGACGACCTTCGCGGTCGGGGTCCACGGCGCGGTGCGGTCGACGGCGTCGTACGCCTCGGGGGTGCCGGGGCCGCCGAAGTCGGCGTGCGTGTAGTCGATGCCGGTGTCGACGACGCCGATGCGCACGCCCTCGCCGCGGCGGCCGGCGTCGCGCCAGACCCGGTCGACGTGGGTGAGCTGCGCGGCGGAGGCGTTGTGCAGGACCTTGGGGACGGTGGGCCGCACGGCGCGCACGTCGGGGCGGGCGGCCAGCGCGCGCAGCTCCGCGGCGTCGGCGGTGACGATCACGCCGGGCACGGCGTTGCGGGTGGTGGCGACCTCGCGGGTGGTGCGGTCGGCGCGGCGGAGGGCGTCCAGCACGCGGCCGGCGATGTCGTCGGTGAGGCGGCGGGCCGCGCGGGCGGCGGCGGCCGGGTCGCCCGCGCCCCGGGCCCGCTGGTCGCCGTAGGCGCGGGCGGCGGGGGTGGCGGCCAGCTCGACGAACGCGGTGACCGGGCCGGCGGCGCGGGCCAGGGCGGGCGCCACGCGCGGGGGCCGGCCGGCGGGCGGCTCCTCGTCCGGGGACAGGACGCCCGGGGAGGGTCCGGGCGCGGCCGGGCCGGCGGCGCGGACCGGGGCGGGCGCGCCGCGCCGCGCCCCGTCGGCGGCCGACTCGCGGCCGTGGTGCGCGGGAGCGGCGCCGGGGAGGCCGGCGGGGGCCACCGGGGTGGGGAGGGCGACGAGCGCGACGAGCAGGGCGGCGGCCGTCGCGCGGGCCGCGGCGGAGGTGGCGCGGGTCCGCCCCGCGCGGTGGTGGTTCATCTCGTCCTCTCGGCTGTCTTCCCCGGCTCGTCCCCGGCCGGGATTCATCGGACCGCTGTTCGGACCACCTCTGGACGTCGGTCGCGCGGAGGCGCTATACATCCGATCTGTCGACCGACTTCGAGGAGGTCTCCCGTGCAGCTGCTGCGTCTGGGACCGGCTGGTTCCGAACGCCCCGCCGTCCGGGCCGACGACGGTGTCACCTACGACCTGACCCCGTTGACGGCCGACGTGACGGGCGACTTCCTAGCCGATGACGGCATCGCGCGCGCCCGTGCCGCGCTGGCGGCCCGCGAACTCCAACCGATCGTGGTGGAGGGGGTGCGCGTGGGGCCGCCGGTCGCGAACGTGGGCAAGATCGTCTGCATCGGCCTGAACTACCGGGACCACGCCGAGGAGACCGGCCTGCCGATCCCGGACGAACCGCCGATGTTCCTCAAGACGCCCGACACGATCGTGGGGCCCGAGGACGAGGTGCTGATCCCGCGCCGCTCCACCAAGACCGACTGGGAGGTCGAGCTGGGCGTGGTCATCGGCCGCACCGCCCGGTACCTGGGGTCGGCCGAGGAGGCGCTGGAGTGCGTCGCCGGGTACGTGATCTCCCACGACGTGTCCGAGCGGGAGTTCCAGATCGAGCGCGGCGGGCAGTGGGACAAGGGCAAGAACTGCGAGACGTTCAACCCGCTCGGGCCCTGGCTGGTGCCCGCCGACGAGGTGGGCGACCCCCAGGCGCTCGGCCTGCGGCTGCGGGTCAACGGCGTTCCCCGCCAGGACTCCTCGACCAAGAACATGGTCACCCCGGTGGGCGAGCTGATCCGCTACCTGAGCTGGTTCCTCGTGCTGCGGCCGGGCGACCTGGTCAACACCGGCACGCCCGCCGGCGTGGCGCTGGGCCGGCCCGAGCCCAAGCCCTACCTGCGGGCGGGCGACGTGGTGGAGCTGGAGATCGACGGGCTGGGAGCGCAGCGGCAGACGTTCGGGCAGGCGTGATGGCCCGGGTCGTCGGCCTGGACGTGCTGGACGTCCGGTTCCCGACCTCGCGCGAGCTCGACGGTTCCGACGCGATGAACCCCGACCCCGACTACTCGGCCGCGTACGTGGTGCTGCGCGCCGACCACGGCCCGCACGGCTACGGCCTGGCGTTCACCATCGGCCGGGGCAACGACGTGCAGGCCGCCGCGATCCGGGCGCTCGCGCCGCACGTGGTGGACCGGCCCGTGCCGGAGACCGCGCGGGACCTGGCCGCCCTCTACCGGGACCTCGTCGGCGACTCGCAGCTGCGCTGGCTCGGGCCGGAGAAGGGCGTCGCGCACATGGCGCTGGGCGCGGTGGTCAACGCCGCCTGGGACCTCGCCGCCCGGCGCGCGGGCCTGCCGGTGTGGCGGTTCCTGGCCGCGATGACCCCGGACGAGGTCGTCGGGCTGGTCGACTTCCGGTACCTCTCCGACGCCCTCACCCCGGACGAGGCGCTGGCCCTGCTGCGGGAGGCCGAACCCGGCAAGGGGGAGCGCACCGCCGCCCTGGTCCGGGACGGCTACCCCGCCTACACCACCTCGCCCGGCTGGCTCGGCTACTCCGACGAGAAGCTGGCCGACCTGGCCCGGCGGGCGGTGGCCGACGGCTTCGACATGATCAAGCTCAAGGTGGGCGGCTCGCCGGCCGACGACGTGCGGCGGCTGCGGCTGGCCCGCGAGGTCGTCGGCCCGGACGTGCGCATCGCGGTGGACGCCAACCAGCGCTGGGACGTGGCCACCGCCGTGGCGCGGGTGCGCGAGCTGGCCCCGTTCGACCCGTACTGGGTCGAGGAGCCCACCTCCCCCGACGACGTGCTGGCCCACCAGGCCATCGCGCGGGCCGTGCACCCGGTCAAGGTCGCCACCGGCGAGCACGTGCAGAACCGGGTGGTCTTCAAGCAGCTGCTCCAGGCCCGCGCCGTCGACGTGGTGCAGATCGACGCGTGCCGCGTCGGCGGGGTCAACGAGAACGTGGCGATCCTGCTGCTGGCGGCCAAGTTCGGCGTGCCGGTGTGCCCGCACGCGGGCGGCGTCGGCCTGTGCGAGCTGGTGCGGCACCTGGCGATGTTCGACTTCGTCGCGGTCTCCGGCACCACCCGGGACCGCGCCATCGAGTGGGTGGACCACCTGCACGAGCACTTCACCGACCCGGCGGAGGTCCGGGCCGGCCGGTACCGCGCGCCGACCCAGCCCGGGTTCTCGGCGCGCGTGAAGGACCGGACCCTGGCCGACTTCCGCTACCCGGACGGTCCGGTGTGGTCGGGGACGGAGGCGCGGTGAGCGATTTCGACGGCCTGGTGGCGGTGGTGACCGGCGGCGCGTCCGGCCTCGGCCTGGCCACCGCGCGGCTGCTCGCGGAGCGGGGCGCGACCGCCGTGGCCCTGGACCTGGACCCGCGGGTCGACCCGCCCGTGCACGGCGTCCGCGCGGACGTCACCGACGACGCCTCGGTGCGCGCGGCCGTCGCCGAGGTGGTCGAGCGGTTCGGGCGGCTCGACGTGCTGGTGAACAACGCGGGCGTCGGGGCCCAGGGCGACGTGGCCGCGAACCCCGACGAGGAGTGGCTGCGGGTGCTGGACGTGAACGTGCTCGGCATCGCCCGGGTCACCCGCGCCGCACTCCCCCACCTGCGGGAGTCGCCGGCGGCGGCGATCGTGAACACGGGCTCGATCGCGGCCTGGGCCGGCCTGCCGCAGCGGGCGGTGTACTCGGCCAGCAAGGGCGCCGTGCACGCCCTCACCCTGGCCATGGCCGCCGACCACGTCCGCGAGGGCATCCGGGTCACCGCGGTGGCGCCCGGCACCGCCGACACGCCGTGGGTGGGCCGCCTGCTCGACTCGGCGCCCGACCCGGGGGCGGAGCGGACCGCGCTCGAAGCCCGGCAGCCGCACGGCCGGCTGGTCTCGGCCGAGGAGGTCGCGGGCGCGATCGCCTACCTGGCCAGCCCCCGGTCCGGCTCCACCACCGGTACCGTGCTCGCCGTGGACGGCGGGATGCACGGGCTGCGGTTGCGCCCGCGATGAGGGGGATCCCGTTGTCCCGCCTCGGGTTCGGCGGCGGCCCGGTCGGCAACCTGTTCACCGCGGTGTCCGACGAGGACGCCGCCGGGGCGCTCGCGGCCGCCTGGGACGCGGGCATCCGGTACTTCGACACCGCGCCGCACTACGGCCTCGGGCTGTCCGAGCGGCGGATCGGCGCGTTCCTGCGCACCCGCCCGCGCTCGGGGTTCGCGGTGTCCACCAAGGTCGGCCGCGTCCTGGAGCCGTTCGACGGCGGCGGCGACGACCTGGCGCACTCCTTCGCCGTGCCCGCCACCCACCGGCGGGTGTGGGACTTCAGCGCCGACGGCGTGCGGCGGTCCCTGGAGTCCTCTTTGGACCGCATGGGGCTCGACCGGGTGGACGTGGTGTACGTGCACGACCCGGACGAGCACTGGGAGCAGGCCGCCTCGCGGGCCGTGCCGGCCCTGGTCGAGCTGCGGGACCAGGGTGTCGTCGGCGCGATCGGCGTGGGCATGAACCAGTGGGGCATGCTCGCCCGGTTCGTCCGCGAGACAGACCTGGACGCGGTGCTCCTGGCGGGCCGCTACACCCTGCTCGACCGGTCCGGCCTGGAGCTGCTGGAGCTGTGCGCCGAGCGCGGGGTGGCCGTCGTCGCGGCCGGGGTGTTCAACTCGGGGCTGCTCGCCGCGCCGGGCGCCGGCACCACCTACGACTACCGCGCCGCGCCGCCGGAGCTGGTCGAGCGGGCCCGGCGGATCGCGCGGGCGTGCGAGCGGCACGGCGTGCCGCTGCCCCTGGCGGCGCTGCGCTTCCCGCTGCGCCACCCGGCCGTGGCCTCGGTCCTGCTGGGGATGCGCACCGCCGCCGAGGTGCGCGCGAACACCTCGGCGGCGGAGGTGCCCGAGGCGCTCTGGGCGGAGCTGGAGCGGTGACCGGCGGCCCGGGGATCATCGACGCGCACCACCACGTGTGGGACCTGTCGGCGCGCGACCAGGCGTGGATCACCGACCCGCCGATGGGCGCGATCCGGCGGGACTTCTCCGTGGCCGACCTGGCGGCGGTCGCCGACGGCGTGGCGCGGACCGTGCTGGTGCAGACCGTGACCGACCCCGGCGAGACGCCCGAGCTGCTCGCCCTGGCCGAGCGCGAGGAGCTGGTGGGCGCGGTCGTGGGGTGGACCGACCTCACCTCGCCCGCCGTCGGCGACGCCCTGGCCGAGCTCGCCGGCGGACCCGGCGGCCGGTGGCTGCGCGGCGTCCGGCACCAGGTGCAGGGCGAGCCGGACCCGGACTGGCTGTGCCGGGACGACGTGCTGCGCGGCCTGGACCGGGTCGGCCGGGCCGGGCTGGTGTACGAGCTGCTGACCCGGCCGCACCAGCTGCCCGCCGCCGAGCGGGCCGCGGCCGCGCGGCCCGACGTGAGCTTCGTCCTGGACCACTGCTCGAAGCCGCCGATCGCGGCGGGCCGGCCCGACCCCGGCTGGGCGGCGGGCATCCGCGCCCTGGCCGCGCGCGGGAACGTGACGTGCAAGCTGTCCGGCCTGGTGACCGAGGCGGACTGGCACCGCTGGACCCCGGCCGACCTGCGGCCGTGGTTCGAGGTCGTGCTGGACGCGTTCGGCCCGGACCGGCTGCTGTTCGGCTCGGACTGGCCGGTGTGCCTGCTCGCCGCCGACTACGGGCAGGTCCTGGCCGCCGCGCGGGCCCTGACGGAGGAGCTGTCGCCGGCCGAGCGCGAGGCGGTGTTCGCGGGCACGGCCGCGCGGGTCTACGGGATTCCCCTGACCTGGAATTCCGGGTCGGCCCCGGATGATCTTCCCCCCGGGGGGCGGCAGCCTCCCGGGGCACGAGGAAACTCCTGTTGATCCCCGTCGCCGCAGCCCTGGCGCTCGCGCTCGCCCCGCCGGCGTCGGGCACGACCCCGTCGGGCACGACCCCGCCGGGGCCGGACCGGGACGCGCTGCGCGCCGCCGTCGCCCCCCTGCCGGACGACGAGGCGAGCGGCGCGCTGGTGCGCGTGTCCGGCCACCGGGGCTCCTGGCGCGGCTCGGGCGGGGTGGCGCGGCTGGGCACGCGGCAGCCCGTGCACCCGGACGGCCGGTTCCGGGTCGGCAGCATCACCAAGCTGTTCACCGCCACCGCCGCGCTCAAGCTCGCCGGCTCCGGCCGGCTCGACCTCGACCGGACCGTGCAGCACTACCTGCCCGGCCTGCTCACCCCCGACTTCAAGCCGGTCACCGTGCGGCAGCTGCTCGACCACACGCACGGCATCGCCGGGCACGGGCTGCCGCACAAGGACCCGGACTGGTTCCTGGCGCACCGCTACGACACCTTCGACCCGCGGGAGGTGGTGGAGCTGGGCGTGGCCCGCGGGCCGCGGTTCGACCCCGGCACGCGCCAGGAGTACGGCAACGCCGGCTACCTGGTGGCCGGGCTGGTGATCGAGGCGGTGACCGGGCGGCCGTACGCGGAGACCGTGCGCGAGGAGGTCATCCGGCCGCTGGGGCTGCGCGACACCCACCTCCCCGGCGCCGACCCGCGCATCAGGGGCCCGCACGCGCACGGCTACGAGCGCACCGCGACCGGCCACGTCGACGTCACCGAGACCAACCCGACCCTCCAGTGGGCCGCCGCCGAGGCCGTCTCCAGCGCGCCCGACCTGGACCGGTTCCTGGGCGCCCTGCTGCGCGGCGACTTCCTCACCCCGGCGCAGCGGGCCGAGCTGCTGACCGTGCCCGACGCCCCGGCGGTGCCCGGCACGAACGCGCCCGGCACGGCGCACGCCCTGGGCATCACCCGCATCGAGCTCGCGCCCGGCCTGGTGGTGTGGGGCAAGAGCGGCGACCGGCCCGGCTACAACAACGGCGTGGCGGGCACCGCCGACGGCGCCCGCACGCTGGTCTACTCGGTGAACACGCTCAGGATGGGCGGCGACCAGCCGGACGCGGCGGTCCGGATCATCACCGCGGCGTTCTCACCCGGTCCGCGCCGCTAGGAGCGCCACGAGCGCCGGGCCTACGGGCGCTCGCGGGGGTGGCGCAGCCCCGGGTGGTCGTCGGGCAGGGTCCGGCGCAGCACCCACCAGCTCAGCGCGACGCAGGCCACCTGGAGGGGCCAGGTCAGGGCGACCCGCATCACGCCCAGCAGCACGACCTGGCCCGCCAGCCACAGCGCCCCGAACACGACCACCCGCAGCACGTACTGGCCGACCCACGGCCAGGACGCGATCCGGTAGGCCCGCAGCAGGTCCGGGTCGCGCCGCCAGCGGAACCGCTGCCCGGTGACCAGGCCCACCACCATGCCCAGCAGCGGCCACCGCACCACGATGGACGCCGCCCAGACCAGCGCGGACGCCGCGTTCAGGAAGATCTGGAGCAGGAAGAAGTCCTCGGGCCGGCCGGTGCGCAGCGCGACGTAGGCCGCCAGCACGACCAGCGACACCGACACCAGCAGCGCCCGCGGCCGGGCGCCCCGGGCCACCCGCACCACGCCGACCACCACACCGCACGCCACGGCCGCCGCCGCGCCCACCGCGATGGAGCGCCCGCCCAGCAGCCACCCGAGCACGAACGCCACCGGCGGCAGCGAGGCGTCCAGCGCACCGCCCCGCCCTCCGAGCAGCGCGGCCAGCGAATCCTGACGCGTGTCCGTCATGCCCCCAGGGTGCCTTAGGCGACCCTAAGACCGTCAGCGGCCCCGTCCGGTGGCCCGGGGCGGGGATTGCGAGGTTGGGCTGCGGGGCGGGGACTGCGAGGTTGGACTGCGGGTCGGGCTGCGGGCCGGGGCTACGAGGGCGGCGCTACGGGCCCGGCACTACGGACCCGGTCCGGCGGACCACGGCGAGGCACCCGCCGACCGCCCCGGCGTCCGGGCCACCGGGCTGCCACGTCCCCACCACCAGCCCGACGACATCCGGACCGGGCTCGGGCGTCCCGACGACCGGCACCCGCACCGGCTCCACGAGCGCCCCCTCGTCGACCGGCCCGAGCCGCTCGCCCCGCGCCCCGGCGGGCCCCACGCCCCCGCGCCCGGCCGGGTCCGAGGCGCCGCCGGTGCGCACCAGGTCCAGCACGCGCTCGCGCCACACCGGGTCGGCCTCGCCGTCGTAGATCCACCGGGTGCCCAGCGCGCTGTGCTCGGGCGTGGCGATCAACGCGTGCCCCGCCCTCGCCAACGGGGCGCCCCGGTAGGTCATCGGCACGTGGTAGAGGTCGGTCCCGTCGGTCACGAGGTGCGTCTCCAGCCCGACCTCGCCCGCCGGGTCCTCGAACCGGAAGAACCCGACCGGCGCCAGGACCGGCACGCCCGCGCCCCGGTACCAGGGCTGCCGCGCCACCCACGGCGCCAGGAACTCGCGGAAACCCGGCGTCAGCGTCGCGCCCGCGTGGATCTTCGCCATGGACCCGCACGCTATCCGGCACCCGCCGCGCCCGGAGCCGCTCCCGCGAACACCACCGGTATTGACGCCGGTGGGAGCCGTCACTACGGTCCCCGTAAATAGTCTGGAAAGTTAACAGACAGGAGTGGCGATGCGAGCCGGGAGCCCGAGGCTGCTGCGGGAGATCAACGACCGCGCCGCGATCGAGGCGCTGCTCCGCAACGGCCCCCTCACCAGGTCCGAGCTGGAGGCCGTCATCGGCCTGTCCAAGCCGGCCACCGCCCAGCTGCTGACCCGCCTGGAGCAGGAGGGCACCGTCCTGCGCAGCGGCCTGCGCGGCGGCGGCCGAGGCCCGCGCGCCCAGCTGTGGTCGGTCAACGGCGCGCTCGCCCACGTGGCCGCCGTCGACCTCACCCCCGACTCGGTGGACATCGCGGTCGCCGACATCTCCGGCGCCGTGCTCACCGAGCACCGCGCGCCCATGCCCCGCACCGGTGTGCTGGAGGCGTTCCGCGCCGCGGTCGCCAAGGCCGCCGCCCAGGCCGACCTCACCACCGCCGCCCTGCACCACGTGGTCGTGGGCAGCCCCGGCGCGGTCGACCCCACCACCGGCAGGCTGAACTACGCCCCGCACATGCCCGGCTGGGAGGACAAGGACCTGCCCGGCGACCTCCAGGACGTGCTGGGCACCGGCGTCACGGTCGAGAACGACGTGAACCTGGTGGCGCTGGAGGAGATGGTCGCCGGCAACGCCCGCCACGTCCGGAACTTCGTGCTGCTCTGGCCCGCCGACGCGGTCGGCGCGGCGGTCGTGGTCAACGGCTCCCTGCTGCGCGGCGCGACCGGCGGCGCGGGCGAGATCGACGCCATGCGGGTGCCCGACCACGCGCACGCCGACACCGGCACCGACCGCACCGGCAGCCGCTACGGCGACCTGCTCGACAGCTCCGCCATCGCCCGGCTCGCCCGCGCGCACGGCGTGTCCGCCCGCACCGGCCGCGCCGCCGTGGCCAAGGCCCTCGGCGAGGGCGCCGCGGGCCGCGAGTTCCTGGTGGACCTCGCCCGCCGCGTCGCCACCGGCGTGGCGAACGTGGTCGCCGTGGTCGACCCCGAACTGGTGCTGCTCTCCGGCGAGGTCGCGCAGGCGGGCGGCACCGCCCTGGCCGACCTCGTCGCCGCCGAGCTGCGCCTGCTGGTGGTGCCCCGCACCACCGTCCGACTCGCCCGGGTGACCGGCGCGCCGGTGCGCTCCGGCGCCCTGCACGCCGCCCTGTCGGTCGCCCGGGAACAGGTGTTCGGTCTGCCCGCCGCCACGACCGAGCCCTTCCGCGAGCCACCGGGGGCACCCGGGGAGCAGTAGCCCGGCACGCCCAGGCTCGCGCCGACGTCCCCCTGAGACGAAGGAGAGCACATGCGCAAGCTCCACCGCGCGACGCTGCTGTTCGTGGCCGCGGCGGTGTCCCTGACCGCGTGCGCGGCGGGTTCCGGCCGCGACACCGGCGGGGGCCCGACCGTCGCCCCCGGCGCGGACGAGAAGTTCACCCTGACCGTCTGGAGCAACTACTCCGGCCGGGAGCTGACCGAGGTCACCAAGGCCCTGGAGAGCTTCAGGGCGAAGTTCCCGAACGCCGAGATCGAGCACGAGGGCAGCCAGGACGACGACAAGATCACCGCGGGCATCCGCGGCGGCAACCCGCCGGACGTGGCCATGTCGTGGGCCACCGACAACATCGGCCAGTTCTGCTCGTCGGGCACCTTCCAGCCGCTCCAGCCCTACGTCGACCGCGACCGGGTCGACCTCGGGCAGATCCCCGACGCGGTCCGCTCCTACACCGAGTACAAGGGCAACCGCTGCGCGATGCCGCTGCTCAGCGACGTCTACGGGCTCTACTACAACAGGGGGATGCTGGCCGAGGCCGGCCTCACCGCGCCGCCGCGCACCACCGCCGAGCTGCTCGACTACGCCAAGCGCACCACGAAGCGGGCCGCCGACGGCTCCATCGAGGTGGCGGGCTTCCTGCCGACCATGCCGTTCTACGCCAACAACCCGCAGAACTGGGCGCCGCACTTCGGCGCGCGGTGGGCCGGCCCGGACGGCGGGTCCTCGCTCGCCACGCCCGAGTGGGCCGAGATGCTGCGCTTCCAGAAGGAGCTCGTCGACTTCTACGGCTACGAGGACCTGGAGCGGTTCCGCGCCGGGCTCGGCCAGCAGTACTCGCCCGACCACGCCTTCCACCAGCGCAAGATCGCCATGATGATGGACGGCGAGTACCGCACGGCGTTCCTCGACGACCAGGCGCCCGACCTGTCCTACGGCACCGCGCCGTTCCCGACGAGCCGCCCCGAGCTGTACGGCACCGGCTTCACCACCGGCTCGATCATGGGCATCCCGAAGGGCGCGAAGAACCCCGGCGCGGCCTGGGAGCTCATCAAGCACCTGTCCTTCGACACCGACGCGATCGTCGACCTGGCCAACGGCATCAAGAACATCCCCACCACCAGGGCCGCCCTCGACGACCCGCGCCTGGAGGTGGACGAGAACTTCCGCACGTTCGTCGACCTGGCCCGCTCCGGCAGGCTCCAGGGCAACCCGGTCACGCCGATCGGCAACGCGCACATCAAGGCCGTGGGCGACTTCGCCGCGTCCTGGCAGTCGGGCGCGGTGCCCGACCTGGAGGCGGGCCTGGCCGAGGTCGACCGGCGCGTCGACGAGCAGATCGCCAAGAGCGGCCGGTGACGGCCACCCTGGAGCGCGCGGGGGCGTCGCGGGCCGCCCCCGCCCGGGGTCGGCCCCGGCGCACCCGGCACCGCCTCGCGGTCCTCGGCTTCCTCGCCCCAGCCGCCCTCGGGTTCGCCCTGTTCTTCGCCTACCCGCTGGTCGCCACGGTGGTGTTCTCCTTCACCCGGTACGACCTGATCAACCCGCCCGAGTGGACGGGCCTGGCGAACTACGCCTACATGTTCTCCGACGAGCTGTTCTGGACCTCGGTGCGCAACACGCTGTGGTTCGTGGTCGTGCTCACCGCCGGCCGCGTGCTGTTCGCGCTGGGCGTGGCGTCGGTGGTGGCCCGGCTGCGCCGCGGCGTCGGCCTGGTGCGCACCCTGTGCTACCTGCCCTCCCTGACCCCGCCGGTCGCCGCGACCCTGGTGTTCTTCCTGCTGTTCCGCCCGAACGAGGGCCCGGTGGACTCGGTGCTGGGCTGGTTCGGCGTGGAGGGGCCGCTGTGGTTCGCGGACCCGGCGTGGGCCAAGCCCGGCATCGCCGCGGTGGTGCTGTGGGTGTCCGGCGACCTGATGATCATCATCCTGGCCGCGGTCCTGGACGTGCCGCGCGACCAGCACGAGGCCGCCGCGCTGGACGGCGCCGGCCCGGTCCGGCGCTGGTGGCACGTGACGCTGCCGGCCATCTCGCCGGTGCTGCTGTTCGGCGTGGTGAACTCGGTGATCCTGGCGTTGCAGCTGTTCACCCAGGCCGTCGTGGCGGGCTCGGCGGCCAGCGGCTCGGCCAACGTCACCGGCAGCACCGGCGACCTCGGCTTCCCCGGCAACTCCACGCTGACCTACCCCGTGTGGCTGTTCACCCAGGGCTTCCGCTACTTCGACATGGGCTACGCCGCGGCGATGGCGACCGTGCTGTTCGTCGTGTCGTTCGCGGTCACCGCGCTGCTGGTGCAGCGGATGCGCCGGGCCTCGCACCAGGAGGAGGGGGCGTGACCGCGGTGCTGCGCCCTCCCGCGCCGCCCCGGCCCGCCACCCGGCGGCCGGTGAACCGGCGCGCCGCCCTGGAGTGGGTCGCGGTGCACAGCCTCGGCCTGGCGCTGGGCCTGATGTTCGCCCTGCCCGTGGTCTTCGTGTTCCTCACCGCGGTCATGTCGGACGAGCAGGCGTTCGGCGAGGACCTGTGGCCGCGCGAGTGGCACTGGGGCAACTTCGCGGAGGTCTTCGAGACCGCGCCGCTGCTGACGTACCTGGGCAACAGCCTGCTGTACTCGCTGCTGGCCACCGCGGGGATGCTGCTGTCGTCGATCCCCGCCGCCTACGCCCTGGCCAAGCTGCGGTGGCGCGGCCGCAACACCGTGTTCCTCCTGGTGGTGGCCGCGATGATGCTGCCGCCGCAGGTCACCGCCGTGCCGCTGTACGACGCCTGGTCGAGCCTGGGCCTGACCGGGTCGCTGTGGCCGCTGGTGGCGCCGTACTTCCTGTTCGACGCGTTCTCCGTCTTCCTGCTGCGGCAGTTCATGCTGACCATCCCGCAGTCCTACGTGGACGCGGCCCGCGTGGACGGGTGCTCCGAGCTCCAGACCCTGCTGCGGGTCGTGGTGCCGATGGCGCGTCCGGGCATCGCGGCGACCGCGCTGTTCTGCTTCCTCTACACCTGGAACGACTACTTCGGCCCCCTGCTCTACACCAGCGAGGTGCCGGAGCGGTGGACGCTGTCGCTGGCGCTGTCCTCGTTCAAGGGGATGCACCAGGTGGAGTGGAACCTGTCGATGGCCGTCACCCTGCTGATCATGCTCCCGGCGATCGTGCTGTTCGCGTTCGCGCAGCGCTCGTTCGTCCGGGGCATCACCTTCACCGGAGTCAAAGGATGAAGCTGACCGTTGTCGGGGGCGGGTCCACCTACACGCCCGAGCTGGTCGACGGCATCGCGGGCAGGCGGACCAGCCTCGCGGTCGACGAGATCGCGCTGGTCGACCCGGACCCCGAGCGCCTGGCCGTGGTCGGGGCGTTCGCCCAGCGGCTGCTGCGGCACGCCGGCCACGACGCCCGCGTCACCACCACCGACGACCTGGAGGCGGGCGCGGACGGGGCGTCGGCCGTGCTGCTCCAGCTGCGCGTCGGCGGCCAGGCGGCGCGCGCCTCGGACGAGACGTTCCCGCTGGGGTGCGGCTGCGTGGGCCAGGAGACGACCGGCGCGGGCGGGCTGGCCAAGGCGCTGCGGACCGTGCCGGTGGTGCTCGACATCGCCGAGCGGGTGCGGGCGGCGGCCGGCGAGGACGCCTGGATCGTCGACTTCACCAACCCGGTCGGGATCGTGACGCGGGCCCTGCTCCAGGCCGGGCACCGGGCCGTGGGCCTGTGCAACGTGGCGATCTCGTTCCAGCGGTGGACCGCGGCGCTGCTGGGGGTCGAGCCGGGGGCGGTGCGGCTGGAGCACGTGGGGCTCAACCACCTGACCTGGGAGACGGGGGTGTTCGTGCACGGCCGGGACCGGTTGCCGGAGCTGCTGGAGCGGCACGCCGAGGCGCTGGCCGGGCACATCGGGCTGCCCGCGGCGCTGATGCGGCGGCTGGGCGCGGTGCCGTCGTACTACCTGAAGTACTTCTACGAGCACGACGAGGTGGTGCGGCGGCAGCGGACCGAGCCGCCGCGGGCCGAGGTGGTGGCGGGCGTCGAGCGGGAGCTGCTGGAGCTCTACCGCGACGACGCGGTGGTCACCAAGCCCGAGCAGCTGGACCAGCGCGGCGGGGCGTACTACTCGGAGGCCGCCGTGGAGCTGGTGCACGCGCTGACCGGCGGGCAGGGCGCGTCGCAGCACGTGGTCAACGCCCGCAACGGCGGCACGCTGCCGTTCCTGCCCGACGACGCGGTGGTCGAGGTGCCCGCCGTGGTCGACGGAAGTGGCGCGAAACCGCTGCCCGTGCCGCCCGTGCCGCCCGCCTTCTCCGGGCTGATCGCGCACGTCACCGCCTACGAGCACCTGGCGCTGGACGCGGCGCTGCGCGGCGGCCGGGACCGGGTGGCGAACGCGCTGCTGGCGCACCCGCTGGTGGGGCAGCACGAGGTGGCCGACCGGCTCGCCGACGAACTGGTCGCGCGCAACGCCGACTTCCTGCCGTGGACGAGGGGACGCGCGTGACGGAGCGGGTGCTCGCCGTGGACGGCGGGAACAGCAAGACGGCGATGGCGCTGGTCGACCTGGACGGGCGGGTGCTCGCCCAGGTCCGCGGGCCGGGGGCGTCGCCGCAGAACATCGGCCTGGACCGCAGCCTGGAGGTGTTCGAGGGCCTGGCGCGCGAGGTGGCCCGGCGCGCCGGGCTGCCGGCGGGCGAGCCGATCGCCGCCCACACCGCCGCCTACCTCGCGGGCGCCGACCTGCCCCGGGAGGAGGACGACCTGCGCGCGGCCATCGGGGCGCGCGGGTGGTCGGCGACGACCGTGGTCGGCAACGACACGTTCGCGCTGCTGCGGGCCGGCACCGCGGACGGCATCGGCGTGGCGGTGGTGTGCGGGGCGGGCATCAACTGCGTGGCGGTCGCCCCGGACGGCCGGGTGCACCGGTTCCCGGCGCTGGGCCGGATCTCCGGCGACTGGGGCGGTGGCGCGCACCTCGGGTCCGAGGCGCTGTGGCTGGCCGCGCGCGCCGACGACGGCCGCGGCGAGCCGACCGCGCTGCTGGACGCGGTGGTGGCGCACTTCGGCACGACCACCCTGGCCGAGGCGGTGGAGCTGCTGCACTTCGGCGAGGTCGGGTTCGACCCGAACGAGCTGTGCCCGCTGCTGTTCGAGGTGGCCGCGGCCGGCGACGCGGTGGCGCGGGCGGTGGTGGACCGGCTGGTGGAGGAGGTCGCGCTGCTGGCGCGGGTGTCGCTGGCGCGGCTGGGGCTGCTGGCCGAGCCGGTGGACGTGGTGCTCGGCGGCGGGGTGCTGACCGGCGCCGGGAACGCGGTGGTCGACGCGGTGCGGGCGCGGCTGCCCGTGCCCGCCGACCGGGTGCGCGTGGTGGACGTGCCGCCGGTGGTCGGGGCCGCGCTGCTCGGGCTGGACGCGCTGGGCGCGGGACCCGCGGCCGAGACGCGGTTGCGCGCCGCCTACCGGGAGCCCGCGGCGGTGGGCGGCCGATGACGTCGGTGCGGGGGAGGTCCCCGGGCGGCGGCCCCTCCCCCGCACCGGCCCTTGCCGGGTGGCCCGTCACGACGCGATCCGCGTCACGACGACGGGTCCCGAACGAGGCGAATTCGCCCAATGCCGACAGCGGTTCACACCGGTGGGTGACGGCTTCGCCACAGCGCCGCAACCGACGGTGGCGTAGGTCCGGCACCGCGTTGCATGCTGTCGGACGCGGTCACGGGGGGTGCCCGCGTCAGGAGGTGACCATGCCGGTCCTGGACAGCTTCATCGCACTGGGGGACAGCTTCACCGAGGGTTTGGACGACCCCGCGCCGGCCGGCGGCTTCGTCGGCTGGGCGGACCGGCTCGCCGCGGTGCTCTCGGCCAGGCAGGAGGGCTTCCGGTACGCCAACCTGGCGATCCGGGGGAAGGTGCTCCAGGAGATCGTCGACGAGCAGGTCCCGCTGGCCGTGTCGCTGCGGCCCCGGCTGGTCACGTTCTGCGGCGGCGGCAACGACATCCTGGTGCCCGGCAGCGACCCGGACGCGGTGGCCGAGATCTACGAGATCGCCGTGGCCGACCTGCGCGCGGCGGGCTGCGAGGTGCTGGTCTTCACCGGGTTCGACCCGAAGCACACGCCGCTGCTGCGGTCGCTGCGCGGCAAGATCGCCATCTACAACAACCACCTGTGGTCGGTGGCCGAGCGCTACCGCTGCCGGGTGGTCGACCTGTGGTCGATGACCGTGCTGCACGACCGGCGCGCCTGGTCTGAGGACCGGCTGCACCTGTCGTCCGAGGGGCACCGGCGGGTGGCGCTGCGCGCGGCCGAGGTGCTGGGGTGCGAGCCGGGCGAGGAGTGGAGCGCGCCCTGGCCGCCGCCGGTGGACGAGGACTGGATGACCCAGCGCCGGCACGACCTGAGGTGGGCGCGGGAGCACGTGGTGCCGTGGATCGGGCGGCAACTGCGGGGCGAGTCGATGGGCGACGGCCTGGTGCCCAAGCGGCCGGAGCTGCTGCCGGTCTGCTCGGACTGAGGCGGGGGCGGGCCGCACCGCGTCGGGAACGGCCCGGGAGCGGCCCGTCCGGCCGGCGCTCTCCCCCGAACGCCGGCCGGGCGGGTTGGGTGGCTTCCCCCCTGGTCCCCCTCCAAGAGCCACCCGGCGCCGACCACCGCGAGCGGTGTGATCAGCGCACCCCAAAGTTCCCACGACTTCGTGCGGTCCAGCTAAACGTCGGCTAAACCCCTGAGGTCAACGCTTCAAGGGCCGTTCGGACCAACATCGCCCGAGGTGAGCCCAGGCGTTCGAACAACCGCAGCGACTCCGCGAGTTCGGCCTGCGCCGCCACCTGCTCGCCCCGCGCCGCCAGCACCTGGCCGAGCACCTGGCGACCGAACGCCTCCTCGAACTGCATCGACCCGCCGCGCGCCAGTTCCACGCCCTGGCGGGCGTGCTCCTCGGCCTCGGGCAGCAGGCCCAGTTCGGCGTACAGCTCGGCCAGGTTGTTCACGGCCACCGCGTAGGCCCGCTCGTCACCGATGCGGTGGTAGATCTCCATCGCCCGGAACTGGTGCTGCGCGGCCGTCTCGCGCTGCCCGAGCAGCTGCTCGGTCTGGGCCAGGTTGTTGAGCACGGTGGCCTCGCCGGTCGGGTCGACGTCGTAGCGGGCCAGCTCGACCGCCTCGCGGTGCCGGTCCAGCGCCTCCACCGGCCGCCCCTCCTCGACCAGGGTCAGCGCCAGCTTGTCCAGCGTCATCGCCACGTACCGGGGCTCGCCCAGCTCGACCGCGATCCGGTGGGCCAGCTCGGCGCGCTCCAGGGTGCCGCGCAGGGAGTCGGTGCGGTTGTCGATGTCCTGCATGGCGTGCAGCACCAGCACCTCGCCGCGCCGGTCCCCGATCTCCCGCGCGGAGGCCAGGCCGAACTCCGCGACGGCCTGCCACTCGCGCCGGACCAGCCTGGTCACGCAGTAGGTGTGCACGAGCCGCACCAGCTGCCAGGTCTGCCGGTGCAGGCCCGCCTCGGCGGTGGCGTGCACCAGGGCGATGATGTTCGGCCACTCCTTGTCGAACCAGGACAGCGCCTGCTGCGCGGTCGCGGGCCGGGGCGCGGCGGAGTCGCCGGTGAAGTCCAGGCCGTCGGCCACCGGCCGGACGAGGCGCCGCGCGTGGTCGCACGCGACCAGGTAGTGCTCGACCAGGTGGCGCAGGGCGCGGTCGGAGGCGGCCTCGTCCACGACCTCCCGCGCGTAGAGCCGGACGAGGTCGTGCAGCACGAACCCGCCGCGCCACTGCTCGACCACCAGGTGCGCGTCGGCGAGGTCGGCCAGCCGGCCCGCGGCCGTGCCCAGGTCGGTGTCGCACACCGCGGCCACCGCGTGCGGGCTCACCCAGCGGCCGGGGACCACGCCGGCGGCGCGGAACGTCTCCGCCAGTTCGGGCGGCAGGTTGCGGTAGGACACGGCCAGCGCCCGCGCCACGCCGACGCCGGTGTCCGCCAGGTCGAGGGTGCGCAGCCGGGCGTCGTCGTCGGACAGCTGCGCCACCAGGGCCTCGACCGTCCACTCCGGACTGATCACCAGCTTCGCGGCGGCGATGCGCAGCGCCAGCGGCAGGTTCCCGCACAGCTCGGCCAGCGCCCGCACGGCGTCGGGCTCCTGCTCCGACAGCGGTTTGCCGGCCACCTCGTCCACCAGCCGGACCGCCTCCTCGTCGGTCAGCGTGTCCAGCGTCAGCATCCGGGCGCCGTTGCTGACCACCAGCGACTCCAGGCGCTTGCGGCTGGTCACCAGCACCACCGAGCCCGCGCCGGGCGGCAGCAGCAGCCGCACGTGCCCGGCGTCGTAGGCGTCGTCCAGCACGACCAGCACCCGCCGCCGGGCCAGCACCGACCGGTACAGGCCGACGCGGTCGTCCAGGTCGTGGGGCAGGCTGTCGGCGGGCACGCCCAGCGCCACCAGGAAGCGGGCCAGCACCTCGGCCGGCTCCACCGGGTCGCGGTCGGGCGCGAAGCCGTGCAGCGGGGCGAACAGCAGCCCGTCGGGGAACTGCTCGGCGCGCCGGCGCCCCCAGGTGACGACCAGCTCGCTCTTGCCGATGCCGGGCGCGCCGTTGACCACGACGATCGTGGTGGCGGCCGGGTCCCGCGCGTCGCACAGCCGGTCCAGCCAGCCCAGCTCCTCGTCGCGACCGGTGAACCCGCCGGCCGCGGCGGGCAGCTGGGCGGGCACCACCACGCCCGGCCGCGGCGGCACCGTGGCCGCCTCCGCCTGGCCCGCCGAGCTCAGCGCCGGGTCGTCGCGCAGCACCTGCTCGTGCAGCACCCGCAGCCCCGGGCCGGGATCGATGCCCAGCTCGTCGACCACCCGCCGGTGGAACCGCTGGTACGCCTCCAGCGCGTCGGCCCGCTGCCCCGACCGGTACAGCGCCCGCATCATCTGCCCGACCAGGCGTTCCCGGAACGGGTGCTCGGTGACCAGCTGCCGCAGCTCGCCCACCAGCTCCAGGTGGCGGCCCAGCTCCAGCTCCGCCTCGATGCGCTCCTCCAGCGCGGCCAGCCGCAGCTCCTCCAGGTCCGTGGTCACCGGGTTGCCCGGCACGTCCGCCAGCACCGGCCCGCGCCACAGCCCCAGCGACTCGCGCAGCAGCTGCGCCCGGGTCGCCGCGGGCTTGCCCCGCGCGGAGGACACCAGCTGCCGGGCCCGGTGGAAGTCCAGCCGCCACGGGTCGACCGCGAGCTGGTAGCCGGGCGGGGTGGTCAGTATCCGCGCCGAGCCGGCCGGGTCGGCCTGCTCCAGCACCCGCCGCAGCCGCGACACGTAGCCGTGCACGATGGTCCGGGCGGTGGCGGGCGGGTCGTCGCCCCACAGGCAGTCCACGATCTCGTCGATCGGCACCACCCGGTTGGCCTCCAGCACCAGCATGGCGAGCAGGCCGCGCATCCCCCGGCGACCGAGCACGAGCTGCCGGCCGTCCGCGACCACCTGCAACGGTCCGAGGACACCGAACTCCAACCCGCTCCTGCTCCGGTCGGTCATGCCCCTCCCCCCGCCTCGTGCTTCCGTCCTGGCTCGCACGGTCCCTGGCCTTGCCCGGTCCTGGCTCACGCGGTCCTGGCTCACGCGGTCCCGGCTCGCCCGCGCCCCTCCGGACGAGCGCCCGCGGTGGTGCCGCACGCCGTTCGCGTGACGACCCGGTTACTGATCAGGTGCGGCGGGGCGCCTGGTGGATACCTGCCGGTAGATGTTGCTTGCTCAACTAGCGCGCCGCCCTGACCCCGCCCGACCGCGAAGGCTAGGGTTTTGGCCCCGGCCGTCCCCGTCGGGAGAGGGCGACCGACAGGAGGGCGAGTGCCGCGCGAGCCGGTGAACGTGGTCGACCGTGGTGCGGCCTGCCTGCTGGGCGGCGCGCTGGGCGATGCCCTGGGCGCGCCGGTCCAGTACCTCGGGTGGGCGGACATCCAGCGCGACCACGGGCCGAGGGGCGTGCTGGAGCCGCCCCGACCGGCCCTGGTGACCGACGACACGCAGCTGACGCTGTTCACCGCGGACGGCTACCTGCGGGCGTGGGTGCGCGGGCAGACCACCGGCGAGTGGGACCCGGTCGACGTGGTCTGGCGCAGCTACCGGCGGTGGCTGGTCACCCAGCAGGTGGCCGCGCCGGAGCCCGGTGCGACCGGTCTGGTCGCCGACGAGCGGCTGTACTCCAGCCGGTCGCCCGGCCTGACGTGCCTGCGCGCGCTGGCCGCCGACAGCCCGCCCTCGCCGGAGCAGCCGCACAACGAGTCGTCCGGCTGCAACGGCGTGACGCGCACCGCGCCCGCCGGGTTCGCGCCGAGCGCCGAGATCGCCTACGACCTGGGCTGCCGGTTCGCCGCGCTGACCCACGGCGGCACCGGCGGCTGGGTGTCCGGCGGGGCGTTCGCGCTGCTGATCCACCTGCTCGCGGTGCGCGGACGGCCGATCCGGGAGGCCGTGGACCAGGTCATCGGGCGGGTGCTGCGCAGCGACCCGTACACGGCGAACACGCTCAACCGGGCCGTGGTGTTCGCCGAGGAGCACCGGGCGCAGGGCTTCGAGTCGGTGCGGGTGGACCGGCTGGGCAGCGGGTGGACCGGGCCGGAGGCGCTGGCGATCGCCGTGCACGTGGTGCTGGTGCACCCGAAGCGGTCGCAGTTCGCGGACGCCCTGCGGGCGGCGGCGAACCACTCGGGCGGCAGCGACGCCACGGCCGCGCTGACCGGCAACATCCTGGGAGCCCTGCACGGCACCGCGGCGCTGCCGCGCGACTGGCTGGCCGGGCTGGAGCTGGTGGACCTGCTCACGCGGCTGGGCGGCGACCTGGGGCGGTCGGTGACGGGGCAGGAGTTCGACCTCCACCGCTACGCGTGAGGTTCGTGGTGCCGGCCTCGGCGCGCACGGTCCCGAATCCGTGCGACCGAGGCCGGCTCTCCACGTGGTCTGCGGCGGGGCACGCCCCGAGCGCGAATCCCGGCTGACCTGCCGTGGAGCGGGAAAACCCGTGACCGCACGGTAGCAGAGCGCAGGTGAGCGCTTACCGGCGGGTCTTGCCCGGCGGGGCGGGCGGTCCCGCGCCCGGCGTCGTCACGACCGGCGCCGGTCGCGGTAGCGCACGTCGTTGCCGGTGAACTGGTTGCCGGAGCCGGTGTTGACGGTGTTGTCGCCCCGGGCGGTGTAGGTGGTGCGGTCGCCGTGGTAGTGGTCGCGGCTCTGCACGACGTTGCCGTGGACCACGCCGCTCACGTGGTTGCTCCAGGTGTCGCGCTCCGCGGGCGCGGCGGCGGGCGCGTCCGCCGACGCCGGCGGCTTGAAGCCGCTGCGCAGCAGGTCGCCCGTCGGGCGCGGCACCCTCAGGTAGACGGTGTCCTCGTAGGACTTCACCCGCACCGGGACGGCGACGTACTCCTCCTCGTCGACCCCCGCGTACCCGGACCTCACCGCGTCCTCGAAGGCCCGCCGCGAGATCACCGCCGCGACCCTGGTGGCCGGGCCCGACCGGGTGAGCAGGTCCCGCACGGCGTCGGAGTCGAGCAGCCGGTGGTTCTCCACGCGGGCCTCGCCGCTGCCGGTGCTCACGCCGCCCGGGTTCGGGTCGGTCACCGGGCCGACCGAGACGCTCAGCCGCATCCGCAGCGCGGGCAGCCCGTCGACCCGGGCGCGGAACTCCAGCTCCTCTTGGAGCGACCCCGGGAGCGCGTCGACCAGGAGCGGGAGCGCGGCCGGGTCGAACGCGGTCGAGAGCCCGTCGCCGGTGCTCTGCGCGAAGAGCCGCCTCGCCCACACGTCCACGGCCCCGAGGCGCTCGAACGCCCCGTACAGGATCTCCGGGATCGCGTCGGTCACCGCCGCGTGGTCGCGACCGGGCAGGCCGCTGAAGTCCTTGACGTCCACCACCAGCAGCGAGCGGTACGGCGGCAGCGGCACCCACTTGCGCTCCACGCTTCCTCCTCGTCCGAGCCGAGCCGAGCCCGGGTCGCGGGACCACGGGTCACGGGACCGCGGGTCCGCGGGTCCGCGGGTCCGCAGGTCCGCGGGTCCACGGGTCCGCAGGTCCGCGGGACCACGGGTCCCGAGGAGCAGGGTCCCGCGTCCGCGCGGGCGGGGTTGTCCGCCGCCGGACAGAATCCCTGTGACCGACGTCACAAACCGGCGTGCGCCCGCAGCTTCCCCGGGTCCGCGATCACCAGGCGCGGACCCGGCCGGAGCGTGCCGTCCTCCCTCAACCGCTGGAGGTTGAGCGCCACCGTGCTGCGGGCGAGCCCCAGGCCGTCGGCGATGTCCTGCTGCGAGAACGGCACGTGCGGGCTGCCGTCGTCGGCCAGGGTCGAGACCTCCAGCAGCAGCCGGGCGATCTTGCGCTCGGGCGTGAAGTGCACCAGCCGCACCTGGTACGGCACGGCCTGCGACAGCTTGGCGAAGCCGTAGTCGGTCAGCTGCCTGCGCACCCGGCGCTCCTCCAGGAACGCGTCGAACGCCGCCGCGCCCACCGCCCTCGCCGCGCACCGGTCGATCGCGCGCACGGTCGCGGTCCGCGGCACCGAGGACTGGACCGCGATCTCGCCCAGCAGGTCGCCCGGACCGCGCAGGGCGACCAGCAGCCGACCGCCGTCGGGCTCCGTCCGGAGCACCTTCACCCGGCCCGAGACCAGCGCCAGCACCACCGTGCCGGGGTCGCCCTGCCTGAGCAGCAGCTCGCCCGGCCGGTACTCGCGCGGCACCCCGCGCTCCAGCAGCGCCCGCCACGTGCCCTCGTCGACCAGCGCCCGGAAGCCCCGCGGTGGCCGGGTAGTCGCCCCGCTCACCCGCACTGTCTACCGCACCGCGAGCGGCGGGCCGGGGGTGCGGCGGGCGCCGCGGCGCGGTGGTCGTCACGGCGCGCACGCCCCTGTCCCTGCGGTCACCCCACCGGACCCGCACGGGGAGCTGTGCCCTCCCTGTCCCGCGCCTGTCGAAAAGCTGTTGATCCGACGGGTTCGTCCGCACGCCCGCGCGGGGGCGGCGCACCATGGGCACGTGGACAAGGGCAACCCGGTTCGACTGCTCGTGGTGGACGACGAACCGCACATCGCCGACCTGGTCGCGACGGTCGCGCGGTACGAGGGCTGGCAGGCCGCCACCGCGGGCAGCGGGGAGGCGGCGCTGCGGGCCGCCGCCGAGTTCCACCCCGACATCGTGGTGCTCGACCTGATGCTGCCCGACCTGGACGGCTTCACCGTGCTCGACCGGCTGCGCTCGTCCGGCGCGATGGTGCCGGTGGTGTTCCTGACCGCCCGCGACGGCACCGCCGACCGGGTCGCGGGCCTGACCCGGGGCGGCGACGACTACCTGGTCAAGCCGTTCTCGGTGGAGGAGTTGATGGCGCGGCTGCGGGCCGTGCTGCGGCGGTCGACCGGGCCGACCTGGAAGCGGTCGGTGCTGAAGGTGTCCGACCTGGCGATGGACGAGGACACCCGCGAGGTGCGCCGGGGCGGGCGGCTGGTCACGCTCACTCCGACCGAGTACGAGCTGCTGCGGTACCTGATGCGCCGGTCGCCGACCGTGCTGACCAAGGCGCAGATTCTCGACCACGTGTGGGAGTACGACTTCGGCGGCCGGTCCAACGTGGTGGAGCTGGTCGTGTCGCACCTGCGGCGCAAGCTGGACGACGGCGGTGAGCCGCTGATCCACACCGTGCGCGGCGTGGGCTACGTGCTGCGGCGGGCCGCCGAGTGACGTTCCCGCCCCGGTGGGGCCGGCTGCGCCTGGGCACGCGCCTGGCCCTCGGGCTGGGCGCGCTGGCGCTGGCCGTGTTCGCCGTGGTCGGCACCGTGATGGCGACGTCCATGGAGGAGTACCTGGCGCGCCGGATGGACGACCAGATGGCCACCACCCAGGTGTCGCTGAAGAAGGAGTACGACCGCAACAACACCCTCAAGAGCTCCGGCTACGGCTGGTACTCGGCGCTCTACGAGGTGCGCGACGGCCAACCGCGGCCGCTGGACACCGAGGGCCTGCCCGACGACCCCGCCGAGTTCACCGACGTGGCGCTGCGGGTGATCGGCGGCGAGGAGCCGGCGTTCCGGACCGAGTACCTGGAGGGGCTGGGCACCTACCGGCTGCGCGGCTGCGAGGTGGCCGACGGCGTGGTGATGGTCAGCGCGGCCCCGATGAACGACATCACCACCACCGTGCGGCAGCTGGTGCTGGTCGAGGTGGCGGCGTTCCTGCTGGCGCTGGTGGCGTTCGTGGTGATCGGGCGGGCGGTGCTGCGGCGCGGGCTCCAGCCGCTGAGCGACATGGCGCAGACCGCGCACGACATCACCTCGCACGACCTGACCGACTCGGCGCGGCTGCCGGTGCGCGCGGCGGGCGACGGCGGCGGCGTCGAGGTGGAGGAGCTGCGCACGGCGTTCAACACGATGCTGGAGCACATCGACGCCTCCCTGGCCGCCCGCACCGCCGCCGAGCAGCGGCTGCGGCGGTTCATCGCGGACGCCTCGCACGAGCTGCGCACGCCGCTGACCTCGATCCGCGGGTACGCCGACCTGTTCCGGTACGCGGCGGCGAACGCGCCCGAGGAGCGCGAGGCGCACCTGGAGAAGCTGCGGTCGGAGGCGGCGCGGATGACCGTGCTGCTGGACGACCTGCTGCTGCTGGCCCGGCTCGACGCGGCCGAGGTGGAGACGCCGCTCCGGCTCGCCGACGGCGACCTGGCGGCGCTGGCGCGCGAGGCGGCGGACGCGTTCCGGGCGGCCCGCCCGACGCACCCGCTGGACGTGACCACGCCCCCGGACCCGGTGCGGCTGGCGTTCGACCCGGTGCGGCTGCGGCAGGTGGTGGACAACCTGCTGACCAACGCCGCCGTGCACACCCCGGCCGGGACGGCGGTGGCGCTGGCGCTGGCGGTGGAGCCGGGCCGGGTGGTGCTGCGGGTGAGCGACTCCGGCCCCGGCATCCCGGCCGCCGACCAGGGCCGGATCTTCGACCGGTTCTACCGGGTGGACGACTCGCGCACCCGGGGCCGGGGCGGCAGCGGGCTGGGGCTGGCGGTGGCGCAGTCGCTGGTGGTGGCGCACGGTGGGACGGTCGTGGTGGACAGCGGGCCGGGCTCGACGGTGTTCGAGGTCCGGCTGCCGCGCCGCACCGCCTGACCCCGCACCACCTGACTCCACGGCACCCGCTCAGCACCACCCGGCTCCACGGCACCGCGAGCCGACCACGAGCCGACCGCCGCCCCGCCACCCACGTCAGGGCCGCCGAGCTACCCGGCGTTCGACGACCGCGCCCACAGGTCCACCCCGGACTCGACGGCGTGCTCCTCGATCCGCGCCAGCTCGTCGTCGGTCAGCGGCGGCCCGTCGAGCGTGGCGACGTTGTCCTCCAGCTGCGCCACGCTGCTCGCGCCGACCAGCACCGAGGTGACCCGCGGGTCGCGCAGCGCCCAGGTCAGCGCGAGCTGCGCCAGCGTCTGCCCCCGTCCCGCCGCGACCTCGGCCAGCGCCCGCACGTGCGCCAGGTTCGCCTCGGTCAGCAGGTCCGTCGACAGCGACTTGCCCTGCGTGGCGCGGGAGCCCTCGGGGATGCCGCCCAGGTACTTGTCGGTGAGCATCCCCTGCGCGAGCGGCGAGAACGCGATGCAGCCCGTGCCCAGCTCGCCCAGCGCGTCCAGCAGCTCCCGCTCGATCCACCGGTTGAGCATCGAGTAGGAGGGCTGGTGGATCAGCAGCGGCACGCCCGCGGAGCGCAGCAGCTCCGCCGCCTCGCGGGTCTTGGTCGCCGAGTAGGACGAGATGCCGACGTAGAGGGCCTTGCCCTGCCGAACCGCGCTGACCAGGGCGCCGACCGTCTCCTCCAGCGGCGTGTCCGGGTCGAACCGGTGCGAGTAGAAGATGTCGACGTAGTCCAGGCCCAGCCGCCCGAGCGACTGGTCCAGCGAGGCCAGCAGGTACTTGCGGGAGCCCCACTCGCCGTACGGGCCGGGCCACATGTCGTAGCCCGCCTTGGTGGAGATGACCAGCTCGTCGCGGTACGGGCGCAGGTCCTCGGCCAGGACGCGGCCGAAGTTGGCCTCGGCGCTGCCGTAGGGCGGGCCGTAGTTGTTGGCCAGGTCGAAGTGCGTGATGCCGAGGTCGAACGCGCGGCGGATGATCGAGCGGCCCGACTCGTGGGGCCGGTCGTCGCCGAAGTTGTGCCACAGGCCGAGCGACACCGCGGGCAGTTTGAGGCCGCTGCGCCCGCAGCGGCGGTAGGTCATCCGGTCGTACCGCGATCCGTCGGGTCGGTAGGCCATGGACCCACCTTGGCACGCGTGCCCGCCCCTCGCCGGACCTGCGGTCACCGGCGGAACCCCCGCCCCGGCTCGAACGCGGGGTTACCGGACGGCACGTCCAACGCGGTCCGGGAGACCCGCGTGGAGCCGGTGGCGGGACTTGAACCCGCAACCTTTCGCTTACAAGGCGAGCGCTCTGCCAATTGAGCTACACCGGCACGACCCGGAGGCCGGGAACATCGTAAGCGCCCCCAGGGGGTGCCACCTGCGGCGAACGGTCTGCTCAGCGTGTCCCCGCGTTGGTCCGTCCGGAGGGTGGAGGTACCGTCCGGGTGGTGCCACGGGACCGCAAAAGTGCTGGCCAGCGGTATCAACAGTATTGAACGGACAGTGATCGGATAATCCTGTCCAGGTCCCTCGTCCGGGGGTGGCGCAGGACACAGCCGCAAATTCGCAGCGGTCGGGCGTGGCGACCGGACCAACCCCCGACCAGGAGGCACGAGTGCGGCTGTGGCGTCGACACCGGCGGCGGAAGCGGGAACGGCCGGTCGAGGGACCGGCCCTCCCGGACGACTCGACCGTCCACCTCGTGCTGGACCTGGCCCTGCGCGTCGGCGAGGCGCAACTGGCCGGCGGGGCGGGCGCGGCGGACGTCACCGCCACCATCCTCGCCGTCACCGACGCCTACGGCCTGCCCCGCACCGAGGCCGACGTCACCTACACCTCGATCACCGTGTCCTGCCCGCGCGGCACCGAGGCCGCGCCGGTCACGTCCATGCGCGTGGTCCGCACCCGCGGCCTGGACTACACGCGGCTGGCCGCCGTGGAGGAGCTGATCCGGCGGATCTCCGCCGACCTGGTCACCGCCGACCTGGCCCACGCCGAGATCGACCGCATCACCCGGGCCGACCACCCCTACCCGCGCTGGGTCGCCACGCTGGCCTGGGCGGGCATGGCCGCCTCGGTCGCGTTCCTGGTCGGCGGCGGGCCGGCGCTGGCGCTGGCCGCCGCGCTGGTCACCGCGCTCATCGACCGGGTCGGCCGGGTGCTCAACCGCCGGGCGCTGCCGTTCTTCTTCCAGCAGGTCGTCGGCGGCGCCCTGGCCACCGCGGCGGCCCTGGCCATGTACGCCACGGACCTGCTGCCGGGCGTGCGCCCGTCGCTGCTGGTGGCCACCGGCATCGTGGTGCTGCTGTCCGGGCTGTCGCTGGTGGGCACCGTGCAGGACGCGATCACCGGCTACAACATCACCGCGGCCGCCCGCACGGTCGAGGTGGCGCTGCTCACCGCGGGCCTCATCGCGGGCGTCGCGCTGACCCTGAGGGCGGGGGTGCAGTGGGGCGTGCGGACCACGATCGCCGACCCGCTGCCGCCGCTGATCTCGGACCTGCCGGTGCAGTTCGCCGCGGGCGCGGCCACCTCCGCGTGCTTCGCCCTGGCCAGCTACGCCCAGCCCCGCGCGCTGCTGCCGGCCGCCGCGGCGGGCGCGGTCGGCACGGCCTGCTCCGGCCTGCTCACCCTCACCGGCACGAACGCCGTCACCGCCGCCGCCGTCGCGGCCACCGCGGTGGGCTTCGGCGGCAAGGTGGTGTCCCGCCGGCTGCGCGTGCCCCCGACCGTCGTCGCGGTCGCCGGGGTGGTGCCGCTGCTGCCCGGCTACACCACCTACCTGGGCCTCTACCGGCTCACCGCGGAGGGCGACCCGGCCGGCCTGTCGATCCTCGTGCTCGCCGCCGGCACCGCGCTGGCGCTCGCCGGCGGCGTCGTTCTGGGTGAACATCTGGGGCGGCCGGTGCGCTCCGGCGTGGGCCGACTGGTGGCCCGTGTGCGCAGGTAGAGCCTGATCACTCGGTTTCCACGTGACCTGGCCCACCTGACGTACTTTCGTCAAGTCAACACAGTGTGACAGGACCGACGGCAGGGCATCCAGCCTGCACGTTCCCACTAACCTTCGACGTGGGCGAGACGGATCTCTGAGGAGGCGCTACCCGGTGAGCAGCATTGGCGAGAACGGCGCGGACTTCCTGGTCGTGGCCAACCGCCTCCCGGTTGACCTGGAGCGCCTGGAGGACGGCACCCAGCGCTGGAAGCACAGCCCCGGTGGACTGGTCAGCGCCCTGGAGCCGTTCCTGCGCGCGCACAGCGGCGCGTGGGTCGGCTGGCCCGGCATCGCCGACGCGGACGTGGAGGCGTTCGAGGAGGACGGCCTCCAGCTGCACCCGGTGTCGCTGAGCGCCACCGAGGTGGCCGACTACTACGAGGGCTTCTCCAACGGCACCCTGTGGCCGCTCTACCACGACGTGGTGGCGCCGCCCGCGTTCCACCGCCGCTGGTGGAACGCCTACGTGCGGGTGAACCAGCGGTTCGCCGACGTGACCGCGAAGGTCGCCGCGCAGGGCGCGACCGTGTGGGTCCAGGACTACCAGCTCCAGCTGGTGCCCGCGATGCTCCGCGAGCTGCGCCCGGACCTGCGCATCGGCTTCTTCCTGCACATCCCGTTCCCGCCGGTCGAGCTGTTCATGCAGCTGCCGTGGCGCACCGAGATCATCCGCGGCCTGCTCGGCGCGGACCTGGTCGGCTTCCACCGGCCCGGCGGCGCGCAGAACTTCCTGTGGCTGGCCCGGCGGCTGGTGGGCCTGGAGCCCAGCCGCGGCGCGGTCGGCGTGCGCACCCGGCCCGGCGTGGTCCAGGTCGGCGACCGCACGGTGCGCGTGGGCGCTTTCCCGATCTCCATCGACTCCGCCGGCCTGGACGCGCTGGCCCGCGACAAGGAGGTCCAGAAACAGGCCCGCAAAATTCGGGCAGACCTCGGGAACCCGAAGAAGATTTTCCTGGGCGTCGACCGCCTCGATTACACCAAAGGCATCGACGTGCGGCTGCGCGCGCTCTACGAACTGCTCGCCGACGGCCGCGTCGACCCCACCGAGGTCACCATGGTGCAGCTGGCCACGCCCAGCCGCGAGCGCGTCGAGCACTACAAGCAGATGCGCAGCGAGATCGAGCAGATCGTCGGCCGGATCAACGGCGAGTTCTCCACCGTGGGCCACCCGATCGTCCACTACCTGCACCAATCGGTCGACCGCCGCGAGCTGACCGCGTTCATGTCGGCCGCGGACGTGATGGTCGTGACCCCGGTGCGCGACGGCATGAACCTCGTCTGCAAGGAGTACGTCGCCACCCGGTACGACCTCGGCGGCGCCCTGGTGCTGTCCGAGTTCGCCGGCGCGGCCGCCGAGCTCACGAGCGCGTTCCTCGTCAACCCCCACGACCTGGACGGCGTGAAGAACGCGTTGGAAGCCGCCCTCACACTCGATCCGGCCGAGGGCCGCCGTAGGATGCGCGCGCTGCGACGCCAAGTCCTCACGCACGACGTAGACCGCTGGGCGCGATCGTTCCTTGACGCACTGGGCACGCAGACCGCGATCTGAATCAGTTCAGACCAGATACCTTACCTGTCCCACCGAGCATTGAGGAGGGGCGTTGACCGCCGAGGCCCTCCCCGCCGAACTTCGCCGTGCGATCGTGCAGCTGGCTCGTACACCGCGCCTGCTGGTCGCCTGCGACTACGACGGGACATTGGCTCCGATCGTGGCCAACCCCGAGGACGCCCGTCCGCTGCCCGAGTCGGTGGGCGCGCTGCGCTCGCTGGCCGGTCTGCACGAGACGACGACCGCGGTGATCTCCGGGCGCGCGCTGCGCGACCTGGCAACACTCTCGCGCCTGCCGTCCGAGGTGCACCTGGTCGGCTCGCACGGCTCCGAGTTCGACGTCGGCTTCGTGCACGCCCTCGACGCCGACGCGCGGGCCCTGCACCGCCGCCTGGAAACCGCCCTGGAGGAGGTCGTCGCCGGCCAGGAGGGCGTCGGTCTGGAGGTGAAGCCCGCCAGCATCGCGGTGCACGTCCGCCGCGCCGACCCGACCGTGGGTGAACGGGTGCTCGACGCCGTGCGCACCGGTCCGGCCACCTGGGACGGCGTGCAGGTCACCGAGGGCAAGGCCGTGATCGAGCTGGCCGTGGTGCAGACCGACAAGGGCCACGCCCTGGACGTGCTGCGGCACCGCGCGTCGGCGACCGCGGCCGTCTTCGTCGGCGACGACGTCACCGACGAGAAGGCGTTCGCCCGGCTGACCGGCCCCGACGTGGGCATCAAGGTCGGCGAGGGCGAGTCGCTGGCCGAGTACTTCGTCTCCGACACGCTGGACGTGGCCACGGTGCTGGCGTTCCTGCTGGAGGAGCGGCGTGCCTGGTTGCACGGCGACCAGGCGGTGCCGATCGAGCGCATGACCATGCTGTCCAACGAGCGGTCGGTGGCGCTGCTGACGCCGGATGCCCGGGTGAACTGGCTGTGCCACCCGGAGCCGGACTCGGCGGCGGTGTTCGCCGACCTGCTCGGCGGGCCGTCCGCGGGCCACTTCTCGATCAAGCCGGAGCACGGCTCGCTGCCCCTGGGCCAGCGGTACGTGCCGGGCACGATGATCGTGGAGACCCGCTGGTCGCGCCTGCTGGTGACCGACTACCTCGACCACGGGGTGCCCGCGCACCGCACCGACCTGGTGCGGCGCATCTCGGGCTCGACCAACGCGGTGATCACCTTCGCGCCGCGGCCGGAGTTCGGGCAGGTGCCGGTGCGGCTGCTGCGCGAGCGCGAGGGCCTGCGCGTGGTGGGCACCTCGGAGCCGATGGTGCTGCGCTCCCCCGGTGTGGACTGGGAGATCAGCAGCGACGGCCTCCAGGAGACCGCCACCGCGGTCGTGCGTCCCCGCGAGGGCGCGCCGATCCTGCTGGAGCTGCGCTGCGGCACCGACGACCTGTCCGAGGCCACCCTGGGCGAGCCGGAGCGGCGCGCCCGCGCCGGCGCGCACTGGTCGGACTGGGCGGCGACGCTCAAGCTGCCCACCGTCGAGTCGGACCTGGTGCTGCGCTCGGCCCTGACCCTCAAGGGCCTGGTCCACCACGACACCGGCGCGATCATGGCCGCCGCCACCACCTCGCTGCCCGAGGAGCTCGGCGGCATCCGCAACTGGGACTACCGGTACTGCTGGCTGCGCGATGCCGCCCTGACCGCCCAGGCGCTGGTGTCGGTCGGGTCGCTGGGCGAGGCCGAGGCGTACCTCCAGTGGCTGCACGGGGTCCTGGAGACCCTGCCCGGCCCGGAGCGCCTGCACCCGCTCTACACGCTCCAGGGGACCATGCTGGGTGCCGAGGCGGTCATCGACACGCTGCCCGGGTACGCCGGGTCGCGGCCGGTGCGCGTGGGCAACCTGGCCAACCAGCAGGTGCAGCTCGACGTGTTCGGGCCCGTGGTCGACCTGGTCATGCAGCTGGCCGCCGCGCGCGGCTCGCTGACCGACCAGGACTGGCGCATGGTGCAGGCCATGGCCGAGGCGGTCGCCCGCCGGTGGCACGAGCCCGACCACGGCATCTGGGAGGAGCGGCACGCGCCGCGCCACCACGTCTACTCGAAGGTCATGTGCTGGGTGACCCTCGACCGGGCGGTGACGCTGGCCGGGCTCTACGACCGCGAGGTCGACCCGTCCTGGCCGGTGCTGCGCGACACCATCGCGGGCGACGTGCTCAAGCACGGGTGGAGCGAGGAGGCCCAGTCCTTCACCACCGCCTACGACGGCGACGACCTGGACGCGGCGTCGCTGCACGTCGGGTTGACCGGCCTGGTCGACCCGGCGGACGACCGCTTCCAGGCCACCGTCACCGCCATCGAGGCCGAGCTGCGCTCGGGGTCGACCGTCTACCGCTACCGGCGCGACGACGGCCTGCCCGGCGACGAGGGCGGCTTCCACCTCTGCGCCGCCTGGATGATCGAGGCGTACCTGCTCACCGGCCGCCGCACCGAGGCCGAGGAGCTGTTCGCCCAGATGGTCGACGCGGCCGGACCCACCGGCCTGCTGCCCGAGGAGTACGACCCCATCGCGGAGCGCTCCCTGGGCAACCACCCCCAGGCGTACAGCCACCTGGGCCTGATCCGCTGCGCCCAGCTGCTGGCGGCGGCGAAGTAGGCAGGTCGTCCACGAACGCGCCCGGTGCCCACCGCACCGGGCGCGTTCGCTATTTCGCGAGCTTGAGCAGCTGGAGGGCCTCGAACAGGTCGTGCGCGACGAGCGCCCGCGTGTCACCCGGCAGCGGCCCGGCGTCCGGCGGCACGAGTGCCTTGGTGTAGCCCAGGCGGGCGGCCTCGGTGAGCCTGCGGCCCACGCCGTTGACGCGGCGCAGCTCGCCCGACAGGCCGACCTCGCCGACCACCACCAGGTCGTGCGGCAGCGGCGTGTCCGTGGCGGCCGAGGCGATCGCCAGCGCCACCGCGAGGTCCACCGCGGGCTCGGTGAGCCGCATCCCGCCGACCGTGGCGGTGAACACGTCCTTGTTGTGCATGGCCATCCGCCCGCGCTTCTCCAGCACGGCCAGGGCCATCGCCACGCGGGCGGAGTCGAGCCCGCTGACCGCCCGCCGGGGTGACGGCAGGTTCGTCGGCGTGACCAGCGCCTGGACCTCGCCCAGCAGCGGGCGCTTGCCCTCCACCACCACGGTGACCGCCGTCCCGGTGACGTCGTGCTCGCGGCGGTTGAGGAACAGGCCGGAGGGGTCGGGCACGCCCACGATGCCGTCGTCGCGCAGCTCGAAGCAGCCCACCTCGTCGGCCGCGCCGAACCGGTTCTTGATGCCGCGGACCAGGCGGAGGCTGGAGTGGCGGTCGCCCTCGAACTGGAGGACCACGTCCACCAGGTGCTCCAGCACGCGGGGACCGGCCACCGAGCCGTCCTTGGTGACGTGACCGACCAGCACGATCGGCAGCGAGCGCTCCTTGGCCACGGCGAGCAGCGTCGCGGTGACCGAGCGGACCTGCGTGACGCCGCCCGGGGTGCCGTCCACCTCGGGCGAGGACATGGTCTGCACCGAGTCCACGATCAGCACCCCGGGGTCGACGGCGTCGATCTGGCCGATGACCGCGCCGAGGTCGCTCTCCGCGGCCAGGTACATGGCGCCGTGGATGTTGCCGGTCCGCTCGGCGCGCAGCCTGACCTGGCCCGCCGACTCCTCGCCGGTGATGTAGAGGGAGGGCGAGCCGGCGCGGGCGGCCCACTGGTAGGCGACCTCCAGCAGCAGGGTCGACTTGCCGACGCCGGGCTCCCCGGCCAGCAGCACGACGGCGCCCGGCACCAGGCCGCCGCCGAGGACGCGGTCCAGCTCGTCGACGCCGGTGCGCTTGGCGCGGGCGGACTCGATGTCGACCTCGCCGATGGGGCGGGCGGGGGCGCTGGGCGCACCGGCCACCACCCGGGCGGCCCGGCTGACGCCGCGCTCCTCGACCGTGCCCCAGGCTTGGCACTCGGGGCAGCGGCCCACCCACTTGGCCACCTCGTGCCCGCACTCGGCGCACCGGTACGTGGGCTTGGCCACCCGTGCTGTTTTCGCCACGGTGTCGGAGGTTAACCGGGACCACCGACAGTTCCGGGGTGGGCTGGCGGGCGGCCGGGCTGGTGGGCGGTGGGCCTGGGTGGGCCGGGGCAGCGGGCTGGCCGTGCCAGGACCGTGGCCGGGCGGGGTGGGGGCCAACCGGCGGCGGCCAGCGAACAGCGGCAGCCAGCGCCAGCGGCCAGCGGCAGCGGCCAGCGGCCAGCGGCCAACAGGCAGCGCCAGCGCCAGCAGCGGCAGCCAGCGGCAGCGGCAGCCAGCGGCAATCAGCGAACAACAACCGGAATGGGTAGCAATGACCCCGCTGGCGGAGTTGTCCACAGGCCACCACTCAACCTGCGAAATTGTCGGTGCCGGCGGGCAAAATAAAAGCAGGGGTCCCCTGGCGGGGACCCCTGCGAAGCGTTCAGCCGTCCGGTGCGGCCTCGACCGGCTCAGTGACCGCCGGAGGACTCGCCGGCCGGGCGCGGCTCGGGCGAGGCGCCGATCGGCAACTCCAGCGTGAGCTCGCCGGCCTTCTCGAACAGGAACGTCACCCGGATCGTCTGCCCCGGCCGCAGCTGCTTCGTCAGGCCCTTCAGCACGATCTTGGCCAGCCCCGGCTCGGTCGGGTCGACCGACGACGGGAGCTTGGTCGGCGTCGTCGGCATGTTGTTCGACTGCGAGGCGCTGTCGGCCTTGGTGGTCGTGGTGGCGCTGCTGCCCGAGGTCGGCGTCGTGGTGCCGGTCACCGAGGACGACCCGGACGGGGACGTGGTGCTCGTCACGGACGGCGAGGACGAACCCGACGGGGTGGACGAACCGGTCCGGCCGGCCGAGGCGGTGGTGCTGGAGTGGCTGCCCGACTGGCCCTCCTCTGCCTCCACCAGGATCGACGAGGTGCCCTCCAGCAGCGTGTCGCCGGTGATCTCGGCGGGCTCGGAGGAATCGCTGGTCACGGCCAGCAGCTTGTCGGCCTCACCGCTGTTGTTGGCGATCAGCAGGGAGATCGGCGCGTCATCGCCCTCCTCGTAGAGGCCGTGCTCGACCGGGAACAGCAGCTGCGCGTCGCGGACCGAGACGAGACCCACGTCACCGCTCGCGCCGTTCACCGCCGCGACCTGCGTGTCGGTCTGCGTGATCTGACCTGCGCTGCAACCTGCGGCGACCAGGCCGAGGCCCGCCGCCAGCGCGGCCACGACGGCCAGACGACGAGGCGCTGGGGACTTCTGGTGTGCGCGACCCACGGCTGCTCGGATCCTTCCCGGTCTGCTGACGAGGCGGGTCGCACCCGGTAGAGCCGGTGCTGAGCGGCGCGACCACACAGTCGGGGAGCCTAACGGGACGGCGCGGAGTCGGCGGCACGTGGTGCCCCGCAGGGGTGATCACCCGTCCACTGTGGAGCAAGATCGACCTCGGGCGTTGCATGCGACCGGGTGATTTGTCAACCCTCTGCGTGACCCTGACCAGCGCGAACCGATCTCCGGACGCCGAAGAGGGGATTGCTCGGCGTGTTAGGATGGGGTTAGCGAAAGGGGCAGAGGACACATGGTTTTCAAGGTCGGAGAGACCGTCGTCTACCCGCACCACGGTGCCGCCCTCATCGAAGCAATCGAGACCCGCGTGATCAAGGGCGAGGAGAAGAAGTACCTCGTCCTCAAGGTTGCCCAGGGCGACCTCACGGTCCGCGTCCCCGCCGACAACGCCGAGATCGTGGGCGTGCGCGACGTCGTCGGCCAGGAGGGTCTCGACAAGGTCTTCGAGGTCTTGCGTGCTCCCCACACGGAGGAGCCGACCAACTGGTCCCGGCGGTACAAGGCCAACCTGGAGAAGCTCGCCTCGGGCGATGTGAACAAGGTGGCCGAAGTGGTGCGAGACCTCTGGCGGCGCGAGAAGGATCGCGGTCTGTCCGCTGGTGAGAAGCGGATGCTGGCGAAGGCTCGACAGATACTGGTCAGTGAACTGGCGCTGGCCGAGGGCACCGACGAGGACAAGGCCGAGGTGCTCCTCGACGAGGTCCTCGCCACCGCGTCCTGATCGTTCCAGGGAAGAACTCGGGAAGCCGCGAACATGGGTGTGGTCGCGCTCGTGCCCGCGGCGGGCCGGGGTGAGCGGTTGGGCTTCGGCATGCCCAAGGCGCTGGTCCCGGTCGACGGCGTTCCGCTGCTGGTCCGTGCGGTGCGCGGTCTCCTGGCATCCGGTCGCGTGGGGCACGTGGTGATCGCCGCGCCCCCGTCCGATGTAGACACCGTGAACGCGTGCACCGCCCCGTTGGCCCAGGCCGGCGGGGCGGTGCACGTCGTGGCCGGTGGCGCCGAGCGGTCGGACTCGGTCCGCCTGGCGCTGGAGCACGCGTTGCGTGAGATACCCGACACCTCGATCGTCCTGGTCCACGACGCCGCGCGGGCGTTCACCCCTCCCGAGGTGGTGCGGGCGGTGGTCGACGCGGTCGCCGCGGGTCACCCGGCGGTGATCCCGGTGCTGCCGGTCGCGGACACGGTGAAGCAGGTCGACGCCGACGGCGTGGTGGTCGCCACACCCGATCGGGCGTTGCTGCGGGTGGTGCAGACCCCTCAGGGCTTCGACGCGCGCGTGCTGCTGCGGGCGCACGGGTCTGGCCTGCGCGCGACCGACGACGCGGGCCTGGTGGAGCGGCTCGGCGTGCCGGTCGTCACGGTGCCGGGCCACCAGGACGCGATGAAGGTCACGACGAGGTTCGACCTGGCGGTGGCCGAGGCGCTGCTGGCCCGGTCCGGTGGAGGAGCCCGGTGACGACCCCCGCGATCCCCAGGGTGGGCATCGGCACGGACGTGCACCAGGTCGAGGCGGGCCGCGAGTGCTGGCTGGTCGGGCTGCGCTGGGAGGGCGTGGACGGCTGCGCCGGGCACTCGGACGGCGACGTGGCCGCGCACGCCCTGTGCGACGCGCTGCTGTCGGCCGCCGGGCTGGGCGACCTGGGCGCGGTGTTCGGCACGAGCGACCCGAGGTGGTCCGGGCGGCACGGGGTGGACTTCCTGGCCGAGGTGCGCCGGTTGCTGACCGGGGCCGGCTACCGGGTGGGCAACGCGGCGGTGCAGGTCATCGGCAACGCGCCCAAGGTCGGCAAGCGCCGCGAGGAGGCACAGGAGGTGCTGTCGGCGGCCGTCGGCGGGCCGGTGTCGGTGAGCGGCACGACCACGGACGGCCTGGGGCTGACCGGGCGCGGCGAGGGCATCGCCGCCGTGGCGACCGCCCTGCTGGTGCCGCTGGACGCCTGAAGACGCGGCTTTCGGCCCCTCGACGCGCGGCCGGCGGCCAGTACTGTGATCGACATGGCGGTCACCCTCAGCCCGGTCACGCGCGCCCTCGTCGACGAGCCCAACTTCGCCGTGATGGCGACGACGAACCCGGACGGCAGCCCTCAGTCCTCGGTGGTGTGGGTGACGCGCGACGGCGACGACCTGCTGTTCACCACCCTGCGGGACCGGGCGAAGGCGGTGAACCTGACCCGCGACCCGCGGGCCAGCGTGAGCATCTGGAGCGGCGCCGACCCGCAGGTGTACGCGGAGGTCCGCGGCACGGTGACGATCACCGAGGACGTGGGCCGCCGGCTGGCCAACGACCTGTCGCACAAGTACGACGGCCAGGAGTTCCCGCAGGACCGGCCGGGCAAGGTGCGCGTGGTGCTGCGCCTGACGCCGACGAAGGTCACCGGCAACGCGGTCTAGCGCCGTGGTCCGGCGCCGTGGTCCGACCGGTGAGACTGGTCTCGGTTTTTCCCAAGTGTGGTCCAGACCTCGTAGCGTGATCGGGTGACCATCCGTGCCGTCCTCTTCGACTTCTCGGGCACCCTGTTCCGCCTGGAGCACGACTCGCTCACCGCGCACGACGAGCTGATGCGCGCGCTCACCGCGCCGGTCGGCGTGGCCGAGGGGCTCGACGTCGACGAGGCCGAGTGGGAGCGCCGCGACCTCGATCCGGTGGCGCACCGCGAACTGCACCTCGCGGTGCTCGCGGGGGCCGGCGCGGCGGACCCGGTCGGGTTCTACGAGAACCTGCTCAGCCCGGCGTTCTGGCAGCCCTACCCCGACGCGGCGCAGGCGCTGGGCACCGAGCTGCCCACCGCGGTGGTGAGCAACATCGCGTGGGACATCCGCCCCGTCTTCGCACGTCACGGCGTCGAGCACCGCGTGGACGAGTACGTGCTGTCCTACCAGGAGGGGTTCGCCAAGCCGGACCCGAAGCTGTTCCGGGTCGCCTGCGACCGGCTCGGCGTGCACCCGTCCGAGGCGCTGATGATCGGCGACAGCCCGGAGGCCGACGGCGGCGCGGCGGCGATCGGGTGCGCGGTGGAGATCGTGGAACCGCGGCCGACCTCGGCGCGGCCGGACGCACTGCTGCGGGCGCTGCGCAAGCACACCTGACCAGCCGGTGCAATACCCCCTGGCCAACGCCCGTACCATTCGCGTGTGAGCCTCCACCTCTTCGACACCGCGACCCGGTCGATGCGGGAGTTCGTCCCGCAGGTCAGCGGAACGGCGTCGATCTACGTGTGTGGGGCCACCGTGCAGGGCGTTCCGCACATCGGCCACGTGCGCAGCGGCCTGAACTTCGACGTGCTGCGCCGCTGGTTGGCCCGCGACGGGTCGACCGTGCACCTGGTGCGCAACGTCACCGACATCGACGACAAGATCCTGACCAAGGCCGGGGAGAACGACGCGGCCTGGTGGGACTGGGCGTACCGGCACGAGCGGGCGTTCGAGGCCGCCTACGACGCGCTGGGCTGCCTGCCCCCGACGTACGCGCCGCGCGCCACCGGGCACATGACGCAGATGGTCGAGCTGATGGACCGGCTGATCGAGAAGGGCCACGCGTACGCCGCCGAGGGCGACGTGTACTTCTCGGTGACCTCGTTCCCCGAGTACGGGGCGCTGTCCGGGCAGAAGCTGGACGAGGTGTCGCAGGGCGAGTGGGCGGCGACCTGCAAGCGCGACCCGCGCGACTTCACGCTGTGGAAGGCCGCCAAGCCGGGCGAGCCGTCGTGGCCGACGCCGTGGGGCCCCGGCCGGCCGGGCTGGCACCTGGAGTGCTCGGCGATGGCGACCGCGTACCTGGGCGGCACGTTCGACATCCACGGCGGCGGCATCGACCTGATCTTCCCGCACCACGAGAACGAGCAGGCGCAGTCGCGCGCGGCCGGTGACGGGTTCGCCCGCTACTGGATGCACAACGCGTGGGTGACGCTCAGCGGTGAGAAGATGTCGAAGTCGCTGGGCAACACCGTGACCATCCCGGTGATGCTGGAGCAGGTGCGCGCGCCCGAGCTGCGCTACTACCTCGTCGGCCCGCACTACCGCTCGCACATCGAGTACTCGCCGGAGGCGCTGGACGAGTCGGTCTCGGCGTACCGGCGGATCGAGTCGTTCCTGCGGCGCGTGGTCGAGCGGACCGGGGCCGTGGACGACTCGGGCGAGCTGGCCCCGGCGTTCGTGACGTCGATGGACGACGACGTCAGCACGCCGGGCGCGCTGGCCGCCATCCACCGGCGGGTGCGCGAGGGCAACACGGCGCTGGAGTCGGGCGACGACGCGGGCGCCCGTGCGGCGGCCGGGTCGGTGCGGGCGATGACCGGCGTGCTCGGCCTGGACCCGCTGTCACCCCGGTGGCACGACGCGTCGTCCTCCGCGGACGGTGCGGGCGGCCGGGCGCTGGCCGTGCTGGTTGACCGGCTGCTGGAGGAACGGCAGCAGGCTCGGCGGGAGCGGGACTTCGCGCGCGCGGACGCGTTGCGCGACCACCTGCTGCTGGCCGGGATCGCCGTCGAGGACACCCCCGACGGTCCGAAGTGGACTTTGAAGGACGACTGACCTCGTGGCAGGGAATTCCAAGCGCCGGGGCGCGATGCGCAAGCCCGGTTCCAAGAAGGGCGCGGTCGTCGGGTCCGGCGGCCAGCGCGCCAAGGGTCTCCAGGGCAAGGGCCCGACGCCCAAGGCGGCGGACCGGCCCAACCACCCGGCGCACCGGCGGGCGAACGCCGCGGCCAAGGCCGATCAGCAGCGGTCGCAGCGGCGCCGGGCGGCCGAGGCGGCGCCGGAGATCGTGGCCGGGCGCAACCCGGTGGTCGAGTGCCTGCGGGCGGAGATCCCGGCGACGGCGCTGTACGTGGCGCTGGGCGTCGAGAGCGACGACCGGGTCACCGAGGCGGTGCAGATCGCGGCGTCGCGGGGCATCTCCGTGCTGGAGGTGCAGCGCGGCGAGCTGGACCGGATTACCGGCGGCGCGATGCACCAGGGCCTCGGGCTCCAGGTGCCGCCGTACGAGTACGCCGACCCGCGGGACCTGCTGGAGCTGGCGGCCCAGTCGGGCAACCCGCCGCTGCTGGTGGCGCTGGACGGCGTGACGGACCCGCGCAACCTCGGGGCCGTGGTGCGGTCGGCTGCGGCGTTCGGGGCGCACGGGGTCGTGCTGCCGCAGCGCCGGTCGGCGAGCGTGACGGCGGTGGCGTGGCGGACCAGCGCGGGCACGGCGGCGCGGCTGCCGATCGCGGTGGCCACGAACCTGACGCGCCAGCTCAAGGAGTGGGCCGAGGCGGGTCTGATGGTCGTGGGCCTGGACGCGGACGGCACGGTCGACGTGGACGGGCTCGACCTGGCGACCGGTCCGCTGGTCGTCGTGGTGGGCTCCGAGGGGCGGGGCCTGTCCCGCCTGGTGCGCGAGACGTGCGACCAGACGGTGTCGATCCCGATGGCGCCCGGCGTGGAGTCGCTGAACGCCTCGGTGGCCGCCGGCGTGGTGCTGGCCGAGGTGGCCAGGCGACGCCGCCAGTCCGCCCGCGCCTGACCAGCCCCGACAGTCGCGAACGCTCAACTCACCGGTCCCGAACGTAGAACTCGGGTGTCGCGAACGTACGACACGGTGGTCCTGAACGTACGACTCGCGCGCGTGTCGAACACCCGAGCCGCGCGAGTCGTACGTTCAGGTCGGGTGAGTCGTACGTTCAGGTCGGGTGAGTCGTACGTTCAGGTCGGGTGAGTTGAGCGTTCAGACCTCGCGAGTTGAGCGTTCGGGTCGGGTGGGTTGGGGGTTCTGGTGGGCCTGGGCGGGGGCTCGGGTTGTGATGTGAGTGGTTCCGCTTCGGGGTGGTGGTGCGGCGGTTAGAGTTTGCGGCGATGTCCTTCGCCACGCCCCTGTTCCTGTGGTTCTTCCTGCCGGTCGTGCTCGCGGCCGTCCTCGTCGCACCCAGGAACCGGCGCAACGCCGTGGTCGCCGTGGCGAGCCTGCTGTTCTACGTGTCCGGGGCGGGCGGCACGACGCTGCTGCTGCTCGGGTGCATGGTGGTCAACTACCTGGCCGGGCTGCGGTTGGAGCCGGGCAGCCGCGGTGACCGGCGACTGGTGCTGGTCGGCACGGTCGCGGTGGACCTGGCGGTGCTGCTGGTGTGGAAGTACGCCGGGTTCGCCAGCCGGCAGCTGCACGACATCGCCTCGGTGGTGGGGGCCGACCTGCCGGTGGTGGAGCTGGCCCTGCCGATCGGCATCTCCTTCTACACCTTCCACCACATCTCCTACGTGGTGGACGTCTACCGCGGCGAGCGCCCGGCGCTGCGCGACCCGGTCGCGTTCATCACCTACATCGCGATGTTCCCCCAGCTCGTGGCAGGCCCGATCGTGCGGTTCCGGGAGATCGCCGACCAGCTGCCGCAGCCCCGCACGCACCGCCTGGACGACATCGCCGCCGGTTTCCCCCGGTTCGCGCTGGGCCTGTGCAAGAAGGTGATCATCGCCGATTCGCTGGCGCCGATGGTGGACGCCTGCTTCGCCACCCCGGCCGACCAGATGACCACGGCGGTGGCCTGGCTGGGCGCGATCGGCTACACGCTCCAGCTGTACTTCGACTTCTCCGGCTACTCCGACATGGCGATCGGGCTGGGTCGGATGCTGGGGTTCCGGCTGCCGGAGAACTTCGCGCGCCCGTACTCCTCGGTGACCGTGACGGAGTTCTGGCGGCGGTGGCACATGTCGCTGTCCCGCTGGTTCCGCGACTACGTCTACATCCCGCTGGGCGGCAACCGCGGCGGCGCCCTCCAGACCTACCGGAACCTGTCGATCGTTTTCGTGCTCACCGGTTTCTGGCACGGCGCGAACTGGACGTTCCTGGTTTGGGGCGTGTTCCACGGCGCGCTGCTGGTGGTGGAGCGCCGATTCGGGTGGGAATCCGCCCCCTCGGCGACGGGGGCCCGAATTGCCCGCAGGGCCTTGACCACGGTGCTGGTCGTTATCGGGTGGGTGTTCTTCCGGTCGCCCGACCTCGGTACGGCGTTCACAATCATCGGCCACCTGTTGTTGCCGGATTTCCACGGGCTGACCGAGGCCGTGAGCGCGGCGGCGACCAATCAGCGCATTGTTCTGCTCCTGGTGGCACTGGCGGTCGTCGTTATGCCGAGCGAACCCGTGACCGGTCCCTACCTCGAGTCCTCTCGCGCGAAGATCGCCAAAGCCGCTAGGGTGTCGTTGATGACGGTCGGGGTGGCGTACGCGGCGATCCTGGTCGCGAGCGGAACCTTCAGCCCGTTCCTGTACTACCAGTTCTGAAGATCGACTAGACCTCGGCACGCCGAACAATTGCCCGCGGGCGGCGCCGGACCGACCGGGCGGACGGCGGGAACGTGCTGGACCGGTCGGCCCAGCGCCGGCCGACCCAATGGAGGCGCACCTCGACGCAGGGTAGGCGAACATTGCCCAACTGGGTCACCTACGGTCAACTGTCAAGAATAAGTGCCCGTTTTTTCGCTATTGTAACTACTTTATGTAACTGACCTGCTCCGTTCGGGTACACACTGTGGTAGGACAGAGATTGCAGATCCAACAGCTTCTACCGTGCTGACCGAGGGAATTGTTACTTCGGGTGGGGGTAACGTGACTCACTCATCGGGGCCGACCGACCTGGAGCGCTCGTGACTTCCGGGGGAACCATCCGCGCACTCGTGGGCAACCGCGAGTTCCGCGGCATGTGGATCGGCTCGACGGTGTCCACCGTGGGCGACCAGCTCGCGGCCGTGGCCCTGTCCCTGCTGGTGTTCGAACGGACCCAGTCGGCCGCCTGGACCGCCCTCACCTGGTCGTTGACGCTGTTCCCGCCGCTGATCTCCGGCCCGCTGCTCGGCTGGGTCGCGGACCGGTTCCCCCGCCGCACCGTGATGGTGTGCTGCGCGTGGCTCCAAGCCGTCCTGATGGCGCTCATGGCCGTGCCCGGCGTGCCGCTGTGGCTCATGGTCGTGCTGCTGGTCGTGGTCCTGATGATCGCGACGCCGTTCCTGGCGGCCCAGGAGGCGAGCCTGCCGACCGTGCTGCCGGACAAGCGCTACGACGACGGCGTGGCGCTGTTCGGCACGTCGGTGGACGTGGCGCAGATGGTGGGCCTGGCGGCGGCGGGCTTCCTGGTGATCGGGGCCGGTCCGCAGGTCGCGCTGGGCATCAACGCGGCGACGTTCGTGTGGGTGGCGGTCCTGGTGCAGGTGTCGGTGCGGCACCGGCCGGCCGCGGACCCGCTCGGCTCGCAGCGGGACCCCGAAGGCCCCAGAGGCGCGTTCACTCTCCTGGTCACCGAACCCCGGCTGCGCAGCCTGATGGGCATGCGCCTGCTGGCCGGACTCGCCATGGTCCCCGAGGGACTCGCCGTGCCCCTGGCGGCGAGCCTGGACGCCGTGTGGGCGGTCGGCCTGATCCTCGCCATCGAGCCCGCCGCGAACGTCCTGGGTGTGGCGGTCCTCTTCCGGGTGGTGCGCGATCCGGCGAAACGCGAGCGGCTGATCGGGCCGCTCGCCATACTGTCCCTGGCCCCGCTGGTCATGTTCGCGCTCGACCCGAACCTGACCTGGACCATCGCGCTGCTGGTCATCGCCGGTATGGCCGGTGCGTACCACACGCCCGCGCGAGCGGCGTGGATGCGCATCCTGCCCGACGCCTACCGCGGTAGGGCGTACGGCATCGGCCGGGCCGCGCTGCGGTCCTCGCAGGGCGGCGGCATGGCCTTGGCCGGTGTCGTGGCGCACTCGATCGGGTCCGTGACCGCGACCATCGCGGGAGCGGGTGGCATCGGACTGCTCCTGGCCACCCAGGCGACCGTAGCCTGGCGTCGGGCGCGCAACCGGCACGACCCCGAAGCGGTGGCGATCTGAAACGGAGTCATCACATATCGCGATTGTCAAACATGAAGGGCCCCTCGGCTGCGGCCCGCTAGGCAGCGGGCACGTACGGTGAACACTCGGTCCGGTGACGGGAAGGTGGATCACATGTCGCGGTTGCGCATGGCGAACACCTCCTCGGAACGCGTCCCGGGCACCGGCGTGCGGCTGCGAACGGCGTTCGCCACGTGGCGCCGCGCAGAGGGTAGGGGGTCGTGGTGAAGAACAGTTTGACTGACCGCAAGGCGTCTGGGGCAGTCGGCTGGACCTCGATTCGGAACTGGGACCTGTGGTCGTTGCGACCCGCCGCCCTGGCCTACTTCCTGGTCGTCGAATCGGCCGTAGCCGCTGCCGCCATTTGGCTGCTGACCACGCTCGGCACGATTCAGGACGCCGATTGGCTGCGGTTCGCCGCGGTGATGTTCGCGATCACCGTGCACCTGATGGTCGTGTGGCGGGCGGAGGAATCGCGCCGCGACGAATCGGCCGGCCCGCACATCGACCTCACGTCCGTCTGGACGTTCGCCGCCGCCATCGCGCTGCCCGGCGCGCTGGCCGTGCTGGCGACGATCTGGATGCGCATCCTGATCCAGCCGATCGCGCGGCGGCAGCCCCACCGGTTCATGTTCTCCTCGGCGAGCATCCTCGGCGGCACCATGCTGGCCTGGGCCGTCGTGCACCTGTCCGGCGTGTCCCTGGGCTCGACCGGCCGGGTGGTGCCCGACCTCGGCCTGGTGCTGGTGCTGATGACCGCCGCGGTGGTCAACTGGGGCGCGCAGGGCATGAACATCGCCATCGCGCTGAAGATCGTCACCCCGCACACCCGGATCCAGGAGTTCCTGGGCTCGCGGGCGGACAACATGCTGGAGCTGTCCACGCTCGGCGCGGGCGTCATGCTCGGCATGCTGATGACCACGCACTGGGTGGGCCCGCTGCTGCTGGTGTTCCCGGTGATCCTGGTCAACTCGCTGCTCTACCACGCCGCCGAGCGCCGGGCGCACCTGGAGCGGCTGCTGCGCGAGCAGGAGCAGCTGCACGCCCGGCTCACCGAGGACGCGCACACCGACTACCGGACCGGGCTGCTCAACACCAACGGCCTGGCCGAGTACGCCAACCGGCTCACCGAGCGCTGCCGGCACGACAACAAGCCGGTGACCGTGCTCGCCATCGACCTGGACCACTTCAAGCGGATCAACGACACCTGGGGCCACCCGGCGGGCAACGCCGTGCTGGCCGAGGTCGGCCGGATACTGCGGGAGAAGCTGCGGCCGGGCGACGTGGCCGGGCGCGACGGCGGCGAGGAGTTCGTCGTGGTGCTCGCCGACACCGGTCTCGCGCAGGGCACCGCCATAGCGGAACGGGTGCGCGAGGCGATCGGCGAGATGTCCGTGGTGACCACCGACAAGTACCGCAACACGGTCACCCTGCGGGGCCGGAACCTGCCCTCGATCGGCGGTGACCAGGACGTGGGCGCCATCTCGGCGTCCATCGGCGTGGCCGTGCTGCCCGAGCACGGCGACCACCTCGCGGACGCCCAGCACTGCGCCGACGCCGCGCTCTACACGGCCAAGGAGAACGGCCGCAACCAGGTGCGCGTGGCCGCGGGCGAGGTCCGGCTGCTGCCCGCGCCCCGGCTGGACGAGCCGGTGGGCGAGGCGCAGGCCGAGGTCACCCGCTCGGCCTGAGACGTCACCCGCTCGGCCTGGCCGGAGCCCGGTCCGGGGGTGGGTCGGCGTCGAGGTCTGCGTCGGCACCCCGGTCAGGGTCCGCGTCGAGGTCGGGGTTCGTTCCGGGACACGGCGCGGGGCGCGGTCAGCCGCCCTTCCCCAGGGCCTGCCGCGCGCGTGCCGGCACCTCAGCGTCGGAGTCATGGAACGCTCGTTCCAGCGCGGTCACCACCTCGGGCCTGTCGGCCCACCCGAGGCGTACCCACTTCGCGACGTTTCTAACCTCGAAACCGAATCTTTCAGCAAATCGATACCGCGACCGGTCCGCCGCCCTACTGGGCCCGCACCCGCTTGCGGCCCGCGAGCCGGCACACCAGGTAGATCAGGAACGACACGGTCGTCACGAACACGCTCACGGGTACCCCGGGCGCGAGCGACAGCAGCATCCCGCCCACCGCGGACACCTCGGCGAACACCACCGCCAGCACCGTGGCCCTCACCGGGCTCGCGGTGACCCGGACCGCGGCCGCCGCCGGCGTGATCATCAGCGACAGCACCAGCAGCGCGCCGACGACCTGCACGCTCAACGCCGTGGCCACGCCCACCAGCACCGCGAACACCACGGTCAGCGTGCGCACCGGCACGCCGCGCGCCACCGCCACCGCCGGGTCCACGCTGGCGAAGTGCAGCGGCCGGTAGATGACCGCGAGCACCGCGAGCACCGCCAGCGACGAGCCGATCAGCAGCCACAGGTCCGTCGAGCCGACGCTGACCACCTGACCGGTGAGCAACCCGAACTTGTTGGCCGCCCGGCCGCTGTAGAGGGCCTGGAACAGCACCCCCAGGCCCAGCCCGAACGCCAGGACCGCGCCGATCACCGAGTCGCGGTCGGAGTCGCGCCCGCTGAGCAGCCCCAGCAGCAGCGCGGCGACCACGGAGCCCGCCAGCGCGCCGTACCCGACGCCCACGCCGAGCAGCAGGGCCGCCGCGCCGCCGGTGAACGCCAGCTCGCTCGTGCCGTGCACGGCGAAGGCCATCTTGCGGGTGACCACCAGCGGGCCGATCAGCCCGGCCACCAGGCCCAGCACCGCGCCCGCGACCAGCATGTCGCGCACGAAGTCGTACCCCAGCAGCTCGACGGTCAGCCGCCAGTCGAAGAAGTTCTCCATCAACCCTCATCCACCACGTGGTGCGGCTCGTCCTCGCACACGTGCTGCGCGCCGACCACGTGGATCTGGTCGCGCACGCGGACCACCTCGACGTTCGTGCGGTACAGCTCGGTGAGCACCCGCGAGGTCATCACCTCGGCGGGCGTGCCGACCCGGAACCGGCCCTCCACCAGGTACAGCACCCGGTCCACCAGCGGCAGCACCGGGTTGATCTCGTGGGTCACGAACAGCACGGCCGTGCCAGCGGCCCGCCGGCGCGCGTCGATCAGGTCGCTGACCACGCGCTGGTGGGCGAGGTCGAGCGAGAGCAGCGGCTCGTCGCACAGCAGCACCTCGGGGTCGCCGACCAGCGCCTGGGCCACCCGCAGGCGCTGCTGCTCGCCGCCGGAGAGCAGGCCGACCGGCTCGTCGGCGTACCGGGTGGCGCCCACGGCGGCCAGCGCCGCGTCCACCTTCTCGCGCCGCTCGTGCCGGCCGCGCACGCCCAGGCCCCAGCCGTGGCCGTCCAGGCCGAAGCCGACCAGGTCGCGGGCGCGCAGGGTCAGCGTGGTGTCCACGGCCCGCTGCTGCGGGACGTAGCCGATGCGCCGGTTGCCGCCCGTCACCCGGACGGTGCCGGCGGACAGCGGCTGGAGACCCAGCAGCACCCGGATGAGGCTGGTCTTGCCCGAGCCGTTGGGCCCGAGCACGGCCAGGAACTCCCCGGGCGCCACGTCCAGGTCCAGGCCCTCCCACAGCACGCGGTCGCCGTAGGCCAGCCGCGCGCCGCGCAGCGCCACCGCCGGCGGGTCGGTGGGCCGCGCCGTCTCGCCCCGAGCGGTCATGCGCCGAGCGCACCCACGAGGGCGTCAACCTGCTTGGTCATCCAGTCAAGGTAGCCGGTCGCGCCCTCGGGCAGCGTCTCGGTCACCTCCACCACGGGCACCCCGCCCGAACGGGCCGCCTCGACCACCTGACCGGTGGCGGCGTTCTCCGTCTGCGCGTTGTTGACCAGGGCGGACACCTGCTTGCCGGTCACCAGGTCGAGCACCTCGGCGAGCGCGGCGGCGGGCACGTCGGTCTCCTCCTCCACGGCGTCGCTGAACGACTCGGGGGTGGCGTCCTCCACGCCCGCGGCGTCGAGCAGGTAGTGGGCGACCGGCTCGGTCTGGAGGACCCGCTTGCCCGCGCCCTTGCCGTCGAGCGCCGAGGTCAGCTCGTCGAGCTTCGCGCCGAAGTCCCGGGCGTTGGTCTCGAACTCGGCCTTCCGGTGCGGGGCGATCTCGCCGAGGTCGGCGGCGGCCTGCTCGGCGACCAGGTGGACGGTCTCGAAGTCGTACCAGACGTGCTCGTTGACCGCGTGGTCGTGGCCGTGCCCGTCCTCGGTCGGCTCCGCCGCCCCGGCCTCCTCGTGACCCGGCTCCTCGTGACTCGGCTCTTCGTGACCCGGCTCCTCGTGGCCCGACGCCTTGCCGGAGATCGGGAACGCCTCGATCTTCTTCGCGCCCTCGGTCTCGGGACCGAGCAGGGTGGCGAAGAAGTCGTCGTACCCGCCGCCGTTGAAGATCACCAGCCGGGCGTCGCGCACCGCGGCCACGTCGGCGGGCCTGCTCTCGTAGGAGTGCGGGTCGCCGGACGGGTCGTCGATGATCGAGGTGACCTCGACCGCGTCGCCGCCGACGGCCTCGACCACGCTGCCCCACACGTTCGTGGAGGCGACGACCTTGATCCGACCGCCGTCCTCGGCGGCGGGGGTGTCCTGACCGCCGCCGCAGGCCGTGAGGGCGACGGCGGTCGCGGTGGCCACCGCCCCGATCATCATGTTGCGGACCGTCATCAGCGCACTCCTCGACTGGGCGAACCAGAGGCAATGGAAACCGTTGTCGAGTTCAGTTTAGAACTCCGCGCGACCGCGGACCGCACCGACCGGGTGTCGTCGCACACGCCGGAGGGCCGCCCCCGCGTGAACGGGGACGGCCCTCCGGGGCACCGCGGGTGTCAGTCGGTCAGGCGCAGACCGCTCTCCGGGTGGAACAGGTGGACCTCGCCGGCGTCGCGCACGGCGACCTTCACCGTCTGGCCCAGGGTCGGCGGCGTGCGGCCGTCGACGCGGACCACGAACCGCTCGGGGGTGCCGTTGATGCGGACCGAGCCGTGCAGCAGCGCGTCCGCGCCCAGCTCCTCGACCAGCTCGACGACCATCTCCATGCCGTGCTCGGCGGAGGAGACCAGGCCCAGCGACTCGGGCCGCACGCCGAAGGTGACCTCGGACAGGCCCTCGGCCGCGGCCCTGTCCAGCGCGCGGCGCTCCAGCGGCACCACGACGCCGTCGAGCTTGGCGCCCTCACCGGTCAGCGGCACGGTCTTGAGGTTCATGGCGGGCGAGCCCATGAAGCCCGCGACGAACGCGTTGGCCGGCTTGTCGTACAGGTTGCGCGGGGTGTCGCACTGCTGGAGCAGGCCGTCCTTGAGCACCGCCACGCGGTGACCCATGGTCATGGCCTCGACCTGGTCGTGCGTGACGTAGATCGTGGTGGTGCCCAGCCGCGCCTGGAGGGCGGCGATGTTCGCGCGGGTCTCCACGCGCAGCTTCGCGTCCAGGTTCGACAGCGGCTCGTCCATGAGGAACACGGAGGGCTCGCGCACGATCGCGCGGCCCATCGCGACGCGCTGGCGCTGACCGCCGGACAGGGCCTTCGGCTTCCGGTCCAGGTACTTGCCCAGGTCGAGCATCTTGGCCGCCTCGGCGACCTTCTCCTTGATCTCGGCCTTGTTCACGCCGCGCAGCTTGAGCGCGAAGCCCATGTTCTCCGCGACGGTCATGTGCGGGTAGAGCGCGTAGGACTGGAACACCATGGCGATGTCGCGGCCCTTGGGCGGGACGTTGGTGACGTCCTTGCCCCCGATGTGGATGGCGCCCTCGTCGACGTCCTCCAGACCCGCGAGCATGCGCAGCGCGGTGGACTTGCCCGAGCCGGACGGACCCACCAGGACGAGGAACTCGCCGTCGGCGACATCCAGGGACAACTCGTCGACCGCGCGGACCGGCGGGTTGCCGGGGAAGATCCGCGACGCCTTGACGTAGGCGACCTCTGCCATGTGACGCACCTTTCACTACCAAGCTTTGCCGCAACGTTAGGGATTGCAAGCGCTTACGGGAACAGGTGGATTGGTCCAGTTTTCGGTGCTGTAGCCCACCGGGACACATGGAGCTACAATCGGGAGGTGAAGGTCATCAGCCAGCGGGAGTTCCGGAACAACTCCGCCGCCGTCATGGACGCCGTGGAGGCGGGTGAGACCTTCCACGTCACCCGCAACGGCGTGGAGGTCGCGGAAGTGCGCCCGCTGCCGCGCCGACGGCGGCTCACCGCCGAAGAGCTCGTCGAGCGCCACAAGCGGTTGCCGCGGGTCGACTACGCGGCGATGCGCGCGGAGGCGGACGAGTTCTTCGGCGAAGATCGCGTCGGCGATGACGGCGACGACCCGTGGGAGCGCAGTCGTGGCTGAGCGACGCCCGGCCGGCGTGCTGGACACCTGCGCGTACATCGACCTCGATCTGCTGGACCCGGCCGTGCTGCCGGAAGTCCCCGAACTGACCTCCATCACCCTGGCCGAACTGCACCAGGGCGTCGGGTGGGCCAAAACAGCGGCGATCCGCGCGACGCGCGCGGAAAAGCTCGGCGCGGCGATCGTGGAGTTCGAGCCGCTGCCGTTCGACGGTCGGGCCGCCACGCGGTACGGCTCCCTGGTCGGCTTGACGCTCGAAGCGAAGCGCGATCCACGACCGCGCAGGACGGACCTGATGATCGCGGCCATCGCTTCGGTCCACGACCTGCCGCTCTACACCCGCAACCCGGAGGACTTCCTCGGGCTGGAGTCGATGGTCGAGGTCATCGCGGTCTGAACCGGCCGCGGCGGGGCGGTGGGCCCGCCGCGGCCGGGGACCGGGCCTACCCCTTGACCGCGCCCGACGACAGCCCTGTCACCAGGAACCGCTGCACCAGGTAGAACACCACGATCGCCGGGATCGCCACCAGGATCGACGCCGCCGCCAGGTGGCCCCACTCGGTCCGGTTCTGCTGCACGAACACCTGCAACCCCACCGCCAGCGTCTTCGACTCGTCCGCCGCCGACAGGAACGCCGACGCGAACGCCACCTCGCCCCACGCCGTCAGGAACGCGTAGAACGCGGTCACCGCCAGCCCCGGCCGGGCCAGCGGCAGCACCAGCCGCCAGAAGACGCCGAACGGCGACAGGCCGTCCACGCGCCCCGCCTCGTCGATGTCGCCGGGGATGGTGTCGAAGTAGCCCTTCAGCATGTAGGTGCAGAACGGCACCGCGGTCGTGCAGTACACCAGCACCAGGCCGAACGACGTGCCCTGCAACCCCAGGTCGAGCAGGATGTTGTACAGCGGCACGATCAGCACCGCGAACGGGAACATCTGCACGACCAGGAACGACAGCATCAGCGACCGCTTGCCCGGGAACCGGAACCGCGAGGCCGCGTAACCCGCGGTCGCCGACAGGAACACCGCCAGCACCGTGGTCATCAGCGCGATCAGCACCGAGTTGCCGAACCAGGCCAGGAAGTCGCCCTTCTCCCCGGACAGGATGCGCGTGTAGTTGTCCAGGCTGGACTCGTTGACCAGCTTCGGCGTGGTCTCCACGGCCCGCGCGTCCGGCTTGAACGAGGTCACCAGCACCCAGAACACCGGGAACACCGCGATCAGCGACGCGCCGACCAGTGCCGCGTGCAGGCCGAAGCTCGCCAACCTCGACCGGTCGGAGCGCCTGGGCGCCCGGACCGGCCGCGTCGCCTTGAGGGAAGCCGCCTCGACCGACATCACCACACCTCGCCTTGCTTGCGCAGCGCGCGCCGGTACACGCCCGCGAACACGAGCAGCACGGACAGGATCAGCACGCCGTAGGTGGACGCCACCGCGAAGTCGCGGGACGCGCCGGAGAAGAACCGCTCGAACGCGTAGGTCACCAGGATCCGCGTGTTCGGGTTCGGTCCGGTGATCAGGTAGATGATCGCGAACATGTTGAACGTCCAGATGATGCCCAGCAGCACCACCGTGCTGGACACCGCCTGCAACCCGGGCAGCGTCACGTGCCGGAACCGCTGCCACGCCGTGGCGCCGTCCACCTCGGCGGCCTCGTAGAGGTCGCCCGGGATGGACTGGAGGCCGCCCAGCAGCGCCACCATCATGAACGGCACGCCGAGCCAGATGTTGACGATCATGACCGCGACCAGCGCCCAGTCCGACTGGCCCAACCACACCGGGTCGGGCAGGCCGACGGCGCGCAGGCCCTGGTTGATGATCCCGTACTGCGCGTTGAACATGTACTTCCACGCGAACGCGCTGATGAACGCGGGCACCGCCCACGGCAGGATCAGCAGCACCCGGTACACCGCCCGCCCGCGCACCTGCCGGTTGAGCAGCAGCGCCAGGCCCAGCCCGATGGTGTAGTGGCAGAACACGCACCCGAACGTCCAGATCAGCGTGCGGACCAGGGTGCCCCAGAAGGCGCCGAAGCTGGTGTCGCCGGACAGGACGTTCAGGTAGTTGCCCAGCCCCACCCAGTCGTAGCTCGCCGGCCGATCGAGGATCGGGTTGGCGATGTTGCCCTCGTTGATGTTCGTGAAGGTGAAGTACACGCCCTGGGCGAGCGGGAACAGCACCAGCACCGCGATGACCACCACGACCGGCAGCACCATCGCGTACGCGTACCAGTGCCGGTCCAGGAACCTGCGCACCGAAGTCTCCTTCCGCGTGCCCGTGGGGGCTCCCCCGGCCGGGAGAGCCCCCACGAGGCTGTCAGCCGACGGTGTAGTCGGGGACGACGGTGTCCTTGTAGGTCTTGGCGACCTCGTCCAGCGCCGTCTTGGCGTCCTTCTTGCCGGCCAGCACGTCGGCGTAGGCGATCTTCAGCGGGTCGAACAGCTGGCCGCCCTCGGGGATCCAGGCGCGCGGGTGCGCGGCGGTGACCACCGGCTCGAACGCGGAGACGACCTCGTTGGCCTGGACGTCGGCGTTCTCGTAGGCCGACTTGCGGGTGGGCAGCAGGCCCAGCTCCTTGGCCACGGCCACCTGGGACTCGACGCCGCTCATGCAGGCGATGAACTCGACCGAGGAGTCCTTGGCCTTGGTGCCCTGGCGGATGACGTAGTTGTGGCCGCCGACGGGCGCGGTGCCCTTGCCCGCGGTGTCGCCGGGCACGGGCGCGATGCCGAGGTTGGCGGCGTCGGTGAACGCGGCGCCCTTGAGGTAGTCGGCGACCGACCACGGGCCGTTGACCACCATGGCGACCTCGCCGGAGGTGAACGCGGCCTGCATGTTGTTGTAGGAGTTGGCCGGGTCGAGCGCGGTGCCGGCGGCCTTCGCGTCCAGCAGGCCCTTGGCGGTCTCCAGCGCCTTCACGTTCTCGGCGGAGTTGACCACGATCTTCTTCGCCTCGGCGTCGACCAGGTCGCCGCCCGCGCCGTAGATGAAGGGCAGCGCGTAGTAGGCGTCGTTGTTGATGAAGAGGGTCTTCTCGCCGCCGAGCTTGGCCGCGGCGGACTTGACCTCGTCCCAGGTCTTCGGCGGCTCGACGCCGGCGTCGGCCAGCAGCTTCTTGTTGTAGAACAGCGCCAGGGAGTCGGTGACCTGGGGGACGCCGTAGGACTTGCCCTCGAACCTGGTGGACCCCAGCGGGGTGTCCAGGAAGTCGGAGGTGTCGCTCGCCAGCTCCGTGCCGGTCAGGTCGACCACGTAGCCGAGCTTGGCCAGCTGCGGCACCCAGGCGACCTCGGCGCGGAACACGTCGGGGCCCTGCCCGCCCTGGGCGGCGGTCCGGTAGTTGTTGAGCGCCTGGTCGAAGGCGACCGTCTCGGTCTTGACCCGGTAGCCGCCCTTGGTGGCGCAGTCCTGCGCCAGCTTGGTGAACACCGGGCTCTCGTTCGGGCCGCTGGTGTCCCAGAAGGTGACCTCGCCGGAGTCGCCGGCTTCCGACCCGCCGTCACCACCGCCGCACGCGGTGAGGACGAGGGCGCTCGCTGCCGCCACTGCGGTCACGAGGGTGGTACGTCGCATCGTTGCTGCCGTCCCTCCTGCTGGACCTTCATCGCGATGAAGGCTCTTGCAAGAACTTGCGAAATTGTTGACGCGGATTTCATCCCGCCGACCTGGGCCGGGTCAAGGCCGGGACGGTAACCAAGCCGTAACGGCCCGGCGTTCCCGGACGAAACCGCGGTCGGCGTTGCAAAAATTTGCCGCTGACGGCAGGCTGCACGTCACCCACATCCAAGCTAGGAGGCACGGTGTCCGGTCTGTCCGAGATCGCCAGGGCAGCCGGGGTGAGCATCTCGACGGTGAGCCGGGTGCTCAACCGCCGGGCGGGTGTCAACGACGAAACGCGCCAACGCGTGCTCGCCGTGCTCGCCGAGATGCCGTACACACCGCGCGGGCTGGGGGCGCTCCAGCGGACCGGCGTGATCGGGCTGCTGGTGCCGGAGCTGTCGAACCCGGTGTTCCCGGCGTTCGCCGAGGCGCTGGAGGTCCGCGCGGCGCGCCTGGGCTACTCGTCGCTGCTGTGCAACACGCGCGCCACCGGCGCGGCCGCCATGGGCGAGGAGGAGTACGTGCGGATGCTCCTCGCGCGCGGCGTCGAGGGCATGGTGTTCGTCTCGCCGGAGATCACCAACACCGAGGTGCCGCTGGGGCAGGCGCCGCGGCCGTCGTACTACGCGAAGCTGCTGGGCGACGGCGTGCACATGGTGTTCGTCAACGGGGCCACGCCGTCGCTGGACGTGCCGGACGTGACCGTGGACGAGCAGCACGCGGGGTACGCGGCGACGCGGCACCTGGTGGAGCTGGGGCACCGGCGGATCGGGTTCGTCTCGGGGCCGGCGCGGTCGCTGCCGTCGCGGCTCAAGCGCGCCGGGTGGGCGGCGGCGCTGGAGGAGGACGGCCTGCCCGCGTCGTCGGACTTCGTGGCGCACGGGCCGTTCGGGCCGGAGGGCGGCGCGGCGGCGGTGGCGGCGCTGCTCGACACGGTGCGGCCGACCGCGGTGATCTGCTCGTCGGACCACATGGCGATCGGCGTGCTGCGCGAGGCGCACCGCCGCGCGCTGCGGGTGCCCGGCGACCTGGCCGTGGTGGGCTTCGACGACATCCCGCTGGCGTCGTACTGCTCGCCGTCGTTGACCACGCTGGCCCAGCCGATCGAGGAGATGGCGGCGGCCGCGGTGGACGAGTTGGTGCACCGGCTCGACCCCGATCGGCGGCGTCGGCCGGCGGGCAATTACACGCGCGTTTTCCGCCCCAGGCTGGTGGTGCGCGAGTCGTCCGCGTCACCCGCATTGGTTTAGACCAAAGTACTACCTGGTAACATGAAGTAACCTGCACTGATGGTGAATTTGAGGGACGCCCGTCACCCCCACTTCTGTAATTGGTTCTGAACCGTTACGGTCACTTCATGGCGCGGTCGATGCATGTGCGACGCCCCGCGACGCTCGCCTCACTGGCGGCGGAGCTGGGTGTTTCCCGGACAACGGTGTCCAACGCGTACAACCGTCCCGACCAGCTCTCACCGGAGCTGCGACGCCGGGTGTTGGAGACAGCGAGAAGACTCGGCTACCCGGGCCCCGACCCGGTGGCCCGTTCCCTGCGCACGCGCAAGGCCGGCGCGGTGGGCCTGCTGCTCACCGAGAACCTGTCCTACGCGTTCCGCGACCCGGCGGCGATCGGGTTCCTGGAGGGCCTGGCGCTCGCGTGCGAGGACGCCGGGCAGGGACTGCTGCTCGTGCCCGCGAACCCCGAGCGCGAGGACGTGGCCGCGGTGCACCGGGCGGGGGTCGACGGTTTCGTCGTCTACTCCGTGCCCGACGACGACCCGCACCTCGCCGCCGTGCTGGAGCGCCCGGTGCCGACGGTCGTGTGCGACCAGCCGGACATCGACAACGTCGACCGCGTGGGCATCGACGACCAGGCCGCGATGCACTCGCTGGCGCAGCACCTGATCACGCTGGGGCACCGGCGGGTCGGCGTGGTGTGCATGCGGCTGGCCCGCGACCGCAACGACGGCTTCGTGACGCCGGACCGGCAGGCGTCGGCGCACTTCCACGTGCAGCGGGCGCGCCTGGCCGGCCTCGCGCAGGCGTTCGGCTCGGTCGGCGTGGACTGGGGCTCGATCCCCGTGGTGGAGCGCTTCGACCACACCATCGCCTCGGGCGCCTCGGCCGCCGCCCAGGTGCTGGACCGCGACCCGCAGATCACCGCGCTGGTCTGCACGTCGGACATCCTCGCGCTGGGCGCGCTCGGCGAGGCGCAGCGGCGGGGGCTGCGCGTGCCGCAGGACCTGACCGTGACCGGCTTCGACGGCATCCGGGAGGCCGAGCAGTCGGGCCTGACCACCGTTCGGCAGCCGGTGCTGGAGAAGGGCCGCGCGGCGGGCAAGCTGCTGCTGGACTCGGCGGAGCGCTCCCGGCCCCGCTCGGTCACGCTGGCCACGGAGCTGATCCACGGCACCACCGCCGCGCCACCGCGCGGGACGGCGGAGGAGCGCTGGTTCGGTCCCTGAGCTCGTGGAGCGTCGCGGCGGGGCCCCGGGAACGGGGCCCCGCCGCTTTTTCTCACGCCTCCCCGGCGGTCCGCTCGGGACGGGCGGCGCCGAAGACCGTCCGACCGATCCCGACCGCCATGCCGAAGCCCACGCCCACGGTGATCAGGACGGCGAAGACCACCACGGGCGCCCGGGGCTCCAACCGCGTGGACAGCCACAGCGGACCGCTCCCGACGCCCACGGCCGAGAGCGCGAGCAGCACCACCCCGACCGCCCGGCGGGACGTCCCCGCCCGCAGGCGCGTCAGCCGGCGGGCGAGGGGGGCGGGGGCGATGACCAGGAGACCCCAGAACCACGGTTCGGGAGCGGTCACCCAGCAGGCGACCGCGACGGCCCCGACCAGGCAGGCGAAGAAGCCGAGGGCGACCCCGAGCCGGACGGGCGGCACGGCCGACAGGACCGCGGCCGTCAGCACCCCCCAGATCAGCGCGGGCGCCACCGCCTCGGAGAGCGCGAGCGACCGCTCCGGGACGGCGACGTAGAGCAGCATCCAGATCAGACCCGCCAGCGGGCCGGACACCGCGGTCGCCCGGAGGTGGTCGACGAGCCCGAGCCCGGCGGCCGGGTCGGGCCGCGACAGGCAACGCCCCACCCGGTGGGTCGCGGCGGCCCCGGCGAACCCCAGTGCGGTGAACAGCTTGAACAGCTTGCCGGGCCGCTCGTCGACGAGCGCTTCCAACTCCTCGGCCCGGCCGGGGTAGCGGACCCCCGCCGCCCACCGGACCAACCGCCGAGCCAGCCACGGCGACAGCTCACCGCACTCGTTGATCGCGAGCCCGAGCACGACGCTCAGCGCCACCCCCACCCAGCCGTTCACCACCCACCGCCGGGTAACGGCTCACCGAGGGCCGTACCCCCGCGCGTGGGCCGGCGTTCGGCCAGCAGGGCCACCGCCTCCACCCGCCCGCTGGGCGTCAGCCGGTAGAACCGGCGGCGCGGCCGGCTCTCGTCGGCGGGCAGCTCCTCCCACGTGCCGGTGATCCAGCCCCACTCCTCAAGCCGCTCCAGGACCCCGTACACCGTCGGTCCCGAGCGCCCGACCGCTTTCATGATCGTCCAGCCGTGCGGCTCCTCGTCCTGCCGGAAGGCTGCCACCAGCACCTCCAGCACGTCCAGGAGCGGCCCGGTGATCCTGCGCGACCTACCCACACCGTTATCTTACCTAGGTAAGTCAAGCTCAGGTCAGCCGGAACACCACGGGTTCGCTCTGCTTGCCCGCCACCTTCGCCACCAGCAGGTAGTCACCCGGCCCGAACCGCCGGTGCGGGCCGCAGCCCGGTTCCGACGTGGTGCCCGACCAGTTCAGGCCGTAGGTGAACCGCTCCCCCGGGCGCAGGACGCGCACCTCGGAGCCCCCGGTGGCGAAGCAGTCGTTGCTCGACCACAGCCGGGTCGCGCCGTCGACCGTGGTGACGAGGAGTTCGCGCACGTGCCGCCCGATGTCCCTGGCGCACGGCAGCGAGCCCGTGTTGGACACCGCGATCCCCAGCCCCACCCGCTCGCCCACCTCGGCCGCGGGCTTGTCGAGTTCGGCGACCACGTGCAGCTGCGCGTCCTCGCACGGCGGTGGCGGGCCGGGAGGCGGGGCGGGCGGCGGCGGCGAGGTGGTCGGGGCGGTGGTGGCGGAGGACGGGGCGGCGACCGGGGCCGCCGGCGGGGGCGGGGTCGAGGTGGCCGGCGGCGCGGCGGGGGCGGACCCGCCGAGCACGGCGGCGGCCAGCCAGGTGAGACCGACCAGCGCGGTCACCGCGCCGGCGCCCGCCAGGGCGCGCCGCCGCAGGTACACCGACGGCGGGAGCGGGCCCGTTGGCTCGGTCACCGGACGAAAGTAACCCCGCGACGTGGAATATCCGGTGAGGCATCGGCCACCCGATGTGATGAACGTGATCTCCGTCCGATCCACTTGCCGGCATCCGGGAACCGCGTTCCAATCCCGGGGAACAGGGAGGTGCGCGATGACCGCGATCGACGAACTGCTGCGCCGCAACGCCGAGATCGGCAACATCGTCCCCGGCGACCGCTCGTCGCCCCGGCCGTCGATGAAGATCGCCATTCTGACCTGCATGGACTCGCGGATCAGGGTGTTCGAGATCTTCGGCCTCAAGCAGGGCGAGGCGCACGTGCTGCGCAACGCGGGTGGCGTCGTCACCGACGACATGATCCGTTCGCTGGCCCTCAGCCAGCGCAAGCTGGGCACCGAGGAGGTCCTCCTGGTGCACCACTCCAACTGCGGGCTGGAGATGGTCACCGAGGACGCGTTCAAGGACGAGCTGGAGCAGGACTCCGGCCTGCGCCCCACCTGGTCGGTGGAGGCGTTCCGCGAGGTCAAGGACAGCGTCCGGGGCTCGGTGAACCGCGTCCGGCACAGCCCGTTCCTGATCCACAGGGACCGGGTCCGCGGCTTCGTCTACGACGTGCACACCGGGCAGCTGATCGAGGTCGTCTGACCCGTTCGTGGAAGACTGGTCGGCGTTATGAGCCTGGACGCCGACCTCCTCCTCGACTGGTTCGCCGACACCGCCCGCGACCTGCCCTGGCGACGGCCCGAGTGCACCGCCTGGGGCGTGCTGGTCAGCGAGATCATGCTCCAGCAGACACCGGTGGCCCGCGTCGAGCCGATCTGGCGCGAGTGGCTGACCCGCTGGCCCACGCCGTCCGCGATGGCCGCCGCCACGCCGGGCGAGGTGGTGCGCGCCTGGGGCAAGCTCGGCTACCCCCGGCGCGCCCTGCGGCTGCACGCCGCCGCCCAGGCCATCGCCGAGCAGCACGACGACGTGGTCCCGGACGACGTGGACGTGCTGCTCGCGCTGCCCGGCATCGGCGCCTACACCGCCCGCGCGGTGGCCGCGTTCGCCTACGGGCGCAAGTGCCCGGTGGTGGACACGAACGTGCGACGCGTGGTCGCCCGCGCGGTGCACGGCGCGGGTGACGCGGGCCCGCCGTCGACCACCAGGGACCTGCGCGACGTGGACGTCCTGCTGCCCGAGGAGCGCGCCGCGACCTACTCGGCGGCGCTGATGGAGCTGGGCGCCCTGGTCTGCACGGCCCGCGCGCCCAAGTGCGCCGCGTGCCCGGTCCTGGCGACCTGCGCCTGGCAGCTCAACGGCCGCCCCGCCTACGCCGGCCCGGCCAAGGCCGTGCAGAGGTTCGCGGGCACCGACCGGCAGGTGCGCGGCCTGCTGCTGGACGTGCTGCGCGGCACCACCGGCCCGGTCGCCAAGCCCCGGCTCGACCTGGTGTGGTCGGACGCGGGCCAGCGGGACCGGTGCCTGCACTCGCTGCTGGTCGACGGCCTGGTCGAGCAGACCGCCGAGGGCCTGTTCGCGCTGCCCGGGGAGCACTAGGTGCACCTGCTGGTGGTGTTCTTCGACGACGCCGCCGACCGGGCCGTCCGGGAGCTGTGGCGGCGGATCGGCGTGACCCCGGACCTGCCGCCCCACCTCACCTACGCGGCGGCCGGCACCATCGGCCCCAAGGTGCGCGCCGAGCTGCGCGAGGACCTGTCCCGCCTCTGGCTGCCCGACCTGTGGCTGCACGCGCTCAGCGCCACCGACGACGCCCTGCGGCTCGGCGCCGTGGTCGACAGCGAGCTGCTGGCCGTGCACTCGGCCGTCCACGACGTGCTGGCGGGCCGGGTGAAGCACCCGGGCGCCCGGCACCTGCCCGGCAGCTGGACCCCGCACTGCCCCCTGCTCACCGGCGACGACGACGCGGTCAAGGCCGCGTTCGCCGAGCTGCACCCGGTCGCCCCGATCCGCGCCGAGGCCCGCCAGGTGGCCGTCGTGGACACTCAGACCGGCGGGATCGACCCGCTCAGGAACGCCTCCACCGCGCCCCGGTAGACCTCCGGCGCCTCGTCGTGCACCACGTGCCCGGACTCGGGCACCACCAGGTGGTGCGCCAGGAGCCCGCGGGCCGCGCACCGCCGGACGACCTCGGCCATCTGCCCCGCCGGCAGCACGCCCCGCCCGGCCTCGACCACCAGCAGCGGGCACCGGATCGCGTCCACGAAGTCCCAGTAGGACCGCTCGCCCCACTCCGCGGCGATCTCGTAGAGGTCGGGCAGCTCGGCGATGAGGTGCCAGCCGCCCGCCCGCTCCTCGAACAGCTCCTCCACCCGCGGCACGTCCACCACCGTCCGCACGTGCGCCAACGAGCGGAACGGCACCGGCCACGCCTCGAAGTACCAGCGCCACTCGTCGACCGACCGGCCCCGGTTGTCCGGCACCACGTCCTCGGCGACGACCCCGCGCACCAGGTCGGGCCGCAGCGCGGCGAGCGCCCAGGCGTGCAGCCCGCCCATGGAGTGCCCGACCACCACCACCGGCCCCAGGTCCAGCCGCTCGATCGCGGCGGCCGCGTCGGCGACGAAGTCCTCCGTCCGGAAGGGACCGCGCCGGGGGTTGCGCCCGTGCCCGCGCGCGTCGAGGCCGACCACCCGCCCGTGCGGCCGGAGCCACTGCGCGACCGTCCACCACGTGCTGGCCCGGCTCATCAGGCCGTGCAGCAGCAGGATGCCCGGCCCCGAGCCCCCGAACTCCACCACGCTCATGCGTGCATCATGTCGGCATGGCCATCAGCTCCAGGGCGCGCCCGTACCTGCTCGTGCTCTGCCTGGTGCTGGTGGTCACCGGCGTCGTGGTCGCCAGGCTGCCCCACGACCGGCAGGCGGCCCCGACGACCACCGGCCCGACCACGCCGCCCGTGGTCGGCGCGGAGGGCGGCGACGGCGCGGGCGACGCCTACTACCCGCGGGACGGCAACACCGGCTACGACGTCACCCGCTACGACGTCGCCATCACCTACGACCCCGCCACCAGGCGGCTGGACGGCGTCGCGACGATCACCGCGAGGGCCACCGCCGGCCTCACCCGGTTCAACCTCGACCTGTACCGGCTGGAGGTCACCGGGGTGACCGTGCGCGACCTGCCCGCCGGCTTCCGCCAGGAGGGCGAGCACGAACTGGTGATCACCCCCCGGGCGCCCCTGGCCGACGGCGAGGAGTTCACCACCACCGTGCGGTACGGCGGGGAGCCCACCGTCGTGGGTGAGCGGGCCCTGGGCAGCAGCGGCTGGCAGGTCTCGCGGGGCGGCGGGGCGTTCGCGGCCGGCGAGCCCCACTCCGCGACCACCTGGTACCCCGCCAACGACACCCCGCGCGACAAGGCCGCGTTCGCCCTCACCGCCCGCGTCCCCGAGGGTTGGTCGGTCGTCTCCAACGGCGTCGAGGAGCGCGAACCCGTCACCACCGACGGCTGGACCTCGTTCCGCTGGGCGGCCCGGGAGCCGATGGCCACCTACCTGACCACCGTCGCGATCGACCGGTGGACGATCGAGCGCTCCACCCTCCCCGACGGCACCCCGGTCGTCGACGCCTACGCGCCCGGCGCCGAGAGCGCCCGCGAGCACCAGCGCAGGCTCCCGGAGATCCTCGACTTCCTCGCCGGGAGGTTCGGCCCCTACCCCTTCGGGGCCGCGGGCGGCATCTTCCTGGCCGACGACATCGGGTTCTCCCTGGAAACCCAGACCAGGCCCGTCTACGCGGGCTGGGCGAGCCTGGACACCGTGGTGCACGAGAACGCCCACCAGTGGTTCGGGGACCTGGTGTCCGTGGAGAGCTGGTCCGACATCTGCCTGAACGAGTGCATCGCCAGCTACGCCGAGTGGCTGTGGGACGAGGCGAAGGACGGCGCCGACCTCGACGCCCTCTACCGCGACACCGTCGCCCAGGTCGCGGACCGCGACGCCTACTGGGAGCGCGAGCTCTACGACATGGGCCGCGGCAACGAGTTCCGCGGCGTCTACGACAAGGGGAAGCTGGCCGTGCACGCCCTGCGCCGCCAGGTCGGCGACGCCGACTTCGACCGGGTGCTCAAGGACTGGATCGCCGAGCACCGGGGCGGCAACGCGTCCTGGCCGGAGTTCGAGGCCCACGTGGAGCGGGTGTCCGGCCAGGACCTGGACGCCTTCTTCGCGGCCTGGTTCCGGGGCACGGCGATCCCGGCCGACGAGCACCTGTACCCGGGCTCCCTCCGCCGGTAGCGCGACCCCTGTACCGTCGGACCCATGGCGGTTGTGAAGATCAACGCGATCCACGTCCCCGACGGCTCGGGCCCCGAGCTGGAGAAGCGGTTCGCCGCACGCCTGGGCGCCGTGGACTCCGAGCCCGGTTTCCTCGGCTTCCAGCTGCTCCGGCCGGTCAAGGGCGACACCCGGTACTTCGTGGTGACCCAGTGGGAGACCGAGGAGGACTTCCGCAACTGGATGGGCGGCCGCGCCAAGGAGGCCCACTCGGGCGAGCGCGCCAAGCCCGTGGGCACCGGCTCCGACCTGCTGGAGTTCGAGGTCGTGCTCAGCTCCGCCCCCGTGCCCGGGGGTGACTGAGGCCCTCGACCGGGCCGCCGACCTCATTCGGGGCGCCGACGCCGTCCTCGTGTGCGCCGGCGCGGGCATGGGCGTGGACTCGGGCCTGCCGGACTTCCGCGGCACCGCGGGCTTCTGGCGGGCCTACCCGCACTACGCCCGCCTGGGCCTGCGCTTCGAGGAACTGGCGGACCCGGTTCACTTCACCGAGGACCCGACCCTGGCCTGGGGCTTCTACGGCCACCGCCTGGCCCTCTACCGCGAGACCACGCCCCACGCGGGCTTCCGCGTCCTGCGGAACTGGAACGCGCGCGTCTTCACCTCCAACGTCGACGGCCAGTTCCAGCGGGCGGGCTTCACCGGCGTCGCCGAGGTCCACGGCTCGATCCACCACCTCCAGCACCGTGCCCTGCTCGGACGACACCTGGCCCAACGAGGCGGTGATCACCGTCGACCCGGACACCATGCGGGCCGCCGAACCGCTCCCCACCTGCCCGAACTGCGGCAGCCTGGCCAGGCCGAACATCCTCATGTTCGGCGACGGGTCCTGGGTGCCCCACCGCTCCCGCGGGGCCCTGGACGCCCTCACCGCCTGGCGCCGCGACACCACCGCCCTCGTCGTGGTCGAGATCGGCGCGGGCACCGCCGTGCCCACCGTCCGCCGCCAGGCCGAGCTGGCGTCCGCCGCCACCGGCAACCTGATCCGCATCAACCCCCGCGAACCCGACATCAGGCACGACCGGGGCATCTCGCTCCCCCTGGGCGCGGAAGAGGCCCTCACCCGGCTGGCACGACGAACCGGCTGATCACCGCCCGGTGGTCGGACCCGGGCACGTCCACCACCTCGAAGGACTCCACCGGGCACCGACCGTCCACCAGCACGTGGTCGAGGGTGACCGGCGGCGGCCACAGCGCCCCGGCCGGCCAGGTGGGCGTCAACCCGGCGCCCACCTGGTCGGCCGCGTCCACGTACCCGCTGTTCAGCAACCGCCGCAGCGCCACGTGGTCCAGCGTCGCGTTGAAGTCGCCGGCCAACACCCGGACGGGCCCGCCCAGCTCCCGCTCCGGCAACCCGGCCAGGTCCCGCTGCCACGTCTCCGGCCCGCCCTCGACCACCGGCGGCATCGGGTGCACGGAGACGATTTCGAGATCGTCCCCCGGCAGGTCGACCAGGGCCCCCGCCTGCCGCAGCGAACCGGGCGCGGTCAGCTCCCGGGCCGACACCGGGTACCGGGACGCGATCCCCGACCCCGACCCCCCTGGCTCGTCGAGCAGGTGCCGGTGCGGCAGCACCAGCCCCAACCCGGCCCGGTCCAGGTCCCGCACCATCGCCGGCGTCAGCTCCTGCATCGCCAGCACGTCCACCCGGTACCGCCGCACGAGGTCCACCACGACCTCCGCGTCCGCCTTCCCGACCAGGAAGTTCGACGCCATCACGGTCACCTCGCGCCCCACCCCCACCGGCCGCGAGTCGGGGAACGCCCGGGGCGCCACCGCCGCCACCAGCACCGCCGCGAGCGACAGCACCAGCACCGCCACCCCCCACCGGCGCAGCAGCAGCGCCAGCACCCCCAGCACCACGCCGCCCGCGGCGAAGTAGGGCGTCAACGCCGTGGTGGCCACCATGTGACGAGTGCCATCCACCCCCAGCAACCGCACGAACCCGGCCAGCACGAAGGCGACCGCCGCCACCACCAGCAGAAATGTCGTCCCCCCGCGCCTGGTGCGGCGTCCCTCCAGTTCGACCACGACATCTAGTCTGCCCGAATGGAGGTATTGCTGACGGGCTTCGAACCCTTCGACGGGCAGCGCACCAACCCGTCCTGGGACGCGGCGGTGGCCGTGCGCCCCACCGGGTACACCCTGACCACCCTGCAACTGCCCTGCGTGTTCGACGAATCCCTGCGGGTCCTGGAGAACGCGCTCAGCACCCACCACTACGACGTGGTGATCTCAGTGGGCCAGGCGGGCGGCCGCCCGGACATCACCCCGGAACGCGTAGCCGTCAACCTCAACGACGCCCGCATCCCCGACAACGCCGGCAACCAACCGGTGGACACCTCGGTGGTCCCCCACGCCCCGACCGCCTACTTCAGCACCCTCCCGGTCAAAGCCTGCACCGCCGCCCTCACCGCCGCAGGCATCCCCGCCGCCGTCTCGCACACCGCCGGCACCTTCGTCTGCAACCACGTCTTCTACGGCCTCATGCACCTGGCGGCGACCGAACACCCCCACCTCCGAGCAGGCTTCGTCCACGTCCCCTTCACCCCGGACCAGACCCAGGACGCCCCCAGCCTGCCCCTGAGCACCACCGCACAGGCCCTGGACCTCATCATCCGCACCACCCTGGAAACCCCCCAGGACCTGCACACCCCCACCGGCACCCTGCACTGACCCACACACGCACCCCCCAGCACACCCCAGCCCAGCGCAGCGCCACAAACCCAGCAGCCCGCAGTTCTCCCCCCGGCGGCCTGCCCAGCGGCGAGCGCTGTTTTATCTTTCCGCCCGTGAACCGATAAACCCGTGAACCAAAAACGCCCCCGGGACCAAGGGTCCCAGGGGCGTTCTCGACAACCACTCAGGCAGACTCGGCGTCGGCTTCCCCGCCACCGTCGCCACCCGACGAGGCCAGGTCCACCGGAGGCGAGTCCGGCACCCGCAGCGGCTTCGTCTCACCGCGGAACACGAACCGCGCCGCGTCGTTGGCCTCGGACTCGCCGTCCCAGCCCTCGACGTCGGTGATGATGATCTGACCGGCCTGGATCTCGCCGAAGAGGATCTTCTCCGACAGCTGGTCCTCGATCTCGCGCTGGATCGTGCGACGCAGCGGCCGGGCGCCCAGCACCGGGTCGAACCCGCGCTTGGCCAGCAGCATCTTCGCGCGATCCGTGAGCTCGATCGCCATGTCCTTGTTCTTCAACTGCTGCTCGACGCGGGCGATCATCAGGTCCACCATCTTGATGATCTCGTCCTGGGTGAGCTGGTGGAAGACGATGATGTCGTCGATGCGGTTGAGGAACTCGGGCCGGAAGTGCTTCTTGAGCTCGTCGTTGACCTTGTTCTTCATCCGCTCGTAGTTCGAGGCGGTGTCCTGGCCCGAGGTGAAGCCCAGCCCCACGGCCTTGGAGATGTCCGAGGTGCCCAGGTTCGAGGTGAAGATGATCACGGTGTTCTTGAAGTCCACCGTCCGACCCTGACCGTCGGTCAGCCGGCCGTCCTCCAACACCTGCAACAGCGTGTTGTAGACCTCCTGGTGCGCCTTCTCGATCTCGTCGAACAGCACCACCGAGAACGGCTTGCGCCGCACCTTCTCCGTGAGCTGCCCGCCCTCCTCGTAGCCGACGTAGCCGGGAGGGGCACCGAACAACCGCGAGGCGGTGTAGCGGTCGTGGAACTCGCCCATGTCGATCTGGATGAGCGCGTCGTCCTCCCCGAACAGGAAGTTCGCCAACGCCTTCGACAACTCCGTCTTGCCCACGCCGGAGGGGCCCGCGAAGATGAACGACCCCGAGGGCCGCTTCGGGTCCTTGAGGCCGGCGCGGGTGCGCCTGATGGCCTGCGAGACCGCCTTCACGGCATCCACCTGGCCGATGATCCGCTTGTGGAGCTCGTCCTCCATGCGGAGCAGGCGGGTGGTCTCCTCCTCGGTCAGCTTGAACACCGGGATGCCGGTCCAGTTCGCCAGCACCTCGGCGATCTGCTCGTCGTCGACCTCGGCGACGACGTCGAGGTCGCCGTCCTTCCACTGCTTCTCCCGCTCGGCCTTCTGGCCCAGCAGCTGCTTCTCCGCATCC
>NZ_JAUQOL010000024.1:0-106383 GCF_047689505.1 Saccharothrix sp. BKS2 | reverse complement strand
GGCGTGATCGAGTCGAACTCGCGGTTCACGATCCCGACGTAGGTCGAGTCGCTGAGCTTGTTCGCGGCCACCGCCACACCGAAGTACCGACCCGTCCGGTTCGCCGCCGCCGCCAACGTGCTCCCCGGACCCGGCTGCTGAGACGTCGTCGTCGTGGTCGTGTCCGTCGTCGTGGTGGTCGTCGTCGTGCTGGTGGTCGTGGTCGGGTCGGTGGTCCCGGTGCTGTTGAGGCCCAGGAACGCGATGGCGTACTGCACCATCCCGCTCTGCGGCAGCGAGTGCCCGACGCCCTGGACGCTGATCCCCTCGACCGGCGGCTGGGTGCCGCTGCCGCCGTAGCGGGTGCGGGTCCAGCTGCTCTGGGGCCGGTCGGTGGCGGTCGGCGTCTGGCTCAGGCCGTGGACGTTGGTCCACTGCTTGATCGCCTCGCCGAAGTTCGGGTAGCGCAGGGTGTCGTCCGTGGTGCCGTGCCACAGCTGCACCCTCGGGAACCGCCCGGTGTGGCCGCCGCTCATCTGGCGGGCCTGGTCGCCCCACTGCTGCGCGGTCTTGGTGAGCTGGCCGTTGGCGCACTGGCTGTTCCAGGCGGACCCGTCGGTGGTGGCGAAGCAGCCCGCGGGCACGCCCATGAACGACGAGGCGGCCGCGAACACGTCCGGGTACTCCGCGGCCATCACGTTGGTCATCATCGCGCCGGAGGAGAACCCGGTGAGGAAGACCCGGGAGGGGTCCACGTCGTAGCGCTGCTTGGCCCAGTTCACCATCGACAGGATGCCGACCGGGTCGCTGCCCCCGCCGCGCGTGAGGGCCTGCTGGGACGACACGTCGAAGCACTGCCCGCTGCGGGTCGCCTCGGGGAACACGATGACGTAGCCGTGCTGGTCCGCGGCGGTCACGTAGTCGCGGGCGTAGCCGTTGAAGATCGCCGACGCGGTGCCGGTGCAGTAGTGCATGGCCACCAGCAGCGCCGGCCGGGCCGCGACCCGGTCCGGCACGTAGGTGTACATCCGCAGGTTGCTCGGGTTGGTGCCGAAGTTGGTGACCTGGGTGAGGGTGGCGGCGGAGGCGGGCTGGGCGGCGAGCAGCACGCTCGCGACGACCAAGGGCGCGGCCACCGCGGCCAGGGCCGGGAGGAATCTTCGCACTCGACTGGTCCTTTCCTGGTGCAGGGGTGGAACACCGCACCAGGACCGGAGGACGATCGGAGCCGGGCGTCGGTGCGGGCTCACTCGATGAGCACGATGGTCATTCACCCCCGATATCCGGGTCAACGCTTGTCGATATTTTTCGAAATCTTTCGAAGCTTTCCCACCAGCCCCTGCCAGCGACAACCCGGTACTCCTATCTCAATTGGACGCCTGTCGAACCCGCGCGGAAGCCCGCGAAACGAACAATGTTGCGATAGTGTTCGCAACCGGTGCCCGCCGTTCGCCGGAATGCCCGCGACGTCGATGTGGGCCATTGACCGGCGGGGCGGCCGTGCCCCTTTCGGGGCGGCGTCGTGGGCGGTCGGGGCGACCGTCACCCGTTCGGGTAGTGATCCCGTGGTGCGTCGCGTGCCGAAGATCGAGAAGTGGAAGCGGCGCAGCGAGTCCTGCTCATCGACCTGGAGAACATGATCGGTCCGGTCAACCCCCGGCCCGAGCTGGTGCGCGGGCGGATCACCGCGCTGGTGCGGGCGGCCGGGCCGGTGCACCACGCGCTGGCCTGCTACGCCCGGACCGAACCGGAGCTGGACGTGATCGGCAACGTGCTCACCGAGATGAACGTGCCCAGCCGCGTGGTCGCGCCGGGTCCGGACGCGGCCGAGAAGGCGCTGCTCGCCCACGCCCGCTACGCCCACGACCGGGGTTGCCGGACGTTCAGCGTCGCCTCGGCGGACCGCAGCTTCACGGCGCTGGCCGAGTTCGGCGACTTCGACGTGATCGCCTGGACGAACCAGCAGGTGTCGACGCGCCTCCAGGCGGCCGCCCGGCAGGTGCTCCGGGTGCCCCGTTCGGGGCCCGCCACCGGGCCCGCGCCGGTCTACCGGCCTCCGGGTCCGGTGCTGCCGCTGCTCTCGGCGTTGACCACGGGGATCGGGATCGGCCTGGGGCACTTCCTGGTCGAGCGCCTGGTCAACCGGGTGACACCGCCCGGAGCGCCTCGTCGATCCGGCGGTCGGTCACGGTGAGCAGGCCGAACAGGGCGGTCAGCGCCAGGGCGGTGGCGACGGCGAACAGCGCGCGCAGGCCGACGAGGTGGGCCAGCGCGCCGCCGAGGGCCGCGCCGAGCGGCATGGTCCCCCAGGCGACCATCCGGTAGGCGCTGTTCACCCTGCCCAGCAGGCGGTCCGGCGTGACCTGCTGGCGCAGCGAGATCGCGACCACGTTGAGCACGGCGATGCCGAAGCCCGCGACGACGAACGCGGCCGCCACCGCGTACGGGTCGGTGGTGACCGCCGGCGCGGCGAGGAGCAGGGTGCCTGCGGTGAAGCCGAGGCCGAGCGCGCGGGCGCGGCCCAGGCGGGCGACCAGGCGTTCGGCGGCGAGCGAGCCGGCCAGGCTGCCGATCGCCGGGGTGGTCAGCAGCAGGCCGAACACCCGGTCGGTCAGGCCCATGGCCGAACCCGGCCCCACCGCGTACAGCACGAACACGGCGGCCGTCGCGCTGCTCGCCAGGTTGAACACGCCGACCATGGCGGCCAGGGCGCGCAGCAGGCGGTGGCGGACCAGGAAGCGGATGCCCTCCGCGATGTCGGCGCGCAGGGTGGTGCGCTGCTGCCGGGGCACCCGGAACGCGCCGCGGACCGCCAGCAGCACGCCTACCGCCACCAGCCAGAGCGCGGCCGGGACGGTGAAGGCCACCACCGCGCCCGCGGCCACCAGCAGTCCCGCGGCGGCCGGGCCGAGGAACTCGTTGGCGGTCAGCTCCACCGCGAACAGCCGGGCGTTGGCCCGGGGCAGGCGGTCGCGGGCCACGACCTGCGGGAGCAGGGAGTGCGCGCAGGTGTCGTAGAGGACCTCGGCGGCGCCGACGCCCAGGGCGATCGCGTACAGCAGGCCGATGCCCGCCACGTCCAGCGCGACCGCCCCGGCGAGCGCGGCGAGCAGCGCGGCGCGGGTCGTGTTGGCCGCGAGCATGATCACGCGCCGGTCGAAGCGGTCGACGACCGCGCCCGCGGGCAGGGTGAGCACCAGCCACGGCAGGGTCAGGGCGAACACGAGGCCGGCGATCAGCGCGGGTTCGCGGGTGATCTGCACCGCGACCAGCGGCAGGACCACCTTGAACGTGCCGTCCGCCAGGTTCGAGAAGCCGGAAGAAGCCAGCAGGCGCCAGAACGCCCTCCCCAGGTGCATTGGTGGAGATTGGCACATCGGTGGGATTTTCTCCATCGGTTTGGCCGCGACTAGATTGGGCCCGTGGTGCAACGGCAGCGGCGTCCGGCGACGGTCCAGGAGACGAAGGCCCTGGCCCACCCGCTGCGCCTGCGCGTGCTGCGGCTGTGCATGGGGCAGGAGCTGACCAACAAGCAGCTGGCCGAGCGGTTGGGGCGCGACCCGGGCACCGTGCTCTACCACGTGCGCCAGCTGGTGGCCGCCGGGTTCCTGGAGGTCGGCGAGGTGCGCGCGGGCGCGGGCGGCGCCCTGGAGAAGCCCTACCGGTCCACCGACCGGTCGTGGTGGCTGGACGGGCCGCTCGGCGACGACGGCCCCCCGGCGCCCATGGCCCCGCTCCAGGCGTTCCAGGAGGAGCTGGCCGAGGCCGGGCCCGAGTCGGTGCGGACCTACGCGCGGTTCGCGCTGCACCTGTCCCCCGAGGAGCTGGCCGAGCTGGACCGCCGGATCAGCGCCGTGCTCGACGAGTACGTGGCGACCGACGACCAGCGCCTGGACCGGCCGCTGCACGGCGGGATCTTCGTGCTCCACCGCCTGGTCCGGTGACGCCGGCCGCCGCGCCGCCCTGCCCGACGGCGACCGGCTCTACGCCGGCACGATCGCCCGGCACACCACCACCGACCTGTACCCCGACGCCCACGCCCGCCTCGGCATGCCGGCGTTCGACTCGATGCGCGCCGGGCGGCTGGTCGCGGACACCGGCCTGCACGCCTTCGGGTGGAGCCGGGAGCGGGCCGTCGACTTCCTCCGCACCGCCACGCCGACTGCGCCCGAGCTGGTCGAGTCCGAGGTGGACCGCTACCTCGCCGACCCCGGGCAGGCGCCGGCCTGCACCGCGGGCCGACTGGAGTTCCAGCGCCTGCGCGGGGACGCCGAGCGCCGGCTGGGCGGCGCGTTCGACATCAGGGACTTCCACGAGGTGGTGCTGTCGGAGGCGCGCGTGCCGCTGTCGACGCTCGGCGACCTGGTCGAGGAGTGGGTTCAGTCCCGGGTGCGCCTCCGGTAGAGCAGGGTCGCCAGGGTGAACGACACCGCCAGCAGCCCGACCGACCAGGCGAGCGCCGCCCACCCGGCGCCGCCGACGGGCGTGCCGGTGAGCAGGCCGCGCACGGTCTCGATGATCGGCGTGATCGGCTGGTGCTCGCTGATCACCCGCAGCACCGCGGGCATGGTGCCGGTCGGCACGAACGCGCTGCTCAGGTAGGGCAGGAACAGCATGAGGAAGCTGAACGTGCCCGCCGCCTCGACCGACTTGGCCACCGCGCCCAGCCCCGCCGCCAGCCACGACAGCGCCAGCACGTAGAGCAGGAGCAGGCCCGCCGTCGCGGCCCACTCCACCGGTGACGCCGTCGGCCGGAAGCCCATGGCGACCGCCGCGCCGATGACGACGGTGGTGGAGACGGCGTTGCGGGCGACGCTGGCCACGACGTGTCCGGTGAGGACCACGAACGGGCGGATCGGCATGGACCGCAGGCGGTCCACCATGCCCTTGGTGAGGTCGTCGGCCACGGACATCGCGGTGGACGCGGCGCCGTAGCCGACGCACAGCAGGACGATGCCGGGCACCACGTAGTTCACGTACCGGGTGCCGGTGTCGATCGCGCCGCCGAAGACGTGGACGAACAGCGTCATCATCAGCAGCGGCAGGACCACGGACATGACCAGCGTGTCGGTGTTGCGCCTGGCCAGGCGCACGCTGCGGCCGATCATGGTGATCGAGTCGGCCAGCGGGCCGGTCACCGGGCCGGCCGCGGGGTTGGTCACCGGGTCGGCCGCGGGGTCGGTCATCGGGCGGCTCACGCGGGCACCCCTTCCCCGGTCAGCGAGAGGAACACGTCGTCGAGGGTCGGCCGGTGCGAGGACACCCGCGCGGGCGCGACGCCCGCCGAGCGCAGGTCGTCCAGCACGGCGTGCAGGTGGGCGGCGCTGCCGTCGGACGGCACGCTGAGCACCCGGTGCCCCGGGTCGGCGAACCCGCCCAGCCGGGCCCGCGCGGCGCGCAGCTCGCCCGCCGAGGCGAAGCTCAGGTCGACGCGCTCGCCGCCGACCCGCGCCTTGAGCTCGTCGGCGGTGCCCTGCGCGGCCACCCGGCCCCGGTCCAGCACCACGATCCGGTCGGCCAGGCGGTCTGCCTCCTCCAGGTACTGCGTGGTGAGGAAGATCGTCGTACCCGTGCGCGTGAGCTCGCGGATCGCCTCCCACGTGGTCGTCCGGCCGGCCGGGTCGAGCCCGGTGGTCGGCTCGTCCAGGAACACCACCCGGGGCGAGGCGACCAGGCCCATGGCCAGGTCCAGCCGCCGCCGCATCCCGCCCGAGTAGGTCCGGACCCGCCGGTCCGCGGCGGCGACCAGGTCGAACCGCTCCAGCAGCTCGTCGGCCCGCGCCCGCGCCCCCGCCCGGCCGAGCCGCCGCAGCCGGCCGACCAGCACCAGGTTCTCCCGCCCGGTCTGCTCGGCGTCCACGGCCGCGTACTGCCCGGTCAGGCTGATCACCCGGCGCACCTCGACCGGCTCGCGCACCACGTCGAACCCCGCCACCCGCAGCCGCCCGGCGTCCGGCCGGGTCAGCGTGGACAGGATCCGGACGGCGGTGGTCTTCCCGGCGCCGTTGGGACCGAGCAGCGCGAAGATCGACCCCTCGACGACCTCCAGGTCCACCCCGTCCAGCACCGCGGTGGACCCGTAAGCCTTCTTCAGGCCGGTCACCTCCACGATCATGACAACCCCCTGTGCGTATGCGATACGCAAATTAGCGTAGCTGATACGCAATTAATGGCCAAGCCCTAGACTGGCCGCGTGACCGAGGAGACCGGCCTACCCGACAGCGTCGCGCTCCTGTGGGGCCTGCGCGACACGCCCCGGCGCGGCCGCAAACCCTCGCTCACCAGCGCGGACATCACCCGGGCCGCGGTCGGGGTCGCGGACGCCGAGGGCCTGGCCGCCGTGTCCATGGCCCACGTGGCGCAGCAGCTGGGCAGGTCCACGATGGCCCTCTACCGGCACGTGCGGAGCAAGGACGAGCTGCTGGCGCTGATGTTCGACGCGGCCATGGAGGAGCCGCCCGAGCTGCCGGCGGGCTGCGACTGGCGGACCGGGCTGACCGCCTGGTCGCACGGCGTGGTGGCGGTGCACCGCAGGCACCCGTGGCTCAGCCGGGTCCCGATCAGCGGACCTCCCGTCGGACCGCGCAACCTGGCCTGGTTCGACCGGGCCCTGGGCGCGCTGGCCGGGACCCCCCTGACGGAGGAGGAGAAGGTGCGGGTCGTGCTGGGCCTGCTGACCTTCATCAACGGCGAGGTGCGCCTGGCCGGCGACCTGGCCGCCGGGTACGAGGACAACCCCGAGGCGTTCAGCCGCGCCTACTCGACCGCGCTCAGGCGGGTCGTCGACCCCCGCCGGCTGCCCTGGTTGAGCCGGGTGGTCGAGGCAGGTGTGTTCGACCTGGACGACCTGCGCGCGGAGGAGGACGCGGACACCGACTTCGCCTTCGGCCTGGACGTCTTCCTGGACGGCGTGGCCGCCCACGTGGCGCGCCGCGGGTAGGGGGAGAACGGCACCGCGGGGCCGGTCGGGGCCCCGCGGCACCACAGATCACCGCTGTCGTGCCTGCGCCACCCGCTGCCGCACGGGTGTGTCGGCCGACATGACCGCGAGGGCCGCGGTGATCAGGACCAGGTTCTTGACCACGAACTCACCGGTCATGGTCAACAGCAGCGGGTTTCCCGTCCGGAACGCGACGGTCGGCTGCACCACCAGGGTGAGGAAGGTCCCGCACAGGTGGAGCACCACCAGCAGCGCTACCCAGCGCAACCGGCGACCCGCCACCAGGGCCATCCCCAGCACCACCTCCACCACCCCGAGCAGCAGGACGAACGTGCCCGGGTCGAGCCACGGGACGGTCCGGGCCACCAGGTCGGCGACCGGTGTCGCACCGGCCACCTTCAGCGCGCCGAACCACACGAACACCACGCCGAGAGAGCCCCTGAGCAGGGGAACGCTCAACGCCCGCAGCGAGTTCGCGTGCACGTCCAGACGGGACGAGAAGCTGGTCATCCGCATCACTTCCTTCGGGGCGGGACCACGTCGTCCCGCGCAGGAGGTCTGTCCGGTGTGCGGTCGACGCTGACCGCACACCGGACTGGGAGCGCTCCCAGAACTGTAACGGTAAGGAAACTCGCTGTGAAGGACCCGGAACGTGGATTGGTCCGGGAGGCTGCGGCGGGATGCTCCGCTCGCCCCTGGCGAGACGGGCCGACGACCGGCGAACGGACCAGTGCGGGCGGCTTCGGGAGCCGGGTCGGACCTCAGTCGCGGGTGTCGCCCAGGGATTCGAGGACCGTCGCCAACGCCCCGGCCAGCGCCGCCCGCTCCTCCCCCGTCAACCCACCCAGCAGGCGCTCCTCGGTGGCCAGGTGGTCCGGCAGCACGCGGTCCACGAGGGCCAACCCCTCCCCGGTCAACCCGACCACCACCCCGCGCCCGTCGTGCTCGCTCGGCGTCCGCGTGACCAACCCGCGGGCCTCCAGGCGGTCGAGGCGCTGGGTCACCGCACCCGAGGTCACCATCGACGCGCGCATCAACCCGGTCGGCGTGAGCCGGTGCGGCGGGGCGCTGCGCCGCAGGGTCGCCAGCACGTCGAACGAGGCCCGGTCCAGGCCGTGGCCGGCGAAGGTCCGCTGGAGCTCGCCGTCGACCAGCCGGCTCAGGCGCGTCAGCCGGCCGACCACCGCCATCGGCGAGACGTCCAGGTCGGGACGTTGCGCGTGCCACTGCTCCAGCACCAGGTCGACGTGGTCCGCCACCCGCCCAGCTTAGCGATGGCCGAATTCCCACCCGGATACCTCACCGCTAAGCTACTTTACCTTAGTGCTAAGCAAATATACGCTCGCCATCACCGCCACCGCCCCCGCCGTCTGGGGCACGACCTACTTCGTGACCAGCGAGTTCCTGCCTCCCGACCGCCCCCTCCTGGCCGGGCTGCTCCGCGCGCTGCCCGCCGGGCTGCTGCTGCTCGCGCTCACCCGCCGGCTGCCGCGCGGCGACTGGTGGTGGCGCGCGGCGGTGCTCGGCACGCTCAACATCGGCCTGTTACTGCCGCTGCTGTTCCTGGCCGCCTACCGCCTGCCGGGCGGGGTCGCGGCGACGGCGGGCGCGGTGCAGCCGCTGGTGGTGGCGGGGCTGTCGACCCTGCTGCTCGGGCGGCCCGCCACCACGCGCGCGGTCCTCGCGGGGCTGGCGGGCGTCGGCGGGGTCGCCCTGCTCGTGCTGCGCGCCGACGCCCGGCTCGACGCGGTCGGGGTGGCGGCGGCGCTGGGCGGCGCGGTGGCCCTGGCCGCCGGGGTGGTGCTGGGCAAGCGGTGGCCCGCGCCCGCGCCGCTGCTCGCGGTCACGGGGTGGCAGCTCACGGCGGGCGGCCTGGTGCTGCTGCCGGTCGCGCTGCTGGTCGAGGGCCCGCCGCCCGCGCTCGACGCCGCGAACCTCGGTGGCTACGCCTACCTGGGGCTGATCGGCGGCGCCCTGACCTACGCGCTGTGGTTCCGGGGCATCGGCCTGCTGCCCGCCACGCGGGTGGCGTTCCTCGGGCTGCTCAGCCCGGTCGTGGCGACCGCCGTCGGGTGGCTCGCGCTGGACCAGTCGCTCACCGCGACCCAGGTCCTGGGCGCGGTCGTCGTCCTGGTCGCGGCGCACACCGGAGGGCGGGCGGGTGGTGACGCCGGCGGGTGGTCCCGGCTCGCGTCGGCGTCCTGGTCGCGGCTCGCGTCCTGGTCGCGGCTCGCGCGGTCGTCCTGGTCCCGGCGCACAGCGGCGGGCCGGACCGGGGCGCCGACGCGACCGGGGGCGGGCCGTGACTGACGGCCCGCCCCCGGTCCTCGATCCGGTCCCGGCTCAGCCGGCCAGTTCGGCGCACGTCCTCGCGTCGGGGTCGGCGGCCGCCTTCGGCACCCACCGCACGTTCGCGAACGACGCCTGGAACGCGCCCTCCGTGTAGACGAGGAACGGCGTGTTCACGCTCTCGAAGTCCAGCCCGCGCTCGGCGAAGCAGGACAGCGGCACCTTCACCGTCGACTTCACGCCGACCGGCAGCCCGCCGAACACGCCGGTCGCGTTGACCTCGCCGAAGCAGGGGTAGACGCAGTGCGCGCTCAGCACCGTCCGGGCGGCCGGGGGCTGGTGCACGACCACGTCGAACACCAGCGCGGCGTTGGCGTTGGGGTAGCCGCGCAGGTCGCTGCCGCCCGCCGGGTCCTGGAGGTACAGCTGGCCCGCGCCGCTGCCGGTCCAGGTGGTCTTCAGCGCGTCACCCTGCACGTTCACGTCCGCCGGCACCACGGTGATGTTGGTGTGCGCGGCCTCCGCGTCCGGGCCCAGCTCCGTGCCGCTCCAGTTGTCCGGGGAGCCGATGAAGCTGCGGTACGGGGCGGAGTCGACCCGGTTGTGGATCTCCAGGTCCTCGGTCGCGACGCCACCGCCGCCGCCACCGGAGCAACCGCCCTCGGGCGAGGACTCGTCGAGCTTCCCCATCGGGCGGTAGGACCAGGTCTTGAGCCCGTAGCCCGGCTTGAACAGCGGGTCGTAGCCCTCGTCACCGGGGTTCAGCGGCGTCTGGCAGGCCGAGCGCGGCCACGAGAAGGACAGCGTGCCGGTGTACCCGGGCCAGGTGTGGCGACCGCGCACCAGCAGGTCGGCCACGCCGCCGCCCTCGGTGCCGGGCAGCCACGCCGCGACGAACGCGTCCGAGCGGTTCAGCTCCTTGTTGACGTGCAGCGGGCGGCCCGACACGTACACCGTGACGACCGGCGCGCCCTTGCCGCTGACCTTGTCCAGCACCGCCAGGTCCTGCGGGTAGGTCTTCGCGGCCTCCAGGGTCCGCTTGCCGATGTCGCCGACGCCCTCCGCGTACGGGGTCTCGCCGATGACCGCGATGACCGCGTCGAACCCGGCCGGGTCGACGTCGCCGGTCTCGCTGAACACCACGTTCCGCTCGCCCAGCGCCTCCTTGAGCCCGCCGAGCACGGTCTGCCCGGTCGGGAAGTCGGCGTTGGTGTTGCCTGTGCCCTGCCAGGTCAGCGTCCAGCCGCCGGTCTGGTTCTGCATCGAGTCGGCCGACTTGCCCACGACCAGCACCTTCGACCGCGGCTTGAGCGGCAGCACCCGGTTGTTGTTCTTCAGCAGCACCTGCGACTGGCGCACCGCCTCGCGGGCCAGCTTCCGGGCCTCCAGCGCGTCGGCCTCGCCGGCGTGGCGCCGCTCCGAGGGCTTCTTGGCGCTGTCGAGCACGCCCGAGCGGAGCTTGACGCGCAGGATGCGGGTCACCGCGTCGTCGATGCGGGCCATCGGGATCTGACCGCCCTCGACCTGGGCGATCGTGTTGGCGATGAACGCCTTCCAGTCGTTGGGCACCATCACGACGTCGATGCCCGCGTTGACGGCCTGCGGGCAGCTGGCGTTGGTGCAGCCCGCGACCTGGCCGATGCCGTTCCAGTCGGAGACGACCAGGCCGTCGAAGCCCATCTTGTCCTTGAGGATGTCGTTCAGCGCCAGCTCGCTGCCGTGCAGCTTGCCCTCGTTGATCCCCTGCTCCGCGTTGTCCCAGGAGTTGAACGACACCATCACGGTCTGGGCGCCCGCGGCGAGCGCGCCGTAGTAGCCCTGGCCGTGCACGTTGATCATCTCGGCGGTGGTCGAGGGGTTGACGCCCTGGTCCTTGCCACCGATCGTGCCGCCGTCGCCGATGAAGTGCTTGGCCGTGGCGAGCACGTCCACGTCGCGCCTGCTGCGGCCCTGCAACCCGATCACGGCCTCGTAGCCGTAGGCGCGGGTGATCCGCGGGTCCTCGGAGTAGCCCTCGTAGGTGCGGCCCCAGCGGTCGTCCAGCGGCACGGCCAGCGTGGGCGCGAACGCCCAGTCCTGGCCGGTGGCCCGGATCTGCTCGGCGGTGGCCGCGCTGACGTCGCGGACCAGGCACGGGTCGTGCGCCGCGCCCAGGCCGATGTTGTGCGGGAAGACGGTCGCGCCGTAGACGTTGTTGTTGCCGTGCACGGCGTCGATGCCCCAGATCACCGGGATCTTGGTGCGGGTGGTCCTGGACGCCTGCCAGTAGGCGTCGGCCAGGTCCAGCCAGGCGTCGACGGGCGCGTGCTTGTCGCGGTTCGGCCACGAGCCGCCGCCGTTGAGCACCGAGCCGATGCCGTACTCCCGAACCTCGTCCGGGGTGATCGCGGCGATCTCCGGCTGGGTCATCTGGCCGACCTTCTCGGCCAGGGTCATGCCCGCCACGATCTTCTTGATCCGCCGCTCGTCGGCGGGGGTGGACTGGACCCGGCTGCGCACCTCGGGCCAGTCGGACAGCTCGGGGAGGTCCTTCTCGATCCGCGCGCAGCCGTGCTCGGTCCGCGGCTCGCCGATGACCGGCTGCCGGGTCTTGGAGTCGGGTGAGGCGCCGGCCACACCGGTGGCCACGCCCCCGGTGAGGAGACCTGCGGTGAGCACCGCGGCCAGCGCGGCGCTCAGGTGTCTGCGGGACATTCGGCGGTTCCGTTCATCAGGGCGACGGCTCTGTCGCGCACGATCCTCGTTCCGGACGCGGTCCCGGTCAAGGGCTCCGTGGGAGCGCTTCCGTGCAGGTGGGAGGTACTGGTCCCGGCAGTTCCCGGTACTTCGGGGACCCGGTAATAGGTCTGAACCATTTTTTGACAACGCAGTTTGTCAAATCTTCATCCAACCCTGAGTGGCATTCGGACCAGCCGAACGCGGCCGGTGGACCCAACCCTTGTGAGCCGAATTACTTGACCTGACAGTAGGTAGTGGAGCAAACTCGGTCAGCGCGCAGGCAATGTCCACTCAGGACTCACCGCCAAGTCCTCCCGCACCGGGAAAGAGCACACGCATGTCTTTGAGGTCACCCCTGTCCCGCCGCGTCCTCGTCCTGGCCGCGGCGGTCGCCCTCACCGCCCCCACCGCGGTCGCCCAGGCCGCGGAGAACCCCTACGAGCGGGGCCCGGCCCCGACGAACTCCAGCATCGAAGCGAGTCGCGGCCCGTTCGCGACCGGCCAGACCACCGTCTCCTCGCTGTCCGCGAGCGGGTTCGGCGGCGGCACGATCTACTACCCGACCAGCACCGCCGAGGGCACCTTCGGCGCGGTCGCGATCTCGCCCGGCTACACCGCCGCGCAGTCCAGCATCTCCTGGCTGGGCCCCAGGTTGGCGTCGCAGGGCTTCGTGGTCTTCACCATCGACACGAACTCCCGCTACGACCAGCCCGCCTCGCGCGGCGACCAGCTCCTCGCGGCGCTCGACTACCTCACCACCCGCAGCTCCGTGCGCGACCGCGTCGACCCCGACCGCCTCGGCGTGATGGGCCACTCCATGGGCGGCGGCGGCGCGCTGGAGGCCACGAAGGACCGGCCCACCCTCCAGGCGTCGATCCCGCTCACCGCGTGGAACACCACCAAGACCTGGTCCTCCGTGCGGACGCCCACGCTGGTCATCGGCGCGGAGAACGACTCGGTGGCCTCCGTGCGGACCCACTCGGAGCCGTTCTACGCGGGTCTGCCGTCCACCCTGGACAAGGCGTACCTGGAGCTGGCGGGCGCGAGCCACTTCGCGCCGAACTCGTCCAACACCACCATCGCCAAGTACAGCGTCTCGTGGCTCAAGCGGTTCATCGACGACGACACCCGCTACGAGCAGTTCCTCTGCCCGGCGCCGCGCGGCACGGCCATTTCCGAGTACCGCGACACCTGCCCGCATTCGTAAATCCGTTTCACAAAACATCGTTGGTCTGCCGTTTCGACGGCATTTCGACAATGCCTCCCCGACGGGCCGTTCGCGCTGTTCAGCAGCGTGAACGGCCCTTTGGTCAGGTATGTGAAATTTCTTGCCATATGTGAACTCGCTGGTTACGGTCATCCTGGGAGCGTTCCCAGAGACTTGTTCGCGAGGAGGTGGCGCATGGGTCCGCGCAATTCCGGGCTCCACCGGCGGCCCGCGGTCACGACCGTCACGGCGTCGTCCACCACGGCGTCGTCCGCCGCAGCGGTGACGGGCATCAGCGCGGGTGTGGGAATCCCCGCCTGACCCCCGCCGCACCCGGTCCCGGGTGGGGAGCTGCCGCGGGGGCGCTCCCCACCCGTGCCGAAACCGCCCCGGCAACGCTCGGCGGGCGTTGCGGGGGCGGTGGCCGCCACGGCGCGGCCGGCCTCAACGGCGAGGCCGGTCGTGCCGGGGGCTCCGCCGTCCCGGGGGCAACACTTCCGCTTCCGGCTGACCGCCTCGTGGGCGGCGGCCGAGGACCACCTCCAGAACACCTTCCTGGTCGCCTGGCGCAAGCGGGACCGGCTGCGGCTGGAGCACGACTCGGCGCTGCCGTGGCTGCTGGCCGCGGCCACCAACGTGGTGCGGGGCGACCGCCGCACGATCGCGCGGCGGCTGCGGTTGTTCCGCCGGTTCCCGGTCGAGGTCGCCGTGCCGGACCACGCCGACCAGGTGGCCGAGCGCGTCGACGACCAGCGGCGCATGGCCGTGCTGCTGGCCGCCGTCGGGGACTGCCCCGCAACGAGCGGGAGGCGCCGGCGCTGTGCGTGTGGTCGGGGGTGTCCTACGCGGACGCCGCCGCCGTGCTCGGCATCGCGGAGGGCAGCGTGCGGGCCCGGGTCAGCAAGGCCAAGGCCCGGTTGACCCGCAGGCTCGGCCCGGCGCCGGTCGTCGCCGTCCCCGCGATGTCCCTGGAGGACCGATGAACACCACCCTCCCCCCGGAGCGGGACGTGCCCCCGCACCGGCACGCCGAGATCCGGGCCGGGCTGGAACGGGCCGTCGCCCACCGCCGGGCCCGGTACGCGCCGCTGCTCACCGCCGGGATCGCGGCGGCGGCCGTGGCCGTCCTGGTCGTGGTGCTCGCGCCGGGGCAGCGGCCGACCGACGACGCGGGGGCGGCGACCTCCCCCGTGACGATCAACCCAGCGACGACCAACCCCGTGACGACCAACCCCGTGACGACCAACCCAGCGACGACCGCTCCAGCGACGACCACGGGACCCACCACCAAGCCGCCGTCGGCGTCCCCGGGCCTGACACCGGCGCGGGTGGACGAGATCGAGCAGGGCTGCGCGGCCGCCGCGCCGCACCGCGAACCGGCGGTGCTGCACCAGTACCACGTCGATCCGGTCGGCGGCGACCTCGCCGTGCTCTACACCGAGCACGGCGTGGTGGAGTGCACCGTCGACGGCCCGACCGCCGCCTACCACCCGTCCTCCACCGCCGTGCGCGACCGGGAGTGGCTGCCGGGCCCCTTCGCCGCGGACGCGGTCGTCGTGTCGTCGGGCGGCGACCTCGGCAAGGCCCGGCACGGGGGCACCAGGGGCCGGATCGTGGCGGTGGGCCGGGTGTCCGCGCCGGTGGCCAGGGTCGTCCACGAGCGGCTCGGCCGGTCGGCGGAGGCGAGCATCGCCAACCGCACGTTCGTGGCCCGCCTGGACCACCCGTCTGACCTCCCCGCGCCGGGCGACGGCGAGCCGGGCACGCTGACCGCCTACGACGCCGGGGGCGGGGTGCTGGCCCGGATCACGGGCGCGGACCTCACCGACCCGACCCGGTGCTGGGTCCGGCCGGACGGCCTGGTCGTGGCCGGCCGGTCCGACGCCGACCCGGCCGGGTGCCTGCCCGCCACGCCCTGGCGGTGAACCGCTACCGGGGAGCGGCCGGCGCCACGCCCCGGTACGGCAGGGTCTGGCTGTAGACGACGTTCGTGGTGGTGCTGCCGAACGCCATCAGCTCGTCGACCACCCGCTCCAGGTGCGCCATCGAGGTGGCGGCGACCTTGAGCGTGTAGCAGTCGTCACCGGTGGTGCGCAGGCACTCCAGCACCTCGCCGCGCTCCGCGAGCAGCGCGTGCAGCGGCTCGTGGCGGTTGCCGGGGTACTTGAGGCGCACCACCGCGAGCACCGGGTAGCCGGCCTTGTCCAGGTCGACCTCGGCCCGGTACCCGGTGACCACGCCGGCGCCCTCCAGGCGCCGGACCCGCTCGGTGGTGGCCGAGGCGCTGAGGCTGACCCGGCGGCCCAGCTCGGTGATCGGGAGCCGGCCGTCGCGCTGGAGCTCGGCGAGGATGGCCCAGTCGGTCTGGTCGAGGTTCACGGTCACCGGGGCAAAGTACCGTGGTATCCACGGGCCGGACCCCCTCATACCGGGACGAACCCCTTCAGCGACACCACTTCCCCCGCCTAACCTTGATCCCGTGCGACTCGGCGTGAACGTCCCGAACTTCGGCCCCGGCACCTCTCCCGACGTGGTGCGGCGGTGGGCCCTGACCGTCGAGGGCCTGGGCTTCGACCTGCTGATGGTCTCCGACCACGTGGCGGTCACCGCCGACGTCGCGGAGCAGTACCCGGCCCCCTTCTACGAGCCGTTCACCGCGCTGTCCTGGCTGGCCGGGGTGACCTCGCGGATCACCCTGGGCACCACCGTGCTGGTGCTGCCCTACCGGCACCCGCTGCTGGTGGCGCGGATGGCGGCGAACCTGGCCGAGCTGTCCGGCGGCCGGTTCGTGCTCGGCGTCGGCGTCGGGTGGGCGCGGGAGGAGTACGCGGCGCTGGGCGTCCCCTTCGCCGAGCGCGGCCGGCTCACCGACGAGGGCCTGCGCGCGGTGCGGGCGGCGTGGTCCGACGAGGCCGACTACCGGGCCGGGACCGTGCCGGTCTGGGTGGGCGGGCACTCGGACGCGGCGCTGCGGCGGGCGGTCCGGTTCGGGGACGCGTGGCACGGCCTCCGGCTCACCCACCGGCAGCACGCGGATGCGGTGCGGCGGTTGACGGACATCGCCGCCCGCGAGGGCAAGCCCGTGCCCGCGCTCGCCCCGCGCGTCCTGCTGCGCCTGACCCCGGACGACCCCGGCCCGGACCGGCGGATGGGCGAGGGCACCGTGGCGCAGGTCGTCGGTGACCTGGCGGCGCTGCGCGAGTCGGGCGCGGAAGCGGTCGTGCTGGACCCGTTCCTCGGCGACCCCGCCGAGACGCGGCACCCCGAGGTCGCCTGGCAGGCGCTGGCGACCGTGCGCAAGGAGTTCGGATGAGCTTGGACAGGGCGATCGAGCTGGCCGCCGAGGCGCGGGCGGCGGGCAACCCGCCGTTCGGGTCGCTGCTGGTCGGGCCGGACGGGGAGGTGCTGGCGGAGGAGCGCAACACCTCGTTGTCCGACCACGACATCACCGCGCACCCGGAGCTGAAGCTGGCCCGGTGGGCGGCGCGCGAGCTGGACCCGGCGGTGGCGGCGGGCACCACCCTGTTCACCAGCTGCCAACCGTGCGGCATGTGCACGGGCGCGATCGAGCGGTCCGGGCTCGGCCGGGTGGTGTTCGCGCTGTCGACCGCGCAGCTCGACGAGCTCAAACCGGGTGGTGGTTTTCCGCCCGTGCCGCAGGAGGGACCGGCACGGTACCGGGAGGCGCGGGCCGCTGTGGAGGGCTATTACCACTGACGAGGGCAGATCACTAGGCCGTTCGGCGCTCTGCCGGAACGAAAAACCTTCGTACGCGCATGGGGTTCACAGAACGTGCCCAGTTCGCTACCTTTGGGTACTGGGAGCGCTCCCAGTCGAACATCCTGTTAATCCTCAACGTGGAGGACACACATGACCAGACGCGGTCTCCGTTCGGTTTTCGGCGTCTTCACCTCGGTCTTGGCGGTCCTCGCCGCCAGCGCGGTCACCCTGGTGGGCACCACGACCGTGGCCAGCGCGCACGGCTCGGTCACCGACCCGCCGTCGCGCAACTACGGTTGTCACCAGCGCTGGGGTGGTGACCACCTGAACCCGAACATGGGTCAGACCGACCCGATGTGCGCGCAGGCCTGGAAGGCCGACCCCAACGCGATGTGGAACTGGAACGGCCTGTACCGCAACGGTGTCGGCGGCAACCACCAGGGCGCCCTGCCGAACGGTCAGCTGTGCAGCGGTGGCCTGGCCGAGAGCGGCCGCTACCGGGCGCTCGACGCGGTCGGCGCGTGGAACGTCACCAACAAGCCGCGCCAGTTCACCCTGCGGATCGACGACCAGGCCCGCCACGGTGCGGACTACCTGCGGATCTACATCACCCGCCAGGGCGTCAACACCGCCACCCAGCCGCTGCGCTGGAGCGACCTGGAGCTGGTGACCACGACCGGTCGCTACGGCACCACCGGCCTGTACCAGGCCCAGGTGAACGCGGGCAGCCGCACCGGTCGCCACGTGGTCTTCACGATCTGGCAGGCCAGCCACATGGACCAGGCCTACTACCTGTGCAGTGACGTGAACTTCCAGTAGGACCCGGGCTCCCCGGTCGTGCGGCGGGACCTCCCCGCTCCGCCGCACCCCGGAGGCGCTCACGCACCGAGGTTCACCGCGGCCCAGAACGCCCGGCCTTCGCCGGCGAGCTGGGCCGCGTCCTCGTCGTGGGGCAGGAACGCCGACTCGCCCGCCGCCAGCACGACCTCGTCCCCGCCCCTGCGCACCACGACGGAACCGTTGACGCACAGCAGGAGTTGCGGACCGCCGCCGGGCAGCACGGCCCCGGGGCGCGCCTCGTGCAGCCGGAACTCCGGGTCCGGGGTCGGGTAGGTCCTCAGTGGACCGTCCACCTCGCCGGCCAGCACGGCGGCCGGCCCGCAGCGGGTGTCCACGACGGACAGCACGGCGGGCACGTCGACCTCCTTGGTGGTCAGGCCCGCGCGCAGCACGTTGTCGGAGTTGACCATCAGCTCCACGCCCACGCCGCGCAGGTGCGCGTGCGGCACGCCCGGTCCGACGTACACGGCCTGCCCCGGCCGCAGCACCACCGCGTCGAGCAGCAGCGCCGCGACCACCCCGGGGTCGCCCGGGTAGACCTCCGCCAGCTCCGCGACGTGCGCCAGCGCGGGCACCCGCGCCGCCGCGGCGGCCACCTCCGCGACCAGCCCGCCGGTCGTCCCGGTCAGCGCCAGCCGCAGCGCCTCCCCGACCTCACCGGCCGCCACCGCGGCCCGCACCGGCGCGAGGCCGGGCACGGCCAGCGCGTCCAGCAGGGCGGCGGTCGCGGCGGGCGCGCGGAAACCGGCCAGCGTGGCGAACTCCGTCAGCGCCACCAGCACCTCGGGCTTGGCCCGGTCGTCGCGGTAGCCGCGCTCGGCGTACCCGGTCGCGGCCTGCTCCCGGTCCGGGTGCACCTGGAGCGACAGCGGCGCGTCCACGGCCAGCACCTTGAGCAGGAACGGCAGCCGCGGGCCGAACGCGGCCAGGCTGCCCGGCCCGAGCAGGCCGGCCGGGTTGGCCGCGAGGTAGCGGTCCAGCGGCACCCCGCAGTCCCGCAGCCGGGACGGGTCGTCGGGGTGCGCGCCGACCCACAGCTCCGCCTCGGGCGCCGGGCTCGGCGACGGCGCGCCGCGCAGCTCGGCGAGCGCGGTCCGCGAACCCCAGTGGTAGTCCCGGATGATCGTGTCGAGCTTGCGCACGAGAGGTTCCCAACCGGGGGCGCGACCGCCCCCATCGAGCCTGTCCGGACGGGGGGTCAGATCCCCACCGGCAACGACGGGACCCGGTCGCCCACGAGCAGCGCCGCCGCGCCGATCAGGCCCGAGTCGATCCCCAGCGTGGCCGGGCGGACCTCCACCCGGCGCATGAAGTCCAGCCCCGGGTGGTCCGCGAGGGGTTCGAGCACGGCGGGTTCCAGCAGGTCCCACGCCTGGGCCACGCCGCCGCCGATCACCACCCGGTCGATCTCGCACAGCGCGGCGGCCACCGTGACGACCCGGGCCACCGCCTCGCCGGAGCGCCGGAACGCGGCCAGCGCGACCGCCTCGCCCGCGCGGGCCGCCGCGGCGAGCGCGATGCCGTCCGCGGTGCCGCCCAGCGGCCGCCAGCCCTGCTCCAGCGCCCAGCGGACCATGGACGGGCCGCTGGCCACGGCCTCCGCGCACCCGTTCGCGCCGCACCCGCAGGGCGGCCCGGTCGGGTCGATCACGAAGTGGCCGACGTGGCCCGCGTTGCCCGTGACGCCGAACAGCGGCCTGCCGTCGAGCACGAACCCGCCGCCGATGCCGGTGGACACCACCATGCCGAGCAGGCACCCGCTGCCCCGGCCGGTGCCGTGGTGGTACTCGGCCAGCGCCATGCACAGCGCGTCGCCGCCGAGCCGCACCGGCAGACCGGGCAGCAGCTCGCCGACCCGCGCGGTGATCGGGAACCCGCGCCAGCCGGGGATGTTCACCGGGCTGATGACGCCCGTGCGCCGGTCCATCGGGGCGGCCGAGGCGATGCCCGCGCCGAGCAGCTCCCGGCCCCCGGCGGTGGCCAGGTCGAGCAGCTCCACCACCGGCGCGGCCAGGGCCGCCCACACGGTCTCCGCGTCGCCGGCGGGCGTCGGGGCGGTGCGGCGGGCGAGCACGGCGCCGTCCGACCCGACCAGGGCCGCGGCGAGCTTCGTGCCGCCGATGTCGAGGGCGAGCGCGACCGGGTCGGAGCTGAGGGCCATGGACTTAGTTAAGCGGTTAAGCAAAGTCTGGTCAAGGGGCTGCGGAAACGAGTCCGTGAGGTCCAGACCACTTGGCACACCAGGGTTTTCGCCACGAGCCGGTGCTCTTAAGCGGTTGCGCGGAAGGGGCGGGCGAACCCGCCCGCCCCTTCCGCGCCCTCAGATCGCGGCGGTGCTCTCCCGCGCCAGCAGCGTCGGGGTGGGCGACCAGCGCTCGGTCACCGGCCCGCCCGCGACCAGCTCCAGCACCGACTCCGCCACGCTCACGCCGAACTGGTGCACGTCCACGCTCATCGTGGTGAGCGCGGGCGAGGCCAGCCGGCACAGCGACGAGTCGTCCCACGCCACCAGGCTCAGCCGGTCGGGCACCGGCACGCCCAGCTCCTTGGCGACGGCCAGGCCCGCCACCGCCATCACGTCGTTGTCGTACAGGATCGCGGTGGGCGGCTCGGCGGCGCCCAGCAGCGCCGCGGTCAGCTTGGCGCCGCACTCCTCGGAGTAGTCGCCCACCAGCACCACCGGCTCCACGCCGGCCTCGGCGCAGCCGGCCAGCAGCGCCGCCGTGCGGGCGCGGGTGTGCAGCAGGGTGTCCGGGCCGCTGACCCGCGCGATGCGGCGGTGGCCCAGCTCCAGCAGGTAGGCCAGGGCCTCGCGCACCGGGCCCGCGTCGTCCGTGCGGACCGCGGGCACGGCCAGCTCGTCCGGCTCCCCCACGTACAGCGCGGGCAGCCCGAGCTCCCGCAGCACCGCGGGCCGGTGGTCGTCCGCGGTGCGGTTGACCACCACCACCGCGTCCACCACCGAGCCGGCCGCCCACCTGCGGTAGGCGGCGATCTCGGCGTCCTCGGCGCCCACCACGTGCAGCAGGACGGAGCGGTCGTCCTCGGCCAACCGCTCCTCGATGCCCGCGATGAACTCCATGAAGAACGGCTCCGCGCCCAGCAGCCGCGCGGGGCGGGCCAGGACGAGGCCGACGGAGCCCGTGCTCACGCGCGGACCACGGCGCACAGCCCGTTGGCGGAGCGCAGCACCAGCCGGTCGGTCAGCACGGCCGGGTCCACCGACGCCGCGGTGCGCACCAGGAACGAGTGGCTCTCGCCCGCGGCCAGCGTGACCAGGGCGTCGTCGGTCTCCGCGTCCTCGGCGACCCGGTCGGCCAGCACGGCCACGTCGCGGGCGAGGGAGTTCGCGGTCACGTCCACGCGGTACCCGCCGTCGACCCGGTGCGCGCGGGCGGTCAGCGGCTCCGGGTCGTAGGCCAGCTCCAGGTCCTCCCGGAACAGGTGCGCGGTGCGCGCGTCGGCCGTCCTCACCACCAGCACCTCCCCCTCCGGGTCCGCGGGTGCCAGCAGCTCGTCCGCGAGCGCCAACGCCACCACCGACCGCGCCGGCACGTCGAGCGGGAGTTTAGCCGCCGCCCGCTCCTCGCCCGCGAAGGTCTGCCGGCTCAGCGCCACCTCGCCGGTCCAGACCTCGTCGGTGTCGTTGACCGCGACCAGCGCGTCCCGGCCGTCGCGGGGCTGGACGGTCAGCAGGCGCGGCGCGAAGGCGTGCCGCAGCGAGTAGTACAGCGGCTTGGGCCGCTCGTCGCCGTCGACCGCGGCCCACGAGGTGACCGGCCAGCAGTCGTTGAGCTGCCAGACCAGGGCGCCCGCGGTGCGCGGCCAGTGCGAGCGGAAGTGCTCGACCCCGAACGCGACCGCGCGGGCCTGGTTGAGCTGGGTCGCCCAGTGCCAGTCCTCGAACGCGCCGGGCGCGGGCAGGTGCGGCGCCAGGCCGCGGTCGAGCTTGCCGTTGCCGTCCTCGGCCTTCTGGTGCAGCAGGAACGCGGGCGAGGTCGGCGTCATCGGCTCGTCGTGCACCCACCGGGTGAGCGTCGCCCAGGTCGGCGGGCCCTGGAAGCCGAACTCCGAGCAGAAGCGCGGCGCGGAGTCGCGGTAGCGGGTGTAGTCGACGCGGTTCCACACCTCCCACTCGTGGCGGGTGCCGTGGGTCTCCTCGTTCGGGTGCAGGTCGCCGGGGCTGTACGGGCTGCCGGGCGAGTAGGGCCGGGTCGGGTCCAGCTCGGCGACGACCCGGGGCAGCAGGTCGGTGTAGTACCCGAGGCCCCAGGTGCGGCCCTGGAGCTGTTCGTCCCAACCCCAGTCGGCGAAGCCCCACAGGTTCTCGTTGTTGCCGTTCCACAGCGCCAGGGACGGGTGCGGGGTCAGGCGGGCGACGTTGTCGCGGGCCTCGGCCTCCACCTCCTCCCAGAGCGGGGACTCCTCGGGGTAGGCCGCGCAGGCGAACAGGAAGTCCTGCCACACCAGCACGCCGCGCTCGTCGCAGACGTCGTAGAAGTCGTCGGACTCGTAGATCCCGCCGCCCCAGATGCGCAGCATGTTCATGTTGGCCGAGACGGCCTGGTCGACGCGGCGCGCGAGCCGGTCGCGGGTGATCCGGGTGAGGAAGTGGTCGTCCGGGATCCAGTTGGCGCCCTTGGCGAAGATCGGTTTGCCGTTGACCACGAACGTGAAGGGGCTGCCGATCCCGTCGGGCTCGGTGTCGACCTCGACGGTGCGGAACCCGATGCGGTGGCTCGCCGCGTCCACGTCCTCGTCGCCGGCCCTGAGGACGACCTCCAGTTCGTAGAGCGGCTGCGCGCCGTGGCCGACGGGCCACCACAGCTCGGCGTCGGGCACCTCGACGGTCACCACGGCCGCGCCGCCCTCGACGCGCGCGGCCCGCTCGACGCCGCCGGTCCTGGCGACCAGGGCCAGCTCCGCGTCCGCGTCGGCGCGGTCGACCTCCGCGTGCACCTCGACCCGGCCGGTGCCGTCGGCGGCCACGGTGACCAGCGGGCGCACCCGCCCGAGCCGGGCCGCGGACCAGCGCTCCAGCCGCACGGGCTTCCAGATGCCGGCGGTCTGGAGGTCGGGGCCCCAGTCCCAGCCGAAGGAGCAGGCCATCTTGCGGACGGTGTTCATCGGGTGCGGGTAGACGCGGGCGCGCTTGCCCAGCGCCTCGTCCTGCTCCTCGGCGTAGGCGAGGGCGGAGCGGAAGGTGACCACCAGGTCGTTGGCGCCGTCGCGCAGGTGCTCGCGCACGTCGAACCGGTAGGAGCGGAACATGTTGGCGGTGCGGCCCAGGACGGTGCCGTTGAGTTCGACGGTGGCGACGGTGTCCAGGCCGTCGAAGGCCAGCTCGACCTTCTCGCCCGGTCCGGCCGCCGCCGCCTCGAAGGTCAGGGCGTAGCGCCAGTCGACGCGGTGCATCCAGGCCAGCCCGGTCTCGTTCGAGTCGAGGTAGGGCTCCGGGATGAGACCTGCCGCCAGCAGGTCGAGGTGGGTGCTGCCGGGCACCTCGGCCGGGACGTCGGTGATCCCGACGTCCCCGGGGACGGGACCGCCCACCGCACTCAGTCGCCACCCGTCGTGCAGGGTACTGCGGATCATCGTTCCTCTTTTCCGGCGACGGCGGCGGGTTCTGCCTTGTGAACAGCAGGGTATGGCGATTCTTACGCCAGCAACTAAAGTAAGTCAACGACGTTGGGCACCAGAGAGGAAAACCACAAGTGGCGGACGTGACGCACCTGCGCGCGGCGGGTGTGAGCCTGGTGCTCGACCTTTCCGGCGGCACCCTCCCCCGGGTCCGGTACTGGGGTGCCGATCTGGGGGATTTGTCCCCGGTGGAGCTGGAGGCGCTGGCGGTCGCGCAGGTGCCGCACCCCATCGGGTTCTCCGTGGACGGCACCGTCGACGTGGCCGTGCTGCCGGAGCAGTCGGCGGGCTGGCTGGGCACGCCCGGGATCGTCGGGAACCGGGCCGGGCGCGATTTCTCCACCGCGTTCCGGGTGGTGTCGGTGGACGGCCGGGCGGACGGCCCGGTGGTGCGGGCGGTGGACGAGGCGGCCGGGCTGGCGCTGGAGCTGGTGGTGGAGCTGACCCCGGCCGGGCTGGTGCGGCAGCGGGCGGTGCTGACCAACACCGGCGGCACCCCGTTCGCGGTGGACGCGGTGAACCTGGTGCTGCCGGTGCCGGCGGAGGCGGTGGAGCTGCTGGACTTCACCGGGCGGTGGGCGCGGGAGCGCAGCCCGCAGCGCACGGCGTTCACGCAGGGCCTGCGCGTGCGGGAGAACCGGACCGGGCGCACCGGCTACGACTCGGCGTACCTGCTCGCGGCGGGCACGGCCGGGTTCGGCAACCGGTCGGGCGAGATCCGGGCGGTGCACACGGCCTGGTCGGGCAACCACCGGACGTTCGCCGAGCGGACCTACCACTCGGTGTCCCTGCTCGGGTCCGGCGAGCTGCTGCTGTCCGGCGAGGTCGTGCTGGAGCCCGGCGGGTCGTACACCTCCCCGTGGCAGTACGGGTCGTGGGGCATCGGCCTGGACGAGGTCTCCGCGCGCTTCCACCGGCACCTGCGGTCGCGCCCGTCGCACCCGGCCACGCCGCGCCCGGTGGTGGTCAACACCTGGGAGGCGGTGTACTTCGACCACGACCTGGCGCGGCTCAAGGCGCTGGCGGACGCCGCCGCGTCGGTGGGCGCGGAGCGCTTCGTCCTGGACGACGGCTGGTTCGGGTCGCGCCGGGACGACGCGCGGGGCCTGGGCGACTGGTACGTCTCGGACGAGGTGTGGCCGGACGGGCTGGGGCCGCTGACCGACCACGTGACGGGCCTCGGGATGCAGTTCGGCATCTGGGTCGAACCGGAGATGGTCAACCCGGACTCGGACCTGGCGCGGGCCCACCCGGACTGGATCATGGCGGCGGGCGACCGGCTGCCCCGTCCCGCGCGGTCGCAGCAGGTGCTCGACCTGGCGCGGCCCGAGGCGTACGAGTACGTGCTGGAGCGGCTGGACGACCTGCTGACCACCTACCCCGTGTCGTACCTGAAGTGGGACCACAACCGGGACCTGGTCGAGGCGGGCCACCGGGTGACCGGGCGCGCGGGCGTGCACGGGCAGACCCTGGCGGTGTACCGGCTGCTCGACGAGCTGCGGCGGCGGCACCCCGGCGTCGAGGTCGAGTCCTGCTCGTCCGGCGGTGGGCGGGTGGACCTGGAGATCCTGGAGCGCACCGACCGGGTGTGGGTGTCAGACTGCATCGACGCCCTGGAGCGGCAGGTCGTGCAGCGCTGGACGAACGCGCTGGTGCCGCTGGAGCTGATGGGCACGCACGTCGGTTCGGGGACCTCCCACACCACCCACCGGCGGCACCCGCTGGACTTCCGCGCCGGCACGGCCCTGTTCGGCCACTTCGGCATCGAGTGGGACCTGACGGCGGCGTCGCCGGAGGATCTGGGGCGGTTGCGCGAGTGGGTGGCGCTCTACAAGGAGCTGCGCCCCCTGCTCCACACGGGCGTCGCCGTGCACGGCGACCACCCGGACCCGGCGGTCGAGGTGCACGGGGTGGTGGCGGAGGACGGGTCGGACGCGGTGTTCGCGGTGGTGTCACCCACCACGTCGGCCTCGTACCCGCCGGGGGCGGTCCGGCTGCCGGGCCTGTCCCCGGACCGCCGCTACCACGTCCGCCCGCTGCCGCCGGGGGACCGGCCGGACGGGAACGCGTACGACTGGGGGGTCGCGCTGCCGTGGTGGTCGGCCGGGGTGGTGCTGCCGGGTCGGGTGCTGGGGGCGGCGGGGGTGCAGGCGCCGGTGCTGTACCCGGAGCGGTTGGTGCTGCTGCGGGTGACCGCTGTGTGAGCGGGGTCCGAGCGGGGGCGGCGGGTCAGCCGTTCAGGTCGACGAAGCCGGCGTCGACCACGACGTCCCCGCCCAGGCGCCACGCGTTGCGCTCGAAGGCCAGGTCGCCGGTCGCCACGAGGGGCTGCTTCGTGCGGTGGGCGACGATCGCCACGTCGTAGTCGGCCCCGCCGAGCGGGATGTGGACGTTGCGCCTGCGCCCGTTGACGTCGGCGGCGAGCACGATGGAGGCTTCACCGTCCTCGTCGAGGTCACCTCGGTTGAGCGTGCGGACCGTGCCCACCAGGGTCACCCGTCGGGGCGGTTCCTCCCGGCGCACCAGGCGTTCGCGCACCCGGGGCAACCCGGCCAGGGTGTTGCGGTCGAACACGATGTGCGACGTGCGGACCCGTGGCGGCGGCTCGGCGACGGCCCAGTCGAACGAGAGGTCCAGTGCCCGCAGCACCTCCGACGCGGTCAGCTCGGCCAACGCCTCCACGAGGCCCGCGCTGAGCCCGAGCCGGCCCGCGTGGTCGAGCACCTGCTCGTCCCAGGTCAGGGCAAGGCGGCGGGTGGCCTCCAGCCCCTCGGCCAGGGTGGTCATCACCCGGCGCGGGAACGTGGCGGACGGGCTGCCGTCACCCGGCGGTGGCGGATCGCCCAGCCGGGTGACCACGGTGAAGACGAAGCTGCCGCGCTTGGTGTGCCCCAGCCGGATGTCCTCTTCGAGGAAGTCCGTGACGGTGGCCGACCGCCGGCCCCGGTGCGGGTGGGTCGGGTCGTCGGCCGTCGTGGCCGCCGCCCTCATCATCCGGAACAGGCCGTCCAGGATGGCCTCCGCCTGCCGGAAGGGGATCGTCCCGTCGATCGTCTCCTGGTCCAGCCGCACGAAGAACAGGTCGGCGCGGCCGCGGCGATCCGCAGGCGAGGTCCCGGTAGGTGTGGGACGACCAACCGCTCACCAGCCACCTCCTTCACCGATGGTCCTCATGATGCCGAGCAGCCCTTCAACACCGAAGAGGTCACTTCTCGGTAGGTGAACGGTCCGCGAACCCCGGTCCTCCGGGAGGGTGCCGAGGTTCGCCGCCCGTTCCCAGTACAGGCGGTTGCGGGTGGCCAAACCCGCCTCGGACAGCTCCAGCCACGGGTCCGGGCCGTCCGGCAGCAGCAGAACGCCCAGGTACGCCTCGTTGTAGCGCTTCGGGTGCGTCAGCTTCCGGAACGGCTCCGCCTCCACCGGCCACGCCAGGTGCGTTTCGGTGAGCAGTTCGTGACGACTGGTGCACTTCAACTGCAACTCGAACTCGAACTCGGGGCAGTAGAACTTCTCGTGCTCGGCCGAGGACACGACCGTGATGTCCACGCCGTCGTAGTCGGTGTCGTGGCGCTTGATCGAGCAACCCGCCGCAGCCGCGACCATCTGCACGAACGCGAGGCTGAACTGCTCTTTGCGCGCGTTCGTGGGCAGCGCGCCATCGACCACGTGCAGTTCCTCGCCGGGTCGCGAGGCACCTACGGACATGTACGGCCTCTCCAAAGCCTTCGCCCGGCTCCTCGGACAGTAGCGCCGGCAAGATCGCCGACTGATCCGTCACGCCAGGCTTCACTCGAAAGAGGTGGGCGGCACGGTTCGCCGGCGCGGCGACAAAGCAGCGCCGACTCCCGCGCCTACCCCGCCAACCGCACCACCACGGCACCCGGTGCGGACCCCTCGTGCCGCACCGTCAACACCCCCACCCCCGGGTCCCACGAGAACCCCCACCCCGACCAGGACACCGGGAACACCGGAAACACCGACACCTCACGCCCCAGCAAATGCCCCACCGGCAGCGAAACCTCCGCGGCCGCCCCCGGCAACCGCCACACCGCCAGGTAGCTGTCGGACGAGCGCAGCCCCGACGCCACCCACGGCCCGCTCCGACCCGCCAACCCCAGCGGCCAGAAGGGGACCGAGGTCGCGATCACCCCGCGCAACGCCCGGTGCGCCGACACGGCCTCCCGCACCAACCCCCGCCGCTCGTCGTCCATCAGGTCCACCCGCCCCGCCAGGTACAACCTCCCCAGCACACCGGTGGCCAGCGTGAAGACGGCCTCCTCCACCGTCATCCCGGGCTGCGCGTACGCCCAGTTCCCGCACTGCTCCGGCAGCACGGAGGCCGGCGCCGCCGCCGCGATCGGCGGGTACAGCAGCGGGTTCTGCTGGTCCGAGGTGGACTGGAGGTGCAACCGCGACAGCAGCGCGTAGTCCATCCGCATGGCCCCGGACGCGCAGTTCTCCAGCAGCAGCCCGGGGTGGCGCGCCAGCAGCGCGTCCAACCACGCCAGGTACGCCCGGTTGTGCCCGAGCAGCCCGTCCCCCGGCGCGAGCCCGCCCACGTCGGTCCCCGCGCCCGGCATGATGTTGTAGTCCAGCTTGAAGTACCCGATGCCGAACTCGTCGACCAGCCGGTCCACCACCCCGTCGACGTGCCGCACCGCCTCGGGGTGCCGGAAGTCCAGGTGGAACCGCCCGTGCTCGCCGACCCGCGCGCCGTGGCGCTGGAAGAACGCCTCGTCCGGCAACGTCCGCGCCAGGGCCGACCGCACGCCGACCACCTCGGGCTCCAGCCAGAGCCCCGGCACCATGCCGCGCGCCCTGATCCGGTCCGCCACCTCCCCGAACCCGCCGGGGAAGCGCGTGCGCGACGGCCGCCACTCCCCGACGCTGTCCCACCACTGCCCGTCCTCGTCGTACCAGCCCGCGTCGACGCAGAAGTACTCCGCGCCGACCTCCGCCGCCGCGTCGACCAGCGGCAGCAGCTTCGCCGTGGTGGGGTCGCCCATCAGGGTGTTCATGTAGTCGTTGAACACCACCGGCAGGTGGGGCGCGCGGCGGCTGCGCAGGGTGGCCCGCCGCTGCGCGGTCAGCGCCGCGAACGCCTCGTCGACCCCTCCGGCGGCGACGGCCACGGACACCGGCACCGTGGTGAACCCCCGCCCCGGGGCCACTACCCGCCCCCACTGGTGCTCGCCGTCGCTGGGACCCAGCAGCGCCAGGTACGCCCCCGCGACCGTCTCGCCGACCTCCCAGTGCCACGCCCCGTTGTGCTCGACCTGCCACGCCAGCGCCCAGCTGTCGTCCCGGGCGACCAGCACGCCGGTCGGCAGGTGCTCGCCGGTGGACCACGAGCTGCGCGAGGTCAGGGCGAACCGGCTGCGCGACGCGTGGTGGTGCACGGTCGGGTCCATCGCCACCAGGCCGGCCTCGCGCAGCGGCGTCCGGTGCCAGCGCGACTCGGCCACCCAGTCCGAGTCGCCGTGCACGAGGTCCACCTCGTCCACGGTGCGCCCGGAGTCGACCAGGAACGCGCCGGTCGACAGCGAGGTCACCGCCTGGACGTGCACCGGCTCGCCCTCGGCCGACACCTCGGTCCACGTCCGCACGGCGGGCACGCCGGCCACGCCCTGGAACACCGAGACCGCCACCAGGCCGGTCACCGGGTCGTGCTGCGTCACCCGCAGCTCGTCGGTCGTCGCCTCGTGACCGCGGTACCGCAGCCGCGCGCCGATGGTCGTGTCGGCGTACCGGTGGCTGCCGGGGAACCGCCCGTGGCCGTGCGCCTGCACCTCGACCAGCGGCACGCCGATGCCGTCGAGCGGCCCGTCCGGGCGCAGCGAGAGCAGGCTCACCGGCCCCGGCTCGACCCGCAGCGCGAGCCGGACGGCGCCGGTCGACCAGGTCAGCGTCATGTGACGACCTCCTCCCAGCGCCGGGTGTTGTGGTCGTACGCGGCGGCCGCGCCCGCCCGCTCGACCTCGGCCGGGTCGATGTCGAGGGAGCGGCCCCGCGCGTCCGGGTCGGGCGCGGCGGACGCCAGGATGCGGGTGTACGGGTGCTGCGGGTTGAGGATCACCTCGTCGGCGGGTCCCCGCTCGACCACGCGCCCCTTGTAGAGCACCAGGATGTCGTCGGAGAAGTGCCGGGCGGTGGCCAGGTCGTGGGTGATGTAGAGGACGGCCAGCTGCTCCTCGCGCTGCAACCGGGCGAGCAGGTTGAGCACGCCCAGCCGGATCGACACGTCGAGCATGGACACCGGCTCGTCGGCCACCACGACCCGCGCGCCGGGCGCCAGGGCCCGCGCGATGGCCACGCGCTGCCGCTGGCCGCCGGACAGCTCGTGCGGGCGGCGGTGGGCGACGTCGCGGCCGGGCAGCGACACGCGCTCCAGCAGCCGCACCACCTCGTCCCACCCGTGCGGCTTGCCGTGCAGCTTGAGCGGGCGCTCCAGGTGGTGGGCGATGGTGTGGAACGGGTTGAGCGAGGCGAACGGGTCCTGGAACACCATCTGCACGTGGTCTCGGTACCGCCGGTCGGCCACCCGCCGCCCGTCGTCGCCGGTCACGGTGATGGACCCGGAGCTGGGCTTCTCCAGCCGGGCGATCATCCGCGCGATGGTGGACTTGCCGGAGCCGGACTCGCCGACCAGCGCGACCGTGCGGCCGGGCGTGAGGGTGAACGAGACGTGGTCCACCGCGCGCAGCCGCACCCGCCTGAGGCCGACCCGGACGTGGAAGTCCTTGACCAGCTCGTGCGCTTCCAACGTGGTCATCGGGCGCCTCCGGACGAGGTGGGCTCGCCCGTCCGGACGAACGCGCCGCGCTCGCCGGTCAGGCTGGGGAACGATTCGAGCAGCTCGCGCGTGTAGGGGTGCGCCGGCCGCGCGTACATCTCCTCGGCGGTCGCGTACTCGACCACCTCGCCGTCCTTCATCACCGCGATGCGGTCGGCCAGTTCGAGCAGCAGCGGCAGGTCGTGGGTGATGAACAGGACGGCGAAGCCGATCTCGTCGCGCAGCCGCAGGATCTCCCGCAGGATGCCGCGCTGCACCACCACGTCCAGCGCGGTGGTCGGCTCGTCCATGATCATGACCTGGGGGTCGAGCAGCAGCGCCATGGCGATCACCACGCGCTGCCTCATGCCGCCGGACAGCTCGTGCGGGTAGGAGCGCAGCCGCCGCACGTCGACGCCGACGAGCCGGAGCACCTCCTCGCACCGCGCCCGGCGCTGCGCCCCGGTCATCCCCGGCCGGTGCGTGGTGAGCACGTCCTCCAGCTGCGCCCGGACGGTGATGACCGGGTTCAGCGCGTTCATCGCGCCCTGGAACACCATCGACAGCTTCGACCAGCGGAACTCCCGCAGCTCACCCGGCCCGAGCGCGAGCACGTCCAGGTCGTCGCCGTCGCGGTCGTGGAACGTGACCGAGCCGGTGGTGACCTCGGCCGGTGGCCGGTGCAGGCGGTTGATCGCGTAGGCGAGGGTCGTCTTGCCGCAGCCGGACTCGCCGGCCAGGCCCAGGATCTCGCCGCGCCGCAGCGTCAGCGACACGTCCTTCACCGCGTGCACCGGCGTGCCGACCTGGTAGACCACGGACAGGTCGCGCACGGTCATCACGGCGTCGGCGTCGGTGCTCGCCACGGGCTCGGCCGCGCGGTCCGGCTCGGCGGCGCGACGGCGCGGGATGTCGCGCAGCTTGGGGTTGATGATCTCGTCGATGCTGAAGTTGATCAGCGACAGGCCGCAGCCGAACAGGGCGATGATCAGGCCCGGCGGCACGAACCACCACCACGCCTCGCGCTGGAGCGCGAAGCCGTTCTGGGCGTAGTAGAGCATCGTGCCCAGGGTCGAGGAGTTGGACGCGCCCAGGCCGAGGAACGACAGGCCCGCCTCGCTCAGGATCGCGTAGATCACCGCGAAGACGAACTGCGAGGCCAGCAGCGGCAGCAGGTTGGGCAGGATCTCGACGGTGATCACGCGCCACGGCTTCTCGCCGGAGACCTTGGCGGCGGCCACGTAGTCGCGGTTGCGCAGCGACAGCGTCTGGGCGCGCAGCACGCGGGCCGACGCCGCCCAGCCGGTGATCGCCAGCACCACCGCGATGGTCCACGAGCCGCGCTGGTCGGCGGGCACGAACGCGGAGATCACGATCACCAGCGGCAGGCCGGGGATCACCAGCATGACGTTGGAGAACAGCGAGAACGCCTCGTCCACGTACCCGCCGACGTAGCTGCCGATGATGCCGAACAGCGCCGACAGGACGGTGGCCATCACGCCGACCAGCAGGCCGATGTAGAGCGAGCCTCGCGTGGCGGAGGCCAGCTGCGCCAGCACGTCCTGGCCGGTCAGCGTGGTGCCGAGGAGGAACTCGCCGCCCGGCGAGGTCAGGCCGAGGTCCCGGATGAGGTTCGGGTCGCCCAGCAGCAGCGGCCCGACCAGGCCGAACAGGCTGATCGCCACGATCAGGGCGAGGCCGATGCCCAGCTTGGGCGACCAGCGCGGCAGCATCGACCGCAGGCCCGAGCGTCCCCGGGGCGGCACGACGGTGGCCGGACTGAGGTTCGTCACGGTGTCCGTTCTCCTTCTCAGCCGCTGACGCGGGTGCGCGGGTCGATGACGGCGTACAGCAGGTCGACCACGAGGTTCGCGCCGAGCACGGCGACCGTGATCACCAGGAAGATGCCCTGCATCAGGGCGTAGTCGTTGTTCTGCACGGCCTGGAGCAGCTTCGAGCCGATGCCGGGGTAGGAGAACACCTGCTCGGTGATGACCGAACCGGACACCACGAAGCCCAGCGAGATGGCGAAGCCGGCCACCGAGGGCAGCACCGCGTTGCGGGCCGCGTACTTGATCATGATCCGCGAGTCGCGCAGGCCCTTGGCCCGCGCGGTCAGCACGTAGTCCTCGGCGGTGGCCGAGACCATCATGTTGCGCATCCCCAGCAGCCAGCCGCCGACCGAGGACAGCACGATGGTCAGCGCGGGCAGCGTGCCGTGGTAGATCGCGGAGCCGATGAAGTCCGCGTCCCAGCCCGGCGACAGGACCACGTCGTAGCCACCGAGCAGCGGGAACCAGCCCAGGCCGGACGCCAGCGCCGCGGCCAGGATGAGCGCCAGCCAGAAGTACGGCACGGCGGCCAGCACGGTGGTGGCGGGCACCAGGCCGTCCAGCCAGGTGCCGCGCCGCCAACCGACGAACATGCCCAGCGCGATGCCCAGGACGAACGACAGGAACGTCGCGATGCCCACGAGCACGAGCGTCCAGGGCAGGGCCTCCCCGATGATCTGGGACACCGGGGTCGGGAACGCCGACACCGAGACGCCCAGGTCACCGCGGAACATGTTGCCCAGGTAGGACAGGTACTGCCGGAGGAGCGACTCGCTGCTGTTCCCGCCGAGCAGCAGCTCGTACGCCCGGCGGGCCGACGGGTCCACGGTCCCGCCCCGTTGGGCGAGCTTCGCCATGAGGATGTCCACCGGGTTGCCCGGCATCAGCCTCGGGATGAAGAAGTTCAGCGTCAGCGCCGCCCAGAAGGCGACCAGGTAGAACGCGAACTTCCGGACGTAGTACCTCATCGGTCCGCCAATCGGTTCTAGTGCCGGGTCACTGGCCCGCGGGCTTGAGCTTCAGGAAGATCTCCGAGTGCTCGGGCCGCGCCCAGACGGCCGGGAACGAGTAGAGGTCGTCCTGGGTGGGCCAGCCGGTGAACTTCTTGGCGTTGTACTCGCTGGTGGTGCCGGCGGTGAGGATCGGGATGTACGGGATCGACTTCTCGATCTCGGTCTGGATCGTGTCGAAGTACGGCTGGCGGGCCGCGTCGTCCTCCGGGTTCACGCCCTTGAGCGCGGTCAGCGCGCCGTCGACGGCGGGGTTGGAGAAGCGGGCGAAGTTCGGGTTGGCGACCTCGCCGACCTTGGCCGTGGTGGCGGTGCTGAAGAAGTAGGACGCGTTGTAGAACGGGTCGGGCGCGGGGCCCTGGTGCAGCGCGTCGATCAGCAGCTCGAACTGGCCGCGACCGCGCGAGTCGGACCACTCGTTCCAGGACACCTGCTGCGGCGTGATCTTGATGCCGACCTGCTGGAGCTGCTGGGCGATGGTCTCCACGGCGGTGATGTAGTCGGTCCAGCCGGCCACGACCTTGATCGTCATGGCGACGGGCTTGCCGTCCTTGGCGTAGATGCCGTCGGGGCCCTTGGCGTAGCCCGCGCCCTCCAGGGCGGCGGTCGCCTTGGCCACGTCCGGCTGCATCGGCGCGGAGCGCTCCTGGAGCTCGTCGGAGACGACCGGCTCGTCCCGCTCCAGCAGGGCGAACCCGGGCGAGATCTCACCGGCGGTGTTCTCGAAGGCCAGCGAGTTGATCTGGGTGCGGTTCATGCCGTAGTACACGGCCTTGCGCACGGCCACGTCGGTCTGCGGGCCCTGGCAGCCCAGCTCGGCGTTGGAGCAGGTGAACAGCGCGGCCTGGTTGAGCGGGATGGTGATGCCCTTGTAGCCGGGGTAGTTCTTCTCGATGTTGGCCATGTCCGGCACCGGGCCGGTCTGCCAGTCGATCTGCCCCTGCCGCAGCGCGGCCTCACCGGACTGGTTGCCCGACAGCGCGACGTAGCGGATGTTCTTCAGCGCGGGCTCGCCGGCCCAGTAGCCGGTGTTGGACTTGAGCGTGAACGCCTGGGCCTTGAAGTCGGCGAGCTGGAACGGGCCCGTGCCCACCGGCTCGGACACGACGTCGGTGGCGGGGGTGGCGATGTCCTTCCACCTGTGCTGGGGGACCATCCAGATCCGGCCGAGCACCTGCGGGCCCTCCATGAAGGAGGGTTCGGGGAACGTGATCGAGACGTGGGTGTCGTCGACCGCGGTGGCGACGCCCTTGTAGCCCGTGCCGTTCATGGACGGGTTGTTCTTGACCATGTCCAGGGTGAACACGACGTCCTCGGCGGTGAACTTCTCGCCGTCGGTGAACTTGGCGTCGTCGCGCAGCTCGACGTCCAGCCGGGTGCCGTCGGCGTTCCAGGTGAAGCTCTTGCCGAGGCGCGGCCTGGGCTCGACGTCGCGGACGTTGTTGAAGAAGAACAGGGGCTCGAAGATCGTGCCCGGTCCCTCCAGCATCGTCGGCGAGAACGGGTTGAAGTTCAGCTGCCAGTCGCCGGACTGCCCGGTGTACACGACGAGCGTGTCGGTGTTCTGGTCGCCGCCCGAGTCGTTCGACCCGCCGCACGCGGTCGCCAGCATGGCGACCGCGGCCAGTCCGGCCGCCGCCACGCGTGCCCGTGAGGAGCGCCTTGCCTTCAGGAACATCGTTGATTCCTCTCCTGGCCCAGGACCGGCCGCGGTCCCGCGTTGAGGCAGATTGTTAAGTCAATGAAGAAACGAAGTCAACACTTCCGCTTCATCTGCGGGTCAAGTTGCTACCCTTCGACCGACGACGAACCAAGACGGAGGCCACGTGAGCGGACCTGCGCGGGCGACCCAACACGCGAGCAGCAAGGCCGCCGTGCTCGACGTGATCCGCGCGGCGGGCACCATCAGCCGCGTGGGGCTGATCAACGCCACGGGCTTCACCGGCGCGACCATCTCCACCGTGGTCCGCAAGCTCATCGACGAGGGCCTGGTGGTCGAGACCGGCCGGGCCGAGTCCACCGGCGGCAAGCGCCGCGTGCTGCTCCAGCTCAACCACTCCTCCCGCTACGCGGTCGGGGTCCACCTGGACCACGCCGGCATCACCTACGTGCTCACCAACCTGGGCGGTTCCGTCGTCGCGCGCATCACGAGGGCGGGCGCGGGCGCGGCCGAGCCGCAGACCGTGGTGGAGCGCATGGCGGGCGAGGTGGACTCCCTCATCGAGGGCGTCGGCGTCGACCGGGTCCGCGTCCTCGGCCTGGGCCTGGTCTCCCCCGGGCCGCTCAACTCGACCACCGGCATGGGCCTGACCCCGCCGTCCATGCGCAAGTGGGAGGACTTCCCCCTCGGCGAGGCGCTGGAGCGGGCCACCGCGCTGCCGGTGGTGCTGGACAACGACGCCACCGCCGCCGCCCTGGGCGAGCACTGGTCCGGCGGCATCGGCGGCACGGCCACCTCGGCGGCCCTGTACATGGGCACGGGCATCGGCGCGGGCCTGGTGATCAACGGCATCACCTACCGGGGCACCAGCGGCAACGCCGGGGAGGTCGGCCACATCTGCGTGGACGCCAACGGCCCCGAGTGCTGGTGCGGGGCGCGCGGCTGCGTGGAGGTCCTGGCCGGTCCGGGCGCGGTCGTCGCCGCCGCCCGCGCCGACGCGGCCCTGGCCCGCGCCGCCGGCCTGACCGGCAGGCCCAGGTCGGTGTCGTCGGACTTCGCCGCGGTCAGCCGCGCGGCGCGCCGGGGCGACCCGTCGGCGCTGGCCATCCTGGGGCGCTCGGCCCGGTACATCGCCACCGCCGCCCGCACCCTGGCCAACATCATGGACCTGGAGGTGCTGGTGCTGACGGGGCCGAGCTTCGCCATCGCGGGTTCGGTCTACCTGCCGGTGGTCCGCGACGAACTCGACCGCGCCTTCTTCTCCCGCGCCGCCCACCGGGTCGACGTCCGCCTGTCCCGCTCGGCCGCCACCGCCTCCGCCATCGGCGGGGCGGCGCTGGTGCTCCAGTCCGAACTGGTGCCGCTGCACGAGGGCCTGCGCCTGCCCGAGAACCTGGCCGACTCCGAACCCGCGCCGCTGTCCGCCGAGGGCGCCTGAGCAGAGGGTGCCTGAGAACCGGGGGCGTCTGAGAACCGGGGGCGCCACCGGTCGGCGTGGCCGCCACCCGATCCCGGACGGCCGCGCGGAACGGCCGATCAGTCGGTCTCGGCCCAGGTCATCCCGTCCGGTCGACCACCGCGGTTCGTCAGCAGTCCCCACAGGGCTTCGCGAACCAGGTCGAGCGGCACCTCGGCGTCCGCCGGGAACTCGTGGGACGTGCCGAAGTAGGCGAACGCGACCCCTTCGGGATTGGTCCGCTCCCCCTTCGCGTACCAGGTGCCGGCCTCACCGCTGTACCGCACGGCGCCGAGGCCGGTTCGGGCGCGGGCTCCGATGAGCAGCTCGTGGTCGGGCAGTGCGTCGCTGCCCTCTTCGACGGCGTAAGCGGTGGCTGCGGCGTACGCCGGGCCGAGCGTCGCCAGCTCGTCGACGAAGGCGGCGACGTCTTCGCGCGTGCGGAGGCGCTTCGGCTCCTGGTCGTGCCGGTAAGCCACGTCGAGCACGTACCCCACTGGCTAACGCTCCTTCCCGGTGTAGGTCTTGACGCCGAGGTCGCCCCGAACCGGGAGGACCTCGAACAGCTCGCCCACGCGCTCGGAGATCGGCTTGAGGTCGTCCGGTTCGGGCACCGCGGGCAAACTTGTGGCCGATGGCTTCGCTCGTGGCGCGACAGTGTGCGGCGAACGGAAGGTCGTCGACCACCTGGCGCAGCGCGGCCACGACTTCACCGATACTCGCCAACCCCACCCCCGCTGCTCGACTGCCGGCGATCGTGGCACGTTCCGGCGTTCCGGCCGTGTGGTTACCCGACCGCGTTCCGCGCTCATCAGCGTCGCACGGACCGAGGTGCCGGCGCCGCCGGTCCGGCACCCATCCGCCACAAGGGGCAACGCCGGCGAGATCATTACCGCCGGCCCATTCACGGGGAATAACCACACGAATTCGTGATGAATCACCCGCCCTTCGGAGATCTTGCAGCAGCCTGGCACCGCGACTCGCGCCGAACAAGTTGCGGCGCGCCGAGAGCGAGGCGACCGTGCGCTTGCGGAGTGCTTTTCACGAATCCCTGGTCAGGAAAGGGCTCGACGCCCCCGGAATCGACGACCCGACATTGCGCGACAGCTACAGCGCGTGCGCCGCGCTGCTCGCCGAGCACGACACCACGCATTACCTGGCGGGTCTCGCGCTCGCCGACTGGAAACGCCCCTACTCGCACGCGCTCTACGGTTTCGCGCGCCACGCCGATCAGTTGGTCGACGCCTGGGAACTGTCCCGCGAGGCGCGGTCCGACCGGTTCGACCGGTGGCACCGACAACTGGATCGGGATATCGCCGCGGGCGCCGGCGACGACCCCGTGGTGCACGCCGTGCTGCACGCGTTCGCCACCTGGGGAATTCCCGAGAACCTCCTGCGCGAGTTCGCCTCGGCCATTCGACTGGACCTCGAGAAGACCTCGTTCGACACCTACGAGGAACTTGAGCGGTACATGTACGGGGTGGCGTCGACGCTCGCCCTCCAGGCGGTCCCGGTGCTCCAGCCGCTCGACCGGGGGACCGAACCGGCGGCCCGCTCGCTCGGCCTGGCCTTCCAGCTCACCAACATCATCCGGGACGTCGCCGAGGACCTGAGGGACGGGCGCGTCTACCTGCCCGCCGCGGACCTGGACCGGTTCTCCGTGGCACGCCGGGACCTGGCACCCGGGCCGACGTCGCCGAAGGTGCGGGAACTCCTCGCCGAGCAGGTCGCGCGGGCGCGCGGGCTGTACCGGGAGGCGCGGCTCGGCGCCGAGTCCCTGCACCCGTCGAGCCGGGCGTGCTGGCACGCGGGTCTCTCGCTCTACGCCGGGCTGCTCGACGCGGTCGAGGCGGCGGACTACCAGGTGCTCGACCGGCGGGTCCGGGTGGGCACGGGGCCGCGACTGCGCATCGGGGGGCCGGCCTACCTGCGGGCGGTCCGCGATCGCCGGAGGCAGCCGCCGCCCTTCGTGCCGCCGGCCTGACCGGGCCCGGCCCGCCCCGGCCACCTCACCCCAGCGCGTGGAACGTCGCGGACGCGACGACGACCCCGAGCACCGCCCCCACCGCCACCTGCCCCGCCGTGTGGTCACCCAGGCGCACCCGCGACCACCCGACCAACGCCACCAGCACACCCGCCACGAGCGGCGAAAAACCGAACACGAACACCGTCGCCGTCGCCGCACCCGCCGCCGACGCCGCGTGCAGCGACACCTTCCACACCAGGCTCACGACCAGCGTCACGGCCAGCCCCCCGAGCATGGACGCGGCCACGAAGGTCAGCTCCCGGTAGGCGTCCGCCCACAGCAGGAACACCATCCCGGAGACCACCGAGGCGAGCGTGATGAGGAACGGCAGCACGCGGTCCTCGCGGCGCGACACGTGCCGGTCGCTCCACCGCCCCGTGCGCACGCCCCAGATCAGCACCGCGTACGGCACGGCGACGGACAGGACCGCCGCCACCGCGCCGTGGAGCAGCCCGCCGGTGTCCGGCCACGACGAGTGCCAGCCCACGGCGAGGAACAGCGCGACGCCGATGATGCCGGGCGCGGACACCTCGGTCACGGAGCGCGCGAACCACAGCGCGGTGAACCGGCCAGGGCTGACGGTCAACGGTCGACTCCTCGCTGTCGCGGACCCGCAGGGCGTCGTAGGTGTGCGCGAGCCTGTCCTGGAGCTCCGCGTGCCGGAACTGGTAGACGTCCCCGACCCGGCGCAGCAGGCCCAGGCGGTAGGCGTCCTCCAGGAAGGACATCAGCCGCCACGGGAGCTTCCGGTCCACGGCCGGGAAGGTGCTCGCGATCAGGAACAGCACCGCCGGGTACCGGGAGGCGAGGACCACCGTGCTGATGATGCCGACCTCCGCGGCGCGACCGGCGTTGATCACGAGGCTCGCGAGGGAGCCCATGGCGACGCCCACGAGCAGCCCGCAGCCGACGACGAGGGCGATCCCCAGGGTCAGGTTCCGGAGCAGGGACCCGAGCCTGCCCCGCAGGTGCAGGTTGGCGTGCATGGGCCCGTCGAGGTGCACCCCCGAGATCAACCCGACCACGCCGCCGGCGCCGATGGCGATCGCCACGGCCGGCGACCCGCCGAGCGCCGTGGGCGCGGGCACCCCGACCAGCACCCCCGCGCACACCCCGGCCGCCGCGCCGAGCAGCAGCGCCAGCGCCAGCCTGCCCACCAGCACCCGCGACCGGCTGAACCAGTTCAGGTCGGCGTAGCCGCCGTCCTCGACCGAGGAGGTGATGAGGAACGCGGCCACTAGCCCGGCGGCCAGGCTGACGGTGAGGCCGATCGTGAGCCCCGCCCGCACGCCGACGAGGTTGGCGATGCTGATGCCCGCGGTGACCCCGCCCGTGAGCCCGCCCAGGGCGCCGGCGACGATCCGCCGGGGCTGGCGGGGCAGGAAGTAGGGGAACCTCCACCAGGCGATGTCCCGGGTCTTCATCGCGTTGTGCCGCGAGGCCAGGAACGCCGGCCACCGGAGCACGTCCCGGTCGCTGCGCGCCCGGAGTGCCGCCGGACGCCCCCCGGGCCGGTGCCGCCCCGGTCGGCGGGCCGACACCAGCGCGTGCACGAGGTTGTCGATCAGGTGGTCGCGGACCGCCTCCGGGGTGGCGAACTCGGCCACGTCGGCGAGCCGGCCGGGATCGGCGTTCGAGTCGACGTAGACCACCCGCAGCAGCCACAGGTCCAGGGGCGTCCGGAGCGCCCGCGCCAGCGGTGACCGCCCGTCGGCCAGCACGCGGAACACCTCCGACCACTTCCCCGCGCCGGGCCTGCCCGCCCTGGTGCAAGCCCGCAGGTACTCGACGACGTACGCCGACGCCGGCGGGCGCGGGGTCACCACGGCCGCGCTGCGGACCACGCCGGCGGCCCCCGCCGAGATGGCCTTCACGTACTCCTCGGTCCGGCACGTGACGATGACCTGGTCCGCGTCCGTCATGTCCAGGTTCAGCGCGTCGAGGATCTTCGTGCACACCTCGTCGGAGATCTCGTCCAACCCGTCCAGCACGGGCAGCACGCCGCACCCCGCCACCAGGTCCTCCGGCGCCGAGCCACCGAACTCGGCCGCCCGCGGCATCGGGTAGTCGCCGACCAGCCGCCGCACCAGCCACTCGTGCAGCGACTCCACCTCCGGGTCCCACGTGCCCACGGAGAAGAGGACGGGCACCGCGTCGCCGGGGCGCAGGTCCACCAGGAGCCGGCGCAGCAGCAGGACCGCGAGGGTCGTCTTCCCGGAACCGGGTTTGCCCAGCACGACGAGGCGCCGCCGCTTCAGGCGCCGGAAGTCGTCGGCCAGTTCCTCGATCCGATCGGCACGACCGGACAGGTCCTGCCGGTCGTCGCCGAACACGTGCTCCGCGATGTCGGAGAACCACTGGTTCGTCGAGTGCCAGGACACCGCGATGGGAGAGGGGTTGTCGAGTTGGCGCGCCGCCGCCTCCTGCCGCCACTGCGCCAGGACGACCTCGGCCAACTTCCGCCTCGCCTCGGCCGGCTGGGGCGCGCTGGAGGTGGGCGAATCGGTTTTCTTCGTGGCCCATTCACCCAGGGTGGCAATGCTGATCACCGCCGAGAAGCAGGCGCCCAGCGCCGTGAAAACCCAACTCGAACCGGCGATCTCGTACCTGTTCCACCACAGCACGACGAGCCCGGAGCACAATCCCGTGATCGCGACCACGGCGACCACCACTCGCCCGGATCTGCGCCCACCGGTCAACGTCGCCCCCGCCCCGGCCGTGATCGGAAGTTCACCGGAAGGTGGAATTCCGTGTTCACACCAGCAGGAACATGGTCGTGCCACCTCGTCCGCCCGGTCAACTCGGAATAGACGTTTCACCCAGAAGAAGGTGGGATGTCGAACCACCCTCGTCAACGGGATTCGGATTGGTCCCGCGAAGTCCCGGTCGCGGGCGGCGCGACCGGATCGGCGCGGGTCCCCGTGACCGACTGCGGCGAACGGGTCCGCCGGTCCGGACGCGGTCTCCCCTCCACGCCGACCGGGCGGGTGCGGCTGTTCGCCGGCGTCGCGGTGGGGCAATGGTCCCAACCCGCTGCTGCCCCCGGCGCTTTTTTCCACGGTTTCGTATCAGTGGTCCACCGACGTGGTCCGAGCATCGTCAAGTGTTCCGTCAGGGTGAGTCGAAACCGCCTCACCCTCCCCGCCCTGCGACGGGAGAACCATGTCGAGATCGGTTCGTTTGGTGATGGCCGCCCTGCTGGCGCTGGGGGCGTTGACCGGCTGGACCACGACCGCGATGGCGGCCGACGAACGGGACGGGATCACCGTCCCGCTCAACCCGAACGCGGCCAGCTCGGGCCGGGTCGAGTCGAGAGCCCTGTACTGCACCTACACCTACACGCCCGGCACGTACGCGGTGGCTTCGGCGCGCTGCTACCACACCGGCCCCCTGCCCAGCCGGGGCTACACCCTCGGCGCGATGTGCGGCGACGGGAGCACGGTGTACGGCGAGCCGACCATGTACGGCTCGCCCGGATCGGTGAGCTGCCCCGGTTACACCGGCATCCGCAGGCTCAGCCTGGTGCCGATGTACTGACGGGGTGACGCCGCTCGCGCCGGGACCCCGACCCCGGTGCGAGCGGCGGTCCGGTCACCGGCCCCGCGCCCAGTCCGCCCGGGTCAGCTCGTACTCGACCTCGCCGTGCTCGGCGCCCTCGATCGCCTCGGGCCAGTCCCCGGTGAAGGTCCGCCGGAACCTCAGCCCCGCCTTCTCCATCACCCGCCGGGACGCGGTGTTGACCGCCATGGTGTTCGCGGTGACCCGCTCCACCCCCAGCCCGGTGAACCCCTTGTCGATCAGCGCCCGCGCCCCCTCCGTGGCCAACCCCCGGCCCCAGGCGGCCCGGTTCAGCCGGTAGCCGAGCTCCACCTCGGCGGCGCTGTGCTCGACGAGCGGGCGGAACTCGAACCAGCCCAGGAACGCCCCGCCGGCCCCCTCCTCGGCGGCCCTCTCCTCGGCGGCCCAGTAGCCACGGGTGCCCAGGCACGGGTGGTCGTGCAGCAGGCGCGGGAGGGTGCGGGTGCGGATCGCCTCGCGACTGGTCGGCCTGCCACCGGTGAGGAAGCGCATGACCTCGGGGTCGCCGTCCAGCGCGACGAGGTGGTCGGCGTCGGCGTCGGTGAACGGGCGCAGCACGAGCCGTGCGGTTTCCAGGAAGACGTGCACGTGGCGATCCTCGTCGTCGGCGGGACAGGACGCCACACCATTTCGTTGCGCGTGCGCAACAAAATGAATTGTACCGCCGGGGGAAAACCTCGAACAGGCCAATGGTTGACCCGGGGTACAACTGTGAGCCCATGGGGTGGAATAGGACGTTTCGGCTGGTAGAGAGGTTGTGAACGCCCTAGCTTGACCGCATGGATTCCCGTGAGTCGAATGCGTTGAGCCGCGAATTGGGTGATGCCCTCAGGAGGGCGCGCCGACGGTCCGAGGTCAGGTTCGGAGCCCTCGTGGAGGAATTGGGGTGGTCCGCCGGCAAGGTGTCGAAGCTGGAGCGCGGGACGCGCGGAACGAGCCCCCTGGACATCGCCCGCTACGTCGGCCACCTCCGCACCGACCAGCCCACCTACGACCACATCATGGCCCTGGCCCAGGAGCCGAACACCGGTCACCTCGTCCGACCCCACCGGCTGGCGATACCCGACTCCCTGAGGGCGCTGATCCTCCACGAGCAGACCGCCAGGGTCATCTGGAACTACCAGATCATCGCCATCCCCGGACTGCTACAGACCCAGGACTACGCCCGCAACCTCATGAGCACTTCGCAGGGCGAGTGTTACGTGGCCTTGCGGATGGCACGGCAGAACATCTTCGACAAGCCCCGGCCGCCCAAGGGCCACTTCTTCATCCACGAGGCGGCCCTGCTGCGCACGGTGGGCGGTCCACAGGTGATGTACGAGCAGATGCTGCAACTGCTGTTCAGGGGCGGGGTGCGGCTGGTGCCCTTCGCGGCCTCGCTGCCGGCGTCGCTGGAGGTGGCCTTCACGTACATGACCTTCACCGACCACCCGCCGGTCTCCTACTCCAGCATCGGGGCGGCGGGGGTGTTCTCGGACGACGTCGAGACCACCGACCAGTTCTACACGTGCTGCGATGAACTCGACCAGGTAGCGCTGAGTGAGGAACAATCACGGTCAGAGTTCGCCAGGTGGGCGGACCGCTATGACCGATTGCGGGAGGCACAGCGTGGTCCTGGAGGCGAGGCAGTGGCGTAAGAGCAGCTACAGCGAAGGCGAGAACACGGAGTGCGTGGAGGTGGCGTTCGCGCCGGAGGGGGTGGGCGTGCGGGACTCCAAGAACACCGCCCCGCACCTGACCTTCACGCCCACCACCTGGCGCGCCTTCCTCCGGGGCACGCCGAGCCGCTGACGCTTCACCCGCTCCCGGCCGCCCACAGCAGGCCGCGCTCGACCACGGTCCGCACCTGCGGCACCGCCAGGTCGGCCGGGAAGTGCCCCAGCGTGCAGGCGAACACGCGCCCCGCACCCCACCGCCGCGTCCACACCGCCGGCACGGTCAGCGGCGCGTGCCACGGGTCCTCGGGGGCGAACGTGGTGGTCGCGTGCACGTCGTTCAGCCCGTCGGTGAGCACCCAGTACTGCTCGGTCCGCACGGTGAACCCGCTCAACCCGGCCACCACCGGGTGCGTGGAGACGATCTCCACGCGGTGCTCGACGAAGTCGCCGGGGTGGGCGACGAACTGGCCGCCCACCATCCGCATGTACCCGCGCGAGTGCCGGAAGGCGTCCACCAGCCCGCCGTGCCACCCGGCCAGCCCGGTGCCGGCGCGCACCGCCGCCTCCAGGTGCCCGAACTGCTCGTCGGTCAGCTCGCCGTCGCTCCAGCACTGGAGGACGAGGTCGTAGTCCGACAGCGACGAGTCGTAGACCTCCAGCGTGTCCGACACGTCCACCGCGAACCCCGACGAGCGCAGGAACGGCAGGAACGCGTCCGTCGCCTCCACCGGCGAGTGCCCGTCCCAGCCACCTCGAACCACGAGTGCCTTCACACCCCGCACCCTAGGCCGGCGGGGTCGGGTCACCTGATCGACGGAGCGGTGGAACGGGATGGACGATCGACGCGGGACCACCGGTCCAGGAGAATCGACCCACCACGCCACCGAAGCGGAATGAGCGGTCCGTGCGGGAAGACCAGCGGCAGCCACCGGTGGAGCGGCACCGGTCGCCCTCGGCCGCGCGCCCCACCGCCGGGACCGGCGGCCGTCCTCCCGAGCAGGAGCTGCTGCGGTTGCAGCGGACCGCCGGCAACCGCGCCGTCCGCTGGCTCGTGGCCCACGACCCCGTCCCGGTGCAACGGCGCTTCGCGAGCGCGGACATGCCCACGGGCGTGGAGCTGTCGGCGGAGGTGCAGCAGCGCCTGCCCGCCGCGCTCGCGGCGCTCGGCGTCCCCCTGTCGGCCGACCTGCGCGGCAGGCTGGCGACCGCGATCGCGGACGAGCAGCTGCACCCCCTGCCGGCCTGGCTCGCCGCCAACGGCATCGAGCCGAGCGCCGAGGACGTGATCAAGAAGGCGACGGAGCTGGGAGCGGGTGCGGGGCTGGGGACGGAGCACGAGAGCGGGACGACCGCGCCGACCGCCGGCTGGGAGGTCCAGGGCGCCCCGGGCGGGAGCGGCAGGCTCGTCGAGCGGGAGGGCCCCGCCCGCACCGCCTTCTGGACGACGAGGGACCGCGCCGTCGAGATGTGGGGCGTGAAGTGGCTGTACGGCGACCGCAACCCGCTCGCGACGCGGCCGGGGGCGAGGTTCGTGGTCCTGCTGCCCATGGGGTTCTCCCCCGCGGCACGCGGGCAGTTGGCCGCCGCCCTGGGCGTACCGCTCGCGGAGGTCGTCTTCACGAACGCGGGTTCCCTGCGCCCGGCCCAGGGCGAGGCCCTCGCGGAGTTCGTGGACGAGGGCGGGAAGCGCCGGTTCCCGCCGCCAGAGGACAGGCAGCGGCTGGCGCTGGACACCGTCCGGAACTACCTGGCGGGCCTCGGGCTGACCCGCATCGACGAACAGGCGGTCGAGAAGTGGTTGGCGACGGCCGGGGTGACGGCGCGGGACAAGACGGCGTTCGCCGGTCCCGGCGTGATCGACGCGGCCAACGTGGAGGGGCAGACCACCCCGGAGGCGCGCGGGTCGCGGAACGTGGTCCTCAACGCCGACAACCACACCTGGGGCACCCTCGTGCACGAGCTGTTCCACGTGCTGGAGCACCCGGACGTCATGAACTTCTCGTTCGACAACCCGATCGGGGCGGACCTCCAGGAGGGCATCACCGAGTTCTTCACCTCCGAGGCGACCGGGTTCGACGTCAGGACCGACCACGCGAAGAAGTCGACTATGTACCTGAGGGCCACCGAGTTCGTCCGCGACGAGGTCGGCGCGGGGCGGATCGCGCGGGCCGAGCTGGTGGAGATCTACTTCAACGGGATCGGCGGCGCCGTGCTCGACCGGGCCCGGGAGTTCGGCAAGAGGTGGCAGGACCAGCGGGACGGTCGCTCCTAGCGGGCCGTCAGTCCCGCGTGGACCGCGCCACCAGCCCGGCGAGCTGGTTGACCAGCGCCTCCGCCAGCCCGGTCGCGAACAGCTCGGCGGGTTCGGGCGAGCCCAGCTCGCGCAGCGCCCGCGCCACCGCCTCGGTCGGGTCCGCCCGGGGCCACAGCCCGGCCGCGAGCACGACCACGGTGTCCGCGAAGTGCCGCGCCGCGTCCTCGTCGAGCACCGGCAGGAGGGCGCGCACCAGGTCCGCGAGCCGCGTCGAGTGGGTCGCCGCCCGGCCCTTGACCCGGCGGGCGCGCTCGACGGTGATGTTGCGCTCCAGGGCGCCCGCGTGGCCGAACAGCTCGGCCAGCGTCCGCCGCCCGGCGAGGGAGGAGGCGAGGGCGGTGGCCACGGCCGCCTCGTCGCCGGTGGGGGGCTCGGCCTCCAGGGCGTCCAGCCAGGCGCCCCATTCCTCGTCGAGCACCTCCAGGAACACCGCCTCCCGGCTGTCGAAGTAGCGCAGCACGTTCGACTTGGCCAGCCCGACCCGGCAGCTCAGCTCGCGCAGGCTGATGTCGGCGAGGGGGTGTTCCCGGAGCAGGGCGCGGGCCGCCTCCAGGATCGCGCGCCGCCGCTGCTCGACCTGCTCGGGTCGCCGGGCGCGCTGGAACTCCACCCGGTCACCCTAACCACCCGGCGGTCCGTTGTTCGGCTGAGCGGAGTTGGGGCGGGACCGCGGTGCGCGGGGCGCGGAAGCGGAAGCGGGGGCGCGAGGCTGGGGCGCGAGGCGAGGCGCGGGGCGCGGAAGCGAGGCGCGGGGCGCGGAAGCGAGGCGCGAGGCGGGCGAGGCGCGAGGCGGAGCGGGGCGGAGCGGGGCGCGAGGCGGGCGAGGGGCGGAAGCGGGGGCGTGAGGGGGCGGAGAGCGCGCGAGCGCGGTACCGGCCACCCCCCGCCCGTGGCCGGTGCCGCGCCCCGCACCCCTACGCGTGCGCCAGGCAGTGGTCCAGCCGGTCCCGCGCGTCCTCGTCCCCGGTCGCGTCGAGCACCACCCGGTAGTCCGCCGCGGCGGCGTCGAACCGCCCGGCCTCCTCCAGCACCACGGCCCGGTTGAACCGCACCTCCGGCAGGTCCGACAACCCCACCGCGCGGTCGAAGTCGGCCAGCGCCCCCTCCAGCTCGCCGGACTCGTAGGCGAGCTGCGCCCGGATCGCCCAGCCCTGGTGGAAGCCCGGGTCGGCCTCGACCACCTCGGACACCTCCCGCCGCGCGCCGGCCAGGTCGCCGCGCGCCGCCAGCACCCTGGCCCGCACGCACCGCAGCGACAGCGCCAGCGCCGGGCTCACCTCGTCCGGCACGGCCTCGACGTCGGCCTCCGCGCCCGTCAGGTCGTCCAGGTCGCACCGCAGCTCGGCCCGCGCCAACCTCGCCTCCACGTGCGCGGGGTCCAGCTCCAGCACCACCGAGAACTCGCGCAGCGCCCCCTCCGCGTCACCGAGGGCCAGCCGCGTGTCGGCCAGGTTGTAGTGCACCTCCGGGAACGGCGGCGACAGCGGCAGCACCCGCTCGAACGCGGCCAGCGCCTCCTCGTCGCGCCCCAGCTTCCGCAACATGCTGCCGACGTGGAAGTGGTGCTCGGGGAAGTCCGGGTCCAGCTCGGCCACCGCCGAGTAGTCGGCCAGCGCCTCCTCGGCCCGCCCGGTCATCGCGTACACCTGGGCGCGGTTGTAGCGCAGGACGGACCGGTGCAGCGCGTGCTCGCCGGGCTCCAGGTCCGCGTCGAGCCGGGCCATGCCCTCCTCCAGCAGCCGCAGCGCCTCGCCCGGGTTGCCCTGCCGCACCTCGACCAGCGCCAGCCCGTTGCGGCTGAACACCGAGTGGAAGGCCCGCTCCTTGGGGTCGCCCAGCTGGTCCGCGATGGCGATGGCGAGGTTCATCCAACCCCGGGCCCGCTGGAAGTCGCGCCGGTCGGCGGTGAAGTGCCGCGCGTAGAGCATGGCGCTGCCGTAGGCGAGGTTCATGTGGACCAGCGGGTCCGCGGTCGCCGCGCGGGCGTCGTAGTAGATCTCCTCGGCCTCGTCGGCGCGGCCCACCGAGGCCAGCGACGTGCTGGAGCCCTCGGTGAAGTGCCACCACAGCCGGGGGTCGGCGCTCCGGTCCACCGCGACCCGCCCGCGCTTGCCCAGCTCGGCGGCGGCCTGGTAGAGCCCGACCTTGCGGCAGTGGTCCATCGCCGCCCGCAGCTCCTCCGCGCCGCCGCCGGAACCGCGCTCGGCGTGGAACGGGATCGCCCCGAGCGTCCACGACTTCTCGCCGCGCGCCACCAGCTCGGCCAGCCGGGCGTCGTGCAGCTCGGTCCTGCGCTCCGGCGACAGCGCCTCGTACTCGGCCAGGGCGCGCGGGTCGTCGGTCGCGCCGTCGCTGTCCACATAGGACTCATACGGTCCCTCGGGCGCGCTCTCCGCGACGTCGACCGGGGTGGCGTGCGCCTCCAGCTCGGCCCGCATCGAGACCGCCAGCTCACCGCGCGGGTCGACCAGCGGTTCCGCGCCCGTGCCGACGACCACGGTCAGCAGCGGCAGGTCCGCGCGCCGCAGCAGGACCGCGACCAGCTCCTGGTCGGTCGGGTCGGCGTGGTGGGCGTTGTCCACGACCAGCGTCCGGGGCTCGTCGAGCACGACCCGCAGCAGCTCCGCGATGCCGTTGGCGACGTTCAGCGTGTGCAGCCGCGAGTAGAACCGGGTGCGCTCCTCGTCGGAGACGGTCCACTCCATGCTCGACCACGCCTGCGGCACCAGGTCGGCCAGCTCGGGCGCCGCCGTGGCGACCTCGATGTTGTGCCGGACCGCCAGCTCCGGGTGCGCGGCGAACGCGGCCGGCGCGATCTGCCGCAGCAGCGAGCCGGCGGCCGAGTACGGGCCCCGCCGCCGCTGGTGGGCGTCGACGACGGCCAGCACGGGCGGCAGGTCCAGCCCGGCGAGCGCGCGGGCCCGGTCGGTGGCGCGGTGGGCGCGGATCCAGAGGTGACCGGTCATGAGACACGTCCTTTCTCCCGGACGCGGCCACGACGGCGGTCGCGCAGGGCCAGCAGTCCGTAGACCGCGATGGGGATCAGCGAGAAGGCGAGGAACACCGTCGAGTCCAGGACCTGGGTCGCGGTGCCGCCGTCGGTGAAGCGGGTGAACACGCCGCTGAACATGAACCAGGTGACCGGCAGCACCGCCAGCGCGAGCGTGGTGAGGCTGATCGCGTAGCCGACCGGCACGAGCCACGCGTACCAGTGCGCCACGCGCCGGTCCACGGGGTGCCAGGCCGTCTCGTCGCGCAGCCGGTCGGTGCGGCCGAGCAGCCGGTTGACCCGGTTGGCCAGCGTGCCCTTGACCGCGCCGTGCAGGTCGACGCAGCCGAGCACCGTGCTGACCAGCACGTAGAGGTCGGTGCGCAGGTAGAAGGAGAACTGCCAGGCCACCCGCAGCAGCGTCGCGAACGACACGGCCAGGCAGAACCGGCCCGCGAGCGACAGGGAGCCGTCGGGCGCGCGGGTCAGGTCGGCCAGCACGGTGAGCGCCGCCATCGCCAGCACGTCGGCGAGCATCCCGGCGAGGATCGGCAGGTAGCGCTGCCGGCGGGGCACGGTGACCAGGCTGTCCATCGACGTCTCCAGCACGATGAAGTACAGCCGCCGCCCGATGCTCAGCCGGGACGGCAGGCCCAGCCTGCGGCCGGCCAGCGCGTGGAACGACTCGTGCAGGAGCAGCAGCGGCACCGCGGCCACGAACAACGTCGCCTGGATCACCGAGTAGTAGTCGATGTAGAAGATGTGCCGAAAATTCGGGCGCAATTCGGGAGCCCGTACCGCCGCGACCACGGCCCAGACCACCAACACACCGTATGCGGTGAAAGCGACCCGGGAGAACAGGGCCTGGCCGAGCCGCTGCCAGCGCACCGGCGGCAGCGCGCCGGGCGGTCCCGAGGATTGTTCGGGAGTGCCTTCGGCCGCGCCTTCACGGGCGCCTTCGGCAGCGCGCACGAATTCGAGCTCGTGCAGCACTCCGACCACGTCGTCGATGTCGACCGCCTCGCCGTAGCGGCCCTCGTACCACCGGGCGGCCTGCGCGGGCGCGACGCCCTCGGCGAGCTTGCGCACCAGCTCGGCCCCGTCGGGCGGGAAGACCGCGTAGGACTCGATGTCCCGCCGCCCCACGGTCACGTCGTCGCCGTCCTCCAGGTACACCAGGGGGTGCAGGGCGAGCGGTTGTTGCAGGTCGTACACGTCGTACTCCCGGTGGGGCGCTGCGGTGACGGAAGGGCCGGGCGCGGTGACCGCGCCCGGCCCCGGAACCGGTCCGATCAGCTGGCGGGCAGCGTCGGGACCTTGTACTGCGAGCAGGCCGCCGCGGTCAGGCGAACCGGGCCGACCTTGCGGACGGTGATCTTCTTCATCTTCGGCTTCATGTGGTCACACCTCTCAAATCGGTGGAGCAGGGCGCGCGGAACCGACCCCCGGGGTTGACCGAGAATTTTCTCGAGCGCTTTCGGTTATCCCGCGACCCGACTTTCCGGCGGGGACACGGGACGACTGTAAGGACCATCGGTATCAGAAGCGATAGTCCGGAAGAGTGGTCACATCGGGCCACGATCTTCATTGTTCGACGTGACCGCGAATGGACTTCGGAGGGCTTCCGGGGCGAGCCATCGGTTTTTCCGCTGAGGCATTCGACCCAGCGGTTCCGGCATTCGCCGCGCGGCCGGCCGTTCGCCGTACGGCCGGCGCGACGAACGGCCGTACGACGGCGTGCAACTTTGCCGCGCGGCGACCACACGATGTAGCGACACCGGGCTTGGCGCCCGCCCCGCGGGGGTAGACGGCACGGGTGCAGACGTTCCTGCCGTGCCCCACGTTCGGCCGCAGCGCCGCCGCCCTGGACACCCGGAGGCTGGGCAAGCAGCGGGTGGAGACGCTCCAGGTGCTCCGCGCGCTGGTGTGGCCCGAGTACGGGTGGAAGCGGCACCCGGCGGTGGTGATGTGGCGCGGTTTCACCCCGGCCCTGGTCTCCTACGGGGTGGCGGTGTGCGACGAGTGGCGGCGGCGCGGGCACCGGGACGGGGTGCGCGCGGTCCTGCTCGACTACCACGGCGGGCGCGAGCCGACCTGGTCGTGGTGCCTGGAGGAGGGCCTGCTGCCGCCGTGGCTCGGGGACGCCGGGCTGCACCGCAGCCACCAGTCCTCCCTGATCCGCAAGGAGCCGGAGCACTACGCCCCGCTGTTCCCCGGCGTGCCCGACGACCTGCCCTACGTGTGGCCCGGCCCGTCCTACCCGGAGGAGGTGCCCGAGACGCCCGGCCTGATCGCCTGGCGGCTCGACCTGCCGCCGCTGCCCGACGAGCACCTGCCGCCCGCGCCGCCGCTGGACCACCGCCCCGGTCCGTCCGTCGCCCGGGTGCCCACGGAGGCCGACCTGGAGGCGATGCGGTCCGAGGCGGAGGACCCGAGGCAGGTCCGCTTCTTCCGGCGAGGGCAGCCGCTACCGGCTCCGACCGGCAGGTTCACCCTCCAGGTGGGTTCCTCGGACGAGGTCCCGGAAAAAAGTCCGGCGGAGGTGTCGATCCGGTCGGGTCCCCGTTCGACGAAGGGGTGAGACCACCGAAGAGGGGACCGGACATGACCACCACCGACACCACCACCACCGACACCGCTGCTGCCGCTCGTGACGCTCGCGCCGCTCGTGACGCCGGGCGCAACGACGTCGCCCTGGGCGCGTTCCGGATCGTCGTGTCGTTCCTGTTCGGCTTCCACGGCCTGATGGGCCTGGGCTTCTTCGGCGGCGTCGACGGCCAGGGCACGGCCGTCCCCCTCGGCTCGTGGCCGGGCTGGTACGGCAGCGTCATCGAGCTGGTCGGGGCCGTCCTGGTGCTGCTGGGCGTGGCCGCCCGGCCGGCCGCGTTCGTGCTGTCCGGCGTGATGGCCTACGCGTACTTCACCGTGCACCAGCCGGAAGCGCTGCTCCCCATCCACAACACGGGCGAGTTGGCCGCCGTCTACAGCTGGGTGTTCCTCCTGCTGGCCGTGCTCGGCCCGGGTGCCTTCACCCTCCGCCGCGCGTTCCGCCGCTAGGTCCCGCTCCCCCTCGGTGGCGCACCCCACTCGGGTGCGCCACCGACGCGTGTTCGAAGCGCCCCGACCTGGGCACCCTGCGGTCATGGCCGAAACCGTCATTGAGCACCCCGGGTTGACCGACGACGTCCGACCCACCCCCGACCACGGTGAGGCGACCTACCGGGGCACCGGCAGGCTCACCGGCAAACGAGCCGTGATCACCGGCGGCGACTCCGGCATCGGCCGGGCCGTCGCCCTCGCGTTCGCCCGCGAAGGCGCGGACGTGCTCATCTCCTACCTGCCCGCGGAGGAGAAGGACGCCCGCGACACCGCGCGGCTCGTCGAGGAGGCCGGCCGCAAGGCCGTGACCGTCCCCGGCGACCTCGTCGAGGAGTCCCAGTGCGCGGCCGTGGTGGCCCGCGCGGTGGAGGAGTTCGGCGGCATCGACATCCTGGTCAGCAACGCCGCCCACCAGATGGCCCAGGAGAACGGCCTGCTCGACATCACCAGCGAGCAGTTCGACCGGGTGATCAAGACCAACATCTACGCCATGTTCTGGCTGTGCAAGGCCGCCGTGCCGCACATGGGCGAGGGCTCGTCGATCATCACCACCTCGTCCATCCAGGCGTTCCAGCCCTCGCCGCAGCTGCTCGACTACGCCACCACCAAGGCGGCGATCGTCAACTTCACCAAGGGCCTGGCGCAGAACCTGGCCGACCGGAAGATCCGGGTGAACTCGGTCGCGCCCGGTCCGGTGTGGACGCCGCTCATCCCGGCCACCATGCCGCCCGAGGCGGTGGAGAGCTTCGGCGAGGACACCCCGCTGGGGCGGCCCGGCCAGCCCGCCGAGCTGGCCCCGCTGTACGTGTTCCTGGCGTCCTCGGAGTCGAGCTACATCACCGGCGAGGTCGTGGGCGTGACCGGCGGCAAGCCGCTCAGCTGAGCGGTTGGGGATAACCGCAGGTCAGGGGCTCGTGGAAAAACTTCGAGAAAAATCCCCGGAGGTGTCGATCCGCCGTTCGGTTCGTTCGTCGCGTTGTCAGGGGCCAGGATGTAGCCCGGCCGGACGAACCGAACGGAGATCAGACGATGCGTTTCATGGTGATCGTGAAGGCGAACGCGGACACCGAGGCCGGCGTGATGCCGACCGAGGCGGAGCTGCTGGAGATGGCCGCCTTCAACGAGGAGCTGGTCAAGGCGGGCGTGCTGCTGGCCGGCGAGGGCCTGCACCCCAGCTCCCGGGGCGCCCGGGTGTACTTCTCCGGCGACCAGCGCACCGTGGTGGACGGTCCGTTCACCGAGACCAAGGAGCTGATCGCGGGCTTCTGGCTGCTGGAGCTGAAGTCGCTGGAGGAAGCCGTCGAGTGGGTGAAGCGGGTGCCGAACCCGACCGGGGCGGAGTCGCAGATCGAGATCCGCCAGGTTTTCGCCTCGGAGGACTTCGAGAACGCGCCGCAGGAGCTGATCGACCGCGAGAACGAGCTGCGGGCCGAGTCCGACGCGCGCGCGAAGGGCTGAGGGCGGGGCCCGGGTCGGCCTCGGGGCGCCGGGCCACCCACCCCGCCTTGCCCACGCGCGTCGGTAGCTGATCTGATCCCGGGTCGTGACGGCTACCGACGCGCGCCGCGCCGTTGAGGCGGTGTGGCGCATGGAGTCCGCCCGCCTCATCGCCGGTCTGGCCCGGATGGTGCGGGACGTGGGCCTGGCCGAGGAGCTGGCCCAGGACGCGCTGGTCAGCGCCCTGGAGCAGTGGCCGGAAACCGGCGTGCCGCGCAACCCGGGCGCGTGGCTGATGACCGCCGCCAAGAACCGGGGCATCGACGTCATCCGCCGCGCCCAGAACTACCGGCGCAAGCTGGAGGAGGTCGGGCGCGACACGGAGCACGACCACGCGCCGGACGCGAGCACGGGCGTCGGCGACATCGACGACGACCTGCTGCGCCTGGTGTTCACCGCCTGCCACCCGGTGCTGTCCACCGAGGCCCAGGTGGCCCTGACGCTGCGGATGCTGGGCGGGCTGACCACCGCCGAGATCGCCCGCGCGTTCCTGGTGCCCGAAGCGACCGTGGCGCAGCGGATCGTGCGCGCGAAGAAGACGCTGACCAAGGCGGGCGTCCCGTTCGAGGTCCCGGCCGAGGACGAGCGGGACGCCCGCCTGGCGTCCGTGCTCGGCGTGGTCTACCTGATCTTCAACGAGGGCTACTCGGCCACCGCGGGCGACGACTGGATGCGGCCGGGGCTGTGCGAGGACGCGTTGCGGCTGGGTCGGGTGCTGGCCGGCCTGGCGCCGCGCGAGCCCGAGGTGCACGGGCTGGTCGCGCTGATGGAGGTCCAGGCGTCCCGGGCCAAGGCCCGCGTGGGGCCGAACGGCGAGCCCGTGCTGCTGCTGGAGCAGAACCGGGCCCGGTGGGACCAGCTGCTGATCCGGCGCGGGCTGACCGCGCTGGAGCGGGCGTGGTCGGCGCCCGGCCCGCGCGGTCCGTACACCCTCCAGGCGGCCATCGCCGCGTGCCACGCGCGGGCGCGCGTGCCGGAGGACACCGACTGGACCCGGATCGCGGGCCTGTACGAGGCGCTGGCGCTGGTCACGCCGTCGCCGGTGGTGGCGTTGAACCACGCGGTGGCGATCGGCATGGCGTTCGGCCCGGCGGTGGGCCTGGAGCTGGTGGACGAGCTGGTCGACGAGCCCGCGTTGAAGGACTACCACCTGCTGCCGAGCGTGCGCGGCGACCTGCTGGCCAAGCTGGGCCGGACCGCCGAGGCGCGGGTGGAGTTCGAGCGGGCCGCGGGCCTGACCCGCAACGGGCGCGAGCGCAAGCTCCTGCTCGACCGCGCCGCCGCCTGCTGAGGGTCCCGGCCCGGACACCCGTCCCGCCCTCGGGCACCCGCCCCTGGACCCCGTCCCGCCCCCAGGCGCCCGTCCCGCCCCTGGGCACCCCCGCCTCCAGGCGCCCTTCCCACCCGTCCCGTCCCCAGGCACAACGGCGTTCTCCCTCGTCCCGGCCTTCTGGCAGGGTGGGGAGGGGGGATTCGCATGACGCAGGAGAGGCTGGGCAGGCAGCGCCAGTTCGTCCGCTTCTGGACCGCGGACACCGTGTCGCTGGCCGGCACCCACGTGACCACGCTCGCGCTCAAGGCGGTGGCCGTGCTGACGCTCGGCGCGTCGGCCACCGTCGCGGGCCTGCTGGAGTCGGCCCGCTGGCTGCCCTACCTGCTGTTCGGGCTGGTCGCGGGCGTCCTGGTGGACCGCCGGCGGCGGTTGCCGCTGCTCGTCGCGAGCGACTTCGCCCGCGCCGCGGTGCTCGTGCTGATCCCGGTGCTGGCGTTCACCGGCGCGCTCACCGTCCCGCTGCTGGCCGCGGTCGTGGTGGTGTTCGGCACGCTGTCGCTGTTCCACGACGCGGCGCACCAGTCGTTCCTGCCCCGCCTCGTGCCCGCCGCGCAGCTCACCGACGCCAACGCGCGGCTGGAGCAGACCCGATCGGCGGCCCAGGGCGTCGGCCCGCTGGTGGGCGGCGCGCTGGTGAAGTTCGTCGGCGGGCCGGCGGCGTTCCTCGTCGACGCCCTCTCCTACCTCGTCTCCGGCCTGGTGCTGGCCCGGCTGAGGACCGTCGAGCCCGAACCCGTGCCGGCGCGGCGCGACCTGCGCGGCGAGATCCGCGACGGGATGCGCTGGGTGTACCGCCACCGCGTGCTGCGCCCGCTGGCGCTCGCCACGCACGCCTGGTTCTTCTGCTCCGCCATGGTCGGCGCGGTCTACACGGTGTTCGTGCTGGACGCCCTGGCGTTCGACGCGTTCGCGTTCGGCGTGACGTTCGCGGTGGGCGGGGTCGGCGGGGTGCTCGGCGCGTCGCTGTCCGGCCCGGCCGGGCGGCGGTTCGGCGAGGGCCCCGTGATGCTCGCCGGCCGCTGGCTCTCACCGGCGGCCTACGCCCTGCTGCCGCTCGCCACGCCCACCGCCGGCGGGTTCGCGCTGCTGTGCGCCGGGCAGTTCGTCTTCTACTTCGCGATCGGCCTGGAGAGCCCGGTGGAGATGGGGTACCGCCAGTTCGTCACGCCCGACCACCTCCAGGGCCGGATGAACGCGACCATGCGGTCGTTCAACCGGGCCATGATCGTGTTCGGCGCGCCGCTGGGCGGGTTCCTGGCGGACCGGCTGGGGCCGGCGACCGCGCTGTGGATCGCGGTGGGCGGGCTCGTGGCGCAGGCCGTGGCGATCACCTGCTCGCCCGTGCGCGGCGCCCGGCTGTAGCGCCCGGGCGTGACGCACGGCCGTCCGGCGCGGTAGGCCCCGGCAGCCAGGCGGCCCGGGTCCCCCGTCTCAACAGCACTTCTTCAACACCCCCTCCGCCGCTACGCTGCTGGGTTGTGGCACCAGCACCGACCCGCGGAGCCGCGCGCGCCCTGCGCTGCGGCGCGGTCGGGCTGTCCACCGGACTGCTGGCGGTCCTCGCCCACGCGGGCGGCGGCGGTCACCTGCCGTCGTTACCGCACCTGCTGGTGTTCGCGCTCGCCATCGGCTGGACGTGCCTCCCGCTGACCGACCGCCAACTGGGCTTCGGCGAGCTGCTGTCCCTGGTCGGCGTGGTGCAGGTGGCCGCGCACGTCTTCCTGGTCGTGCTGTCCCACCAGCCGCGCGAGCTGGTGCCCGCGCCCGCGATGCTGCTGGGCCACGCCCTGGCCACGGCGATCGTGGTCGTCGCCCTCGCGGGCTTCGAACAGGCCGTGTTCCGGCTGGCCGCGGCCGTGGCGGCGGTCCTGCCGCGCAGGCTGAGCCCGCCGCTCGCGGTCGCGCCGCTGCGCATCCCCATCGCCGCCCACCCGCCGCAGCCGCTGGCGGAGGTGCTGCGCCGCCGCACGGTGCCGCGCCGCGGTCCGCCCCTCTCCTAGGTACCCCTCTCCCCACACCACCGCCCCTGCCCGAGCGGTGGCGTCTCCCGTACCCAGGAGTCCCCCATGATCGAGTCCTGGCGCGGCCTCGTGCTGCGCTTCCACTTCTACGCGGGCGTGCTGGTGGGCCCGTTCGTGCTGATCGCCGCCCTGACCGGCGTGCTGTACGCCGCCACCCCGCAGCTGGAGTCCTGGATCTACGAGGACCACCTGCGCGTGCCCGCGTCCGAGCAGACCCTGCCGCTGTCCGAGCAGGTGAAGGCCGCGCAGACCGCCCTGCCCGACCACGACTGGGTCGCGGTGCGGCCCGCGCCCGAGCCGGGCGCCACCACGCGCGTGCTGTTCGCGAGCGACGGCGACGCGCGGCCCACGGTGTTCGTCGACCCCGGCACCGGGACCGTGGTCGGCACCCTCGACACCTACGGCACCAGCGGCGTCCTGCCGCTGCGCACCACGATCGACACCATCCACCGCAACCTGATGCTCGGCGAACCCGGCCGGCTCTACAGCGAGCTGGCCGCGTCCTGGCTGTGGGTGGTCGCGCTGGGCGGCGTGTTCCTGTGGTTCAGCCGCCGCCGCGCGCAGCGCCTCAAGCCCACGACCCGGCGGCACGCCGTGCTCGGCCTGTGGGTGCTGGTCGGCGCGCTGTTCCTGTCCGCGACCGGCCTGACCTGGTCCACCTACGCCGGGGAGAACGTCGCCGACCTGCGCAAGGCGCTGAACTGGAGCACGCCGGCGCTGGGCGGCAACGACGACCACTCCGGCCACGACATGAGCGACCCCATCCCGGTGTTCCCCGGCGAGGTGGACTCCATCCTGGAGACCGCCCGGACCAGCGGCGGCATCGACGCGGGCGACATCGAGATCACCGTGCCGCCGATGGCCGGGATGTCCTGGCAGGTCACCGAGATCGGCCGGGGCTGGCCCACGCAGGTCGACGCGGTGGCCATCACCGGCGGCTCGGTCTCGGAGGAGGTGCGGTTCAGCGACTACCCGGTGGCCGCGAAGCTGGCCAGGTGGGGCATCGACGCGCACATGGGCGTCCTGTTCGGCTGGCCCAACCAGCTGCTGCTGCTCGCGCTCGGGCTCGGCCTGGTGACGCTGGTCGTGCTCGGGTACCGGGTGTGGTGGCTGCGCCGGCCGACGCGCGGGTTCGGCAAGCCCGTGGCGCGCGGGCGGTGGCGGAAGGTGCCGCCGGCGCAGTTGGCGGTGGTGGGCGTGGTGGCCGCGGTGGTCGGCTGGTTCATCCCGCTGTTCGGGCTGTCGCTGCTGGCGTTCCTGGCCGTGGACGTGCTGCTGGGCTCGAAGGACAAGAAGACCGACGAGCCGCGACCGGAGCCCGCGCCGGAGTCCGAACCGGTGTGAGCCCGGCCTGAGCCGGTCTGAGCCGGTCTGAGCCGGTCTGCACCGGTCTGAGTTCGTCCGGACCGGTCCGAACCGGCCCGAACCGGCCTGAGGGGGCCTGAAATCCCGGCGACGGCCGGGCCGGTGGCGGTTAGGTTGGGCGTCGTGCCGTTCCTTTGACGCCCCCTACCGCCCCGGGCCCGGCCGCTGGCCCGCCTCGCGGTGGGCTGGGCGGCACCGGCCCACACCATCCCGCTGTTCCCGCTGTACGCGCTGCTGTTCACCCACACCGGGCTGTCGGACGTGCGGATCTCGGCGCTGTTCGCGATCTGGTCCACCGTCGCGGTGCTCGCCGAGGTGCCGCTGGGCGCGTTCGCCGACCGGTTCTCCCGCCGGTGGTCGGTGGTCGCGTCCGGCGGGTGCCAGGCCGCGGGCTACGCGCTGTGGACGGCGCTGCCCGGCTTCCCCGGCTTCGCGGCCGGCTTCGTGCTCTGGGGCGTGGGCGGCGCGCTGTCGTCGGGCGCCCTGGAGGCCCTCCTGCACGACGGCCTGGTGGCGGTCGGCGAGGGCCCGGCGTTCGGCCGGGTGCTGGCCCGCGTCAACGCGGTCGCCCTGCTGGCCCAGGTCCCGGCCGCGGTGCTGGCCGCCGTCCTGTTCCGGGTGGGCGGGTTTCCCCTGGTGGGGTGGGTGAGCGTGGCGACGTGCCTGGTCGCCGCCCTGATCGCCACCAGGCTCCCCGAGACGCCCCGACCCCAGCCGGAGAGCTACCTGGCCGTGCTGAGGTCGGGCCTGGCCGAGACGGTCCGCACCCCCGGCGTCGGACCGGTGGTGCTGCTCGTGGCGGCGCTGCTGGCGGTCGACGCCTTCGAGGAGTACTTCCCGCTGGTCACGCGGGACTGGGGCGTGCCGGTGGCGTGGGCGCCGCCGGCCACCCTGGCGATCCCGCTGGCCGGCGCGGCGGGGGCGGCGCTGGGCGGTGGGCGGGTGCCGCTGGCCCCGGTGCTGGGCGGCGCGGCGGTGGTGCTGGGCGCGGCGGGGCTGGTCGGGCACCCGGCGGGGCTGGCGGCGGTGGCCCTGTTCTACGGGGCGTACCAGTTGGTGCTGGTGTCGGCGGAGGCGCGGTTGCAGGAGCGGATCACCGGTGACGCGCGGGCCACGGTGACGTCGGTGGCGGGATTGGGCAGCGAGGTGCTGTCGATGGCCGTGTACGGGGCGTGGATCGCGGGCGGGGTGAGCGGCGTGGCGCTGCTGGTGCTGGTGCCGGCCCTGTTCCTGTCGCGGTTGCGGCGGTAGGCGGGTGCCGCGACCTAGTGCCGCAGTGACTCCAGGAATGCCGTCCAGGAGATCTCCGAGAAACACAACGGGGTCCCCGCAATATTGCGGGACTGGCGCACCAAAGCGCCGCCCGGAGCGAGCGCCACCTCCACGCAAGCACTATCCGTTGACGCGGAACTCTTGCGCCAAGAGGTCAAACGCCCCGCACCGGAATCTATCTGACCCGCATTTGGCCGCACTGCCGATACCCCCTGTCCGCAGAGCCCCGACGTGGACATGGCCGCTTCAGGGTATCGGCGCTTCGCAGGTCCCAACTACCGCCGATGGAGGGAGCAACCTTGCTCCGAACCCCGCACGGACGGAAACCTCGGACCGAGGTGTCGAGCGGGGGGCGCCCCACCCGACACCTCGCTAGCCGAGCACCTCCGCCAATACCCGGTCGATGACCGCGTCGAGTTCGGAGGACGGCATCGCGAGCTCCTCCAACTGCATGAAGGACTCGACGAACTGGGGCCCTACGTTGACATCGTTCTCGATTACCTCCGTACCACCCGGGCGCTCCAGGAACACCGCGTAGTCCTGCTGCTCAGCCGGGAACTCGAAGACCGTGAAGGATCCCTGCATACCCAGGTGAACGCCCTTGTCGAACGTGATCACCTGGATGGTGACGTTCGGTCGGCGGTTCATCTCCTTCAAGTGCTCCAGTTGCTCCCGGATGACCTCTGGCCCACCCACCCAACGGCGGATAGCAGCCTCGTCGAGTATGAAAAACGCCTCGGCCGCGTCTTCGCCCGCCAAGATCCGCTGGCGCTCCATGCGGATCAGGGCGAGCGGGTCGACCTTGGCCTTGTCGACGTACTGCGACAGAGTCGCACGCGCATACGCCTCCGTCTGCAGAAGCCCCGGCACCAGGAGGGCTTGGAACTGCCTGATTACCGTGGTGGACGCCTCCAGCCCCAAGAGCTTGATCGCCTCAGAGCTCAGCAGTGGTCGATGGACGTCCCACCAGGCACTTTTACGACTGGCCTTCGCCAATTCAACCAGCTCATCAACAACAACAGCATCATCGATACCGTAAAAAGCCAGAAGTGCACGAAGGTCAGTGGTCGATACATTAACCGTACCCGATTCGATGCGAATTACCTTGGACTGAGACCAGTCCAGGGCGAGGGCGACGTCCTTCTGCTTCAGGCTCTTTCGTTCTCTGGCTTTCTTGAGCTCCGTGCGCAGGCGGCGCCGCAGTGCAACGGGGTTCGATCCCCTGTCCGTCATGATCGCCTTTCTGCGCCTGGCGGCGATCTGCCATGTGGCAAGTGGCCAACAGGCGCTCTGTTGGTTAGCATGAGGCTATCAGCCGGACTGCCACCAGGCTGGTAGGGTCTCCTACCAAGATCGAGTGATCGAAGCGTGGCGGCGGGCGGATGGCCGCGGCAAAGCGAGGCAGCACGTGGACGCTGTTCAGCGGAGCACCTGGGGAGCCCGGCAGCGGGTTCTCTTCGTCATCCGCAACTTCACCACGGTCGACCGCGTGCTGTCGGTGCTCGGCGGCCTCGACCTCGACCCCGAAGACTTCATAGAGATCAAGTTCACGACCGACGGGGGCTCCGCCTTCGCCCGTGACCTCGCCGCGCACCTCAAAAGCCTGGGTGGCGACGCCATCTCCTGGCGCGAGGCGTGCAAGTCCTCGTGGAACCTGGTCCTCGCAGCCCACGCGAGCATCAAGCTCAGGCACCTCCGCGGTCCGCTGATCATCATGGCCCACGGCGCCGGCTACCGCCGCGTGATGTCCCACACGACCGGTAGCGACACCACGCCCACGGGGCTCGTCCGTGACCAACTGGTGCACAACGGCCGCCTGGTGCCCACGGTGATCTGCCTCGCCCATGAGAACCAACTACCCGCTTTGGTCGCAGAAGTACCTGAAGCGCATGGGCACACCGTCGTGGTCGGCGACCCCGTGATGGACCAGATCCGCGCGTGCCGGGACCGGAGGAGCCACTACCGCGGGCTGCTGGACGTCGAACCCCACCAGAAGTTGATCACGGTCAGTTCCACCTGGGGGCGCTACTCGTCCCTCAGCGCCGCGCCCGAGCTCCCGCACCGACTGCTCGCCCAGTTGCCGGCCGACAGGTTCAAAGTCGCCCTCATCACCCATTGGAACGTCCAAAAAGCGCACAGCCCGCTGGAGGTGAAGACCTTCATGCGTGAAGCGCTGGACTGCGGGTTGATCCCCATCCCGTCGGAGCTCGGCTGGCACGCCGCACTGATCGCGACGGACCTGCTGGCCGGCGACCACGGGTCGGTGACGGTCTACGGCGCCGCCCTGGGCCTCCCGGTACTGCTGGTCTCCGACGGCGGCCCCGAGGTGAACAGGCAGTCGGTCGACGCCGAACTGTGGTCCGCCATCAAGCCGCTCCACGTCTCGGGCGACCTCAGGAGCCAGGTCGAGGCGACGTTCCAGCAGCACGACCCGAAGCGCCTGCCGGCCTTCACGGATCACCTGCTCGGTCGTCCCGGCGCGGCGCTGCACATCCTCAACAACCTGGCTCGCGAACTCATGCGGCTCCCGCCGGCCCCGCCGCCGAAGATGCGCCCGGTCCCCGATCCGGCCCACTTCAAGACACCGGTCATCGGCAGTCACCGGTTCACCGCGAAGCTCACCGCCGAGTCACCGACCGCGGGCCGGGTGGAACTGGAGCGGTTCCCGGAGGTGGCGAGGCGGCTCCCGTACCGGGCGGGGGACCCCTTCCTCGTGGTGGACGTGCAGGGGGAGGTCGACGAGACCCGCAGGTCTAACGCCGAGATCCTCCTCAACAGCGAGGTGGTGAACGAGGAGTTCGCTCGCGTGTGGACGGAGGACACCCTCGCGCGCTACCAGGTCGAGGTCACCGCAGTCCGGCTGAGCACGGGAAGCATGATCAGGTTCCGCGACGGCCCGACGCTCAAGCTCGACTGCGCCGATCCCGCCGTCGCGGCGAGCGCCCTGTACGCGTGGCGCGTCGCCGGGCACTCGCTCGACGCCCTCCGGCAGCTCACGGTGCTGGTGGGCGCGCGCGTCGTGGAGGTCACCCCTGGCTAGCGGACGGCTCGCTCTCGTCGATCCAACGCCGCACCTCGCGCGCACGGGGGTTCCCCGTTTCGAGGTAGATCTGGTACAGGCGGTCCGCCGAGTCGCGGAACAGCACGCGGTCGTGCTGGTGCCCTGCCACCTCGACCAGCACCTCCAGGGCCTGGGCTTCCTTGATCGGCTGGCTGCGTTCGCGCGTGGTGGCCACCGCGCGGTCGAGCACCCGACGCGCGTCGGTGACGCGGTCGAGCGCTCCGTAAGCCCGGCCCAGTGCGATGTGCACCCGGGCGACCCCCATCTCGTCCCTCGCTTCGTCCAGCAGGGTCAGGGCCTGCTCCAGCACCGGGAGCGCGTCGGTGGGCCGCCCGGCGCGGACGAGCGCGTCGCCGAACTGGTACCCCTGCAACCCGTCGCCCCGGCGGTCCTCCAGGCGGCGGTTCCCCTCCTGCGCGGCGCGGAACGCTTCGGCCGCTTCCTCGTACCGCTCCTGCTCGCGGCGCAACAGACCCAGCGACTCGTCGAGCAGCGCGCGGCTCCGCTCGTGATCGGAGGCCACCGAGGTGGCACGGTCCAGCTCCGCCTGAGCCCGCTCGAACTCCTGCGTCTCCACGTAAGCGCGCGCCAACTGGTTGCGCATCCGGGACTCGGCCAGGCGGTCGTCCAAACGCAGCGCCGACTCCGCACCGAGCTGGTGCGTCTCGATCCAGTCCGCGTAGTACTTGCGGCTGTGGTAGAAGGCCCAAAGTGCTTCACAGAACTGCCATACCTCGGCGTACATGCCCAGGGCGTGCGCCAGCCGCACCGCGGCCACCAGGTTGGCGCGCTCGGTGTCGAACCACGCCATGCCCGAACCCGCGTCGAACGGGGTGTCCCAGGCGCTCAGGTCGTGCCGCGCGATCCGCCACCGGGCGGCGCCCAGCACCGCGTGGTCCGCGGCGGCGGCGCCGAGCAGGTACCACCGGACGATGCGCCGCTCGGTGGCGACCCGCGTCTCCGACGCGTCCTCGCGCTGCGCCAAGCCGCGGGCGTGCAGGTGGATCAGGTCGTGGAGGCGGTACCGGTCCGGCGCCCACTCCTCCACGAGGTTCACCGCGCGCAGCACGTCGAGCAGGTCCTCCACCTCCGCGTCGGTGGTCGCGGCGGCGGCGAGGTCCACGCCGAACTCCGGACCGGGGTGGAGGCCGAGCGCGCGGTAGAGCGAACGGCCGGCTTCAGGCAGGTTCTCGTACGTCGCGTCGAAGATGCGCTCCACGAGGTTGTCCCCCTCCAGCGAGAGCCGGTCCAGCCGCGCGCGGTCGTCGGCCAGGTGCCGCACCAGGCGGGACAGCGACCACCGCCTGCGCCGCACGAGTTCGGCTCCGGCCACCCGCAGCGCGAGCGGCAGGCCCGCACAGAGGCGCACCAGGTCACGCAGCCCGTCCGGGTCCTGCTCCACCCTGTCGTCCCCGACCATGCTCGCCACGAGCGCGGCGCCCTGGGCCGGCGCCAACGGCCGCAGCTCGACCACCTCGGCACCGTCCAGCACCAGCCCGCCGAGCCTGAACCTACTGGTGGCCAGCACCAGGCTGCCCGCCGATGCCGGCACCGCCGCACGCACCTGAGCGGGCGCGTCGGCATCGTCGAGCAACACCAGCACCTTGGCCCGGGCGGTCATGCTTCGAAAGAGCGCAACTCTTTCGGCGAAGTCGGCCGGCATGTACTGCGAATGGACGCCGAGTGACCGCAGGAATGCGGCCAGGACGTCGGAGATCGCGACTCCGCCCTTGCCGCGGTAGGCATTGAGGTCCGCGTACAGCTGACCTCCGTCGAACCGATCCGCATTGCGGTGCGCCCAGTTCAACGCACACGCCGTCTTGCCGACGCCTCCCATGCCCGTAAGCACGGCGATCGACGGCCTGCCTTGTTCACAGCCGCGGGCCACCGCCCGATCGAGGCGGGCGACGTCCTCGGACCGGTCCACGAGACCATGGGTCAGCACGGGCAACTGCCTCGGCGCCCCGGCTGGAGCGGGCACCGACACGATCGTCACCTCGTTGATCACACCGGCCTGGACGACATTGCCCACGACGGGCCCGGACACGTCGTTCGCCACGGCACGCACCCCGGCAGTACGAAACGCGTCTTCTACCGTTGTCTCTGGGTTCATGGTCTTGTCCCCGGTACCGGCTGCACTGAAGTATCACACTTGGACGTGGTGTCGGCCAGTGGCCTTTTGTGCACTGTTGCTTACCCGAGTCACCTCCGCGTCACCGACGAACGCGCCATACTTTCACTCTTTCGGCGCTCTTCGACACTCTTGCGTGGAGGTTCGGTACGACTCCGTGCGATGCGGGACCGGATGTCCCGGTATCCGAACCGGTTCAGCGAACCCGGAAAACCCGGGTGGGAGCGCGACCGGCCGGAACCGGGAGGAAACCCCACTTCACCAGCGTGAACAGCCGTTGACGCCTATGGTCTGGACCACCCAGACCCCGGGTCATGCGCCGGAGATCCCTGCTTCCCGCCATCACCCTGTTGGCCGCCACCCCGACCGTCACGACGCCCGCCCCGTCGTCGGCCGCCCCCGCCGTCTTCACCCACCCCGGGGTGCTGGTCGGCACGTCCCAGCTGGACTTCGTCCGCGACAAGGTCACCACCAACCAGCAACCGTGGCGCGCCGCCTTCGACCAGATGACGGCGCACCCGTTCGCCTCCCCGTCCCGCGTCCCGAAGCCCCGCGCCGTGGTCGAGTGCGGGTCCTGCTCGAACCCCAACCACGGCTGCACGGACGAGCGCGAGGACGCGCTGGCCGCGTACACGCTGTCGCTCGCCTGGTACATCACCCGGGACAACCGGTACGCCACCAAGGCGATCGAGATCATGGACGCCTGGTCGGCCACCATCCGCGACCACACCAACAGCAACGCGCCGCTCCAGACCGCGTGGGCCGGCTCGTCGTGGCCCCGCGCCGCCGAGATCATCAAGCACGTGCACCGGAACTGGCCGAACTCGGGCCGGTTCGCGACCATGCTCCGCGACGTCTACCTGCCGGAGATCGTCAACGGCCGCAAGAACACCAACGGCAACCGGGAACTGCCCATGATGGAGGCTTCCCTCGGCATCGCGGTGTTCCTGGAGGACCGCGCCGCCTACGACCAGGCGGTCTCGATCTTCCGCACCCGCATCGCCGCCTACGTCTACCTCACCGCGGACGGCCCGCTGCCCCGGACCGTGCCCGGCAGCGGCATCGACACCCGTGACGAGATCATCTCCCACTGGCACGGCCAGAGCACCTTCGTCGACGGCCTGTCCCAGGAGACCTGCCGCGACTTCACGCACACCGGCTACGGCCTGGCCGCCGCCGCGCACGTCGCGGAGACCGCGCGCCTCCAGGGCCAGGACCTGTGGGGCGAGGTGCGCGAGCGCCTGCGCCACGCGTACGGCCTGCACAGCCGCTACCAGCTCGGCGCGGAGCCGGTGCCGTCCTGGCTGTGCGGCGGGTCGTACAAGCAGGCGCTGGGGCCGACCACCGAGGTCGCGTTCACCGCGCTCAGCACCCGCCTGGGCATCCCGATGACCAACACCCAGCGCCTGACCGAGCGGCAGCGCCCGGCGGGCACCGACAAGCTGTTCATCGCCTGGGAGACCCTGACCCACGCGTCGAACCCCCGCTAACCCCCCACCAACCCCCGCACCTCCGCGTACCCCGGCACGTCGTCCGGACCGCGCCCGCCGTCCCGCACGGCCAGCGCGGTCCGGACCGCCGCGCCCAGCGCCGCCCGGAACGGCAGCGACCCGGTGCTCACCCGCCGCACCCCCAGCTCCCGCAGCCGACCCACGTCCCCCTCGGCCAGCACGTTCACCGGCACCGGCACCGCCGCCACCAGCTCCGCGATCCCCCGCTCGTCCCGCAGCCCCGGCGCGAACACCCCGTCCGCGCCCGCGTCGACGTACCGCCGGGCCCGGTCCACCGTGCTGCCCGGGTCCACGCCCAGCCAGTGCGCGTCGACCCGGGCGTTGACGAACAGGCCGGGCGCCGCCTCCTTGAACGCCCGCACCACCGCCGCGTGCCCGGCCGGGTCGGCGAGCCGGTCGCCCCGCCCGTCCTCCACGTTCACCCCGGCCACGCCCAGCCCGTGCAGCTCGGCGGCCAGCCCGCGCACGTCGCCGCCGAACCCGGCCTCCACGTCCACGCTGACCGGCACGGGCAGCCGCACCAGCAGCCGGGCCAGCGCGAGCGTCTCCTCCCGCGCCACCCCGGCCGCGTCCGGCAGGCCGTGCGCCGCCGCCACGCCGAGGCTCGTCGTGCCCACGGCCGGGAACCCCGCCCGCGCGAACGCCGCCGCCGACGCGAAGTCCCAGGCGTTGGGCAGCACCAGGAGGTCGTCGTGCAGCCGGTGGAACAGCCGCGCGCCCTCCACCAGCGCCACCGCGTGCTCCCGCCCGGGGCAGGCGTGCCGGCCGACCCCGAACTCCGCGCCGGCCAGGTCCACCTCGACCACCTCGCCGCCGGGCGCGACCCGCCGCGTCACCGGCACCGGCGGTACGGCGCCCGCGATCGCCGCCCGGGTGGCCCCGCACGCCTGCACCAACAGCCCGATCCGGTTGGCCGTCTCCTCGTCCCACACCCCGCCGAACGCCGCGACCAGCCGCGCGACCGCCTCGTCCGCCCCCGGCTCCACGGGCACGTGGGGCTGGTGGCAGCGCGCGACCGCCGCCACGTCCCCGGTCACCGCGCGCGGCACGCCCAGCGCCTCGGCCAGCACCGCCACCGGGTCGCCGGGCCGCCGCAGGACCGCCGGGTCGACCCCGGCGAGCGCGCGCGTGACGATCGCGCGCCGCCGCTCGTGGTCGGGGCCCTCGCTGAACCGCGCGACCCGCGACCTCAGCCAGGCGACCCCCGACCCGCTCGCGGGCACGGGCGGCACGGTCCAGGACGCGTCCAGCAGCACTCGGGGATCCACGCCGCCACCGTAGGACCGGGTCGCTTCGGCGGGCGCCGAACCGTCCACCCGCCACAATGGCGGCCGTGGCAGCCGACGACCTCGCGGACCTGGCCGGCCTGCTGGCCGACCGCAGCCGCGCGCGGTTCCTGCTCGCCCTGATGGACGGTCGGGCGTGGACGGCGGGCGAGCTGGCCCGCGTGGCGGGGGTGGCGGCGTCGACCGCGAGCGAGCACCTGACCCGCCTGGTGGACGGCGGCCTGCTGGTCGAGCGCAGGCAGGGCAGGCACCGCTACGTCCAGCTGGCGGGGCCCGACCAGGCCCGGCTGGTGGAGGACCTGCTGTCCTACCTCGGTCCGGTGGGATCCGGGGACGGCCTGCGCGCGGTCGCCGCCCACGAGGCCCTGCGGCGGGGCCGCACCTGCTACGACCACCTGGCGGGCCGGCTGGGGGTCGCCCTCACCGACGCGATGACCGGGCGCGGCCTGCTCGACGAGGGGTGCGCGGTCACCGGGGAGGGGTGGGTGTGGTTCGCCGGGCTGGGGTTCCGGCCCGGCGGGCGCCGCGCGGCGAGCAGGGCGTGCCTGGACTGGACCGAGCGCCGCTCCCACCTGGCCGGGGCGGCGGGGGCGCACCTGTGCGCCCACCTGCACGAGCGGGGGTGGGTGCGCCGGGTGGGCGGCGGTCGCGCGGTGCGCCTCACGCCGAGCGGTGAGCGGGGCCTGCACGACCTGCTGGGGCCGACCGCGACCTGACGCCGGGTTGCCCGCCACCTCGGCGCGGCCCCGGCCCCGGCGCCCAACCCCAGCGCGCCGCCAACCTCAGCGCGCCCCGGCCGCCAACCTCCGGGCCTTCTCGAACGCCGCGTGGTGGTCCCCGAAGTACCCCCAGGGCCACCGGGCCGGCCGCTCCCCCGCCTCCGCCACGTGCCGCGCCAACCGGTCCACGTCCTCCGGCCTGAGCCCGGCCACGTCCGCCACCGAGTTGTAGTAGGCGGCGAACACCTGGTTGGCCCGGATCCACCTCGCGTGCGCCCGCTCCGCCCCACCGGCCGCCGACAACCGGTCCGACGCCGCGGCCACCTCGGCCCGCACCACCCGGCGACCCGGGTAGTCCATGGCCCGCCACCGCCGGATCGCGCCGGGCGCGCTGCTGTCGTGCAGGTGCACCTCGATGTGCGCGGCGGGCACCAGCGCCAGCAGCGGGTGCCCGTTCGGCAGGTCGGCCACCCGCACGCGCGCGAAGTCGAGCATCTGCTCGTGGCTGCCGTACCACTTGGCGGCCAGCCCCTGGAGCCTGCGCTCGTGCGCCGACACCAGGTCGGGCACGCGCGCCACCACCCCGGCGAAGACCTCGCCGCCCTCGCCCTCGCGCTCGGGCGCGCCCAGCGCGCAGCTCATCAGGGCGCTCCACGGCGCCGCGTCGGCGGGCGCGGCCGCGGCGGCGCGGGTCAGCGCGTCCCGGGCCCGGCCGGAGAGGTCGAGGAACCGCTCGACCCGCGCGTCACCGGTCTGCCCGGCGTAGAGCGCGCCCCTGGCCCACCACGCCGCGGCGTTCAGGGCGCTGCCGAGCAGCAGCAGGCGGTCGGGGTCGTCCTCCGCCGCCACGTCCAGGTCGACCAGCACCTCCTGCCCGGCCTGACCCAGCACCTCCACGCGCAGGTCGCGCAGGTCGGGCGGGACCTCGCGGGCGAGGAGGGCGAGGGCGGGCGCGATGTCGCCGACGACCAGGGCGCGGGCGGCGCGCTCCAGGTCCGGGTCGCGCCACGCCAGGTCGACGTGCGGGGGCAGGTCGGCTTGCACGGGTCTCAGGCTCCCGGGGTCAGCGGGCCGGTCACCGCGGCACCCACGAGGCGTCGTCCGCGGGCACCACGTCGACCAGCAGGCACGTGATGTTGTCCGGACCGCCGCGCTCGTTGGCCGCCGCGATGAGGGCGCGCACGGTCTCGTCGCCGTCCGGGTCGGTGGTCAGCAGCGCGGCGATCTCGGGCGCGGCGACCACGTCGGACAGGCCGTCCGAGCAGAGCAGGTAGCGGTCGCCCGGCTGGACCTCGTGGAAGAACAGGTCCGGGTCGTGCGCGCTGCCCGCCTGGAGCGCCCGCATGAGCATGGACCGGCCGGGGTGCTCGTCGGCCTGCTCGGCGGACATGCGCCCGTCGTCCACCAGCGCCTGGACCATGGTGTGGTCGCGGGTCACCTGGGTCAGCGCGCCGTCGCGGACGAGGTAGCAGCGCGAGTCGCCGATGTGCCCGACCGCGAACCGCTCGCCGTCCCACAGCAGCGCGGTGAGCGTGGTGCCCATGCCGCGCATGTCGAAGTTCTCCTCGGCCAGGTCGGTCAGCCGGATGGCGATCTGCCGCGCCGCCTCGGCCAGCGCGGCGAGCGGGTCGTCGGCCTCGGGGTCCAGCTCGGCCAGCACCCCGACCGCGATCGAGCTGGCCACTTCGCCGTACGCGTGACCCCCCATCCCATCGGCCACGGCGAACAGGCGCTCGCTGTAGTACACCGAGTCCTCGTTCGCTTCACGGCGCAGGCCGGGGTCGGTGCCGACGGCGTACCGGAGCGCATACATGCCGGATAGTGAATCACCCGCCCGAGTGCCCGTGAGCAGGGCATCTCCAAAAAGGTTCAGCGGGGCCGGCCGTAGAACTCGCTCAGCACGAGCATGGCGGCCCCCGCGGCGACCACGTCGTCACCCAGGGGGGTGATCGACACCTCCACCGGCAGCCATTCGTCCTTCGGCAGCCGGGCACGGACCCCCTCCAGGTAGGCGGCGGGCTCGGCGAGGACCGCGCGGCCGGCGAGCACCACGTGGTCGATGTCGAGCAGCTGCACCAGGTCGGCCACCGCGACGCCGACGACCGAGGTCGCCCCGACCAGGTCGCCGCGGGCGGCGGCGAGGTTGTGCAGCGCCTCGACGCACCCGGTCCGCCCGCACACGCACGGCGGCCCGTCCACCTGGAGCGTGGTGTGCCCGTACTCGCCCGCGTTGGTGCGCACGCCCCGGTGCACGCGCCCGTCGAGCAGCATCCCGACGCCCAGGCCGGTGCCGACGAGCACGAGCACCGCGTCCCGCAGCTCCTCGCCGCGCCGCCACGCCTCCGCGACCACCGCGGTGTTGGTGTCCTTGTCGAGCACGACCGGCAGGCCCAGCCGCTCCTCGGCCCACGAGCGCAGCGGCACGTCGTGCCACCCGCTCAGGCCGGTGGGGTCGTGCACCACGCCGGTGCGGTGGTCGAGCGGCCCGACGAACCCGATGCCCACGCCGAGGAGCCGGTCGCTGCGCAGCCCGTCGACCAGGCGGCTCAGCTCGGCCACGAACGTGGGCGGGTCGAAGTCGCGGGGCAGCGGGGCGACCGCGCGGTCCAGCACGGTGCCCGCCAGGTCGGTGAGCACCACGCGCAGCTCGTCCCGCTCGACCTGGGCGCCCAGCGCCAGCCTGCTGTCGGCGACCAGCTCCAGCAGCGTGCGCGGCTTGCCGACGCCGACGTTGCGGGTGCCGGCCTCCACCAGCAGGCCGTCGGCGATGAGCCGGCCGACGACCTTGGACACCGCCTGCGGGGTCAGGCCGCTGCGCTCGGCCAGCTCGACCCTGGTGACCGCGCCGGAGCGGGCCAGGCCCAGCACCACCGCGTCGTTGTATCCCCGCAGGAAGCGCAAGTTGGGCACCCGGCCATTCTGGCACGCCTGGCCGTTATTACACGGTGTTGCTTTAATGGGGCCGGTGACCCTCGGAACCGGACAGGTGGTGTTGCCGTGAGCCTGCTGGACGAACTGGCCGAGCAGGAGGCCCGGCTGGTGTTCACGTCGTTCGACAACGACGTGGCCCTGGCCCTGGGCGCCTTCCTGCTGGACGCCGCCCGCGCGGCCGGGCTGCCCGTGACGATCTCGGTGCGGCGCGCCGGCCAGCGCCTGTTCCACGCGGCCCTGCCGGGCACCTCGGTGGACAACGACGAGTGGATCGACCGCAAGTCGCGCGTGGTCGACCGCTACGGGCAGAGCTCCTACCGGGTCGGCGAGGGCTTCCGGGCCAGGGGCCGGACGTTCGAGGAGGACTCGCGCCTGGACCCCGACCGCTACGCCGCGCACGGCGGCGTGTTCCCGGTGACCGTGGCCGGCGTCGGCGTGGTCGGCACGGTCGGCGTGTCCGGCCTGCCGCAGGCCGAGGACCACGCGTTCGTGGTGGGGCGGCTGGAGGAGTTCCTGGCCGCCCGGTGATCTTCGGCGGTGGCCGGCCGCCCCGGCCGCCGCCCTCCCGACCGCGCCCAACCCCCCAGTGGGCCGGTCGGGTGCGAGGGGCTCCCCCACCCCCGGGGAGCCCCTCGCACCGAACCGCTCAGCTCAGCAGAACACCTCGGTCAGCAGCTCCTCCGCCCCGTTGACCGGACCCCCGTCCGGGGACGAGGTCACCGAGGCGGTCAGCCGCGTCGCGGTGTCGGGGGTGCTCGCCATCAGGGTGCTGTAGCCGGGGATGCCGCCGCCGTGGCCCCACGTGGTCACGCCGCACGGCAGCTCGGTGGCCTCGATGCCCAGGCCGTAGCCCTGCACGGTGGTCAGCATCTCCCGCTGCTGGGCGGGCCGCAGCAGGCGGCCGTCCAGCAGCGCGTCGACGAACCGGCTCAGGTCCTCGGTCGTCGAGATCATCTCGCCGGCCGCCCAGGCGACGGACGGGTTCAGCTCGGTGATGTCCACGACCTCGCCGTGCGCCCGCGCGTAGCCGTGGGCGTGCGGGCCGGGGATGCCGACCCGGGTGCCCGGCACGGACGTGTCGCGCAGGCCGAGCGGGCGCAGGACCCGCTGCTCGACCGCGTGCCCGTAGGGCTTGCCGGTGATCTTCTCGACCAGCAGCCCGACCACGACGTAGTTGGTGTTGGAGTAGTTCCAGCCGGTGCCCGGCTGGAAGTCGAGCGGCCGTGCCGTGGACAGGGCCACCAGCTCGGCCGGCGTCCACGTCTTGTACCGGATGGGCTCGAAGTCCTCCGGGTCCAGCGGCAGCGCGTCCGTGTAGTTGTAGAGCCCGCTGGTGTGCTGGAGCAGGTGCCGCACGGTGATCCGGTCGCCGTCCGGCAGCAGGCCCGGCAGGTAGCGGGACACGGGCGCGTCCAGCTCCACCCGGCCCTCGCCGACCAGTTGCAGCACCACCGTCGAGACGAACGTCTTGGTGACGCTGCCGACCCGGAACCGGCCGTCGGTCGGCACCGGGCGCGGCGAGCCGACCCGGGCCGTGCCCGCCCGCGCGGTGAACCCCCGCCGCCCGTCGACGACCCGGACCTGGACCCCCTGCGCCCCGGTCGCCGCCATCTCGTCCAGCGCCCCCTGCACCACCTCGCGGTCGATCCGGTCGCCGCCCGGGGCGGCCACCGCCGTCCCGCCCGCACCCATGACCGCCAACCCCACTGCGGCGGCCAGGGCGATACCCCTCTTGACCTTCAACGCGTCCTCCCTTGGACGTTGAGGGTCCCCAGCCTGCCGATCCGGCGGCCCCGTGGCGTCACCCCGTGGTGGCGATCCGCGTCGTCCGGAAGTCTGATCGATCCCCTAGTGGTCGCCCGCTCGCTGCCTGGTAGTTGGCTGGTCGCCGCCTGTCATCGCCTTCCGCGGAACCGATTCCGCGGGTAGTATCACTACTCCGTTCGAGTGACACGAATGGTCTAGACCTTGACCTTAAGTGGTCTGAACCACATGGTGACATCACCCTGCACTCCTTTCCTGACGAGGAGCACGATGTCCAAGATCCGATGGCATGTCACAGCGTTGTTCGTGGCGGTCGCCACGTTGGTGGTGGGGTTGGTCGTCGCACCCGCGGCGAGCGGCGCGGGCGGCGTTTCGGCCACCTTCAGCAAGGGCTCGGACTGGGGTACCGGCTACGAGGGCAAGTTCACCGTCCGCAACGGCGGCACCACCGCGCTGAGCACCTGGACCGTGGAGTTCGACCTGCCCGCCGGCCACCGCGTCAGCTCCGTCTGGGACGGCGCGCAGACCACCAGCGGCCAGCACGTCACCGTCAAGCCGACCTGGAACGGCAGCGTGGGCGTGGGCGGCTCGGTCAGCTTCGGCTTCAACGTGAGCTACTCGGGCGCCTACTCCGCCCCGGCCAACTGCAAGCTGAACGGCGCGTCGTGCGAGGCGGGCGGGACGAACCCGACCACCACCACGACCACGACGACCACCACCACGACGACGACCACGACCACCACGGGGCCGACCACCACGACGAGCACCCCGCCTCGGAGTGGCAAGATCAACCTGGGCTACTTCACCCAGTGGGGCGTCTACGGCCGCCAGTACTTCGTGAAGAACATCCACACCTCCGGCTCCGCCGCGAAGATGACGCACATCAACTACTCGTTCGGCAACGTCCAGAACGGGCAGTGCACCATCGGTGACGCCTACGCCGACTACGACATGGCCTACACCGCCGCGAACTCCGTCGACGGCGTCGCGGACAGCTGGGACACCGGCGCCCTGCGCGGCAACTTCAACCAGCTGCGCAAGCTGAAGAAGATGTACCCGCACATCAAGGTGCTGTTCTCCTTCGGCGGCTGGACCTGGTCCGGCGGCTTCGGCCAGGCCGCGCAGAACCCGGCCGCGTTCGCCGAGTCCTGCTACAAGCTGGTCGAGGACCCGCGCTGGGCCGATGTGTTCGACGGCATCGACATCGACTGGGAGTACCCGAACGCCTGTGGTCTGACCTGCGACACCAGCGGCTTCGGCTCCTTCAAGACCCTGTCCCAGGCGCTGCGCACCCGCTTCGGCGCCAACTACCTGGTGACCGCGGCCATCACCGCCGACGGCTCCAACGGCGGCAAGATCGACGCGGCCGACTACGGCGGCGCGGCCCAGTACCTCGACTGGTACAACGTCATGACCTACGACTACTTCGGCGCCTGGGCTGCGCAGGGCCCGACGGCCCCGCACTCCCCGCTGACCTCGTGGTCCGGCATCCCGACCGCGGGCTTCAACTCCGACGCCGCGATCCAGAAGCTCAAGGGCAAGGGCGTGCCCTCGGCCAAGCTGCTGCTGGGCATCGGCTTCTACGGCCGCGGCTGGACCGGCGTCACCCAGGCCGCCCCGGGCGGCACGGCGACCGGCGCGGCGCCCGGCACCTACGAGGCGGGCATCGAGGACTACAAGGTGCTCAAGACCAAGTGCCCGGCCACCGGCACCATCGCCGGCACCGCGTACGCGCACTGCGGCAACCAGTGGTGGAGCTACGACACCCCGGCCACCATCGGCGGCAAGATGACCTGGGCCAAGAACCAGGGCCTGGGTGGCGCGTTCTTCTGGTCCCTCGACGGCGACACCAGCAACGGTGAGCTCGTCACCGCCATCGCCAACGGCCTGAAGTAACCCGCGGGCTTCACCCTCCCGCACACCGGAAGACCGGAAGAGCCCCGCAGCGTCCCTCCTGCGGGGCTCTTCCGCGTCCGCGGCGGGCAAGCACGGACGTGGTCGCGGCCCGGGAGGCGGAGGGCCGCGACCACGTTCACGCGCCCTACCCGCGGTCGGTGACGACCCGGTAGGCCACCCCGCCGTGGTCCTCGCCCTCGACGAACTGGACGAGGTTCACCAGGTAGTCACCCGGCGCCTCCGGCGTGAAGGTCAGCTCCGTCGTGAACCGCTCCCCCGCCCTCAGCGGCACACCGATCAGCGCCGCGCGCTTCGGGTCGAGCTGGAGCGCGGTCTCGCCGACCTGCCGCACGCCCTCCGCCTTGCCACCGCCGGCGCGCCAGCGCTCGAACAGCTCCCGACCGAGGTCGATCACCACGGCGCCCGCCACCGGCTTCTCACCGGTCAGCACCAGGTCGGTCCTGACCTCGTCCCGCCCGGTCGCGTTGCCCAGGGTGAACCAGGAGCGCACCGGCTCCAGCACGCGCCCGCGCACGGTCTGGAAGTTCTTCCACGCGATGTTGTTGTTGTTCTTGGTGTTCAGCGCGGTGTTCGGGCCCTCCGCGAAGGTCATCGGGTCCGTCGCCGACACCCAGCGCGCCAGCAGGCAGAAGTGACCCGGACCGGGGATGTTCGGCCACGGGATCTTCGCCACGGTCCCGCCCGGCGGCACGGTCAGCGACTGCTGGCCGATGGCCACCCAGTCGCCGTTGGTCGCGTTGTCCCAGGTCGTGCCGCCGCCGGCCGGGGTCCGGTAGACCTTGAGCGTGCCGGTGGCCGACCCCGCCAGGTCCTTGTTCAGCTTCACGTGGACGTAGTTCGTCGCGCCGACGACGGGCTGGGTGCCCGCGCCGCAGTCCGCGATCCCCGGGCAGACCTTGATGTCCGGGCTGTTCCACACCGTGCCGTTCGGGTTGGGCTCGGCGCCGGTGTCGGTCGTCTGGTCCCGGATGAACACGTCGGTCTGCCGGCAGTCGGACAGGAACTTGCGGATCGAGTCCGCCGTGCCCGCCCCGGTCGACGACGCCTGGAGGAAGATCCCGCCGGTCGTCGTGGCGTAGTTCTGCATGATCGGCGTGATCACCGGGGTGAACGACGACGACGTGGGCACGTACACCGAGCTGATCTTGATGCCGCGCGCCAGGGCGTCGTTGGCCCACTGGGCGGCGTTGGTGACGTCCGCGGCCGCGTGCGTGTCGTCGAACCCGCCGGGGCGGGCATCGGTCACCAGCACGACGAACTTCATCGCGTTGGACCGCCACGTGCCGTCGAAGTCGACGTTCTGCGGGCGACCGGCCGCCGCCCGGTTGTTCACGACGGTGTTCAGGGCCTCGTCGGACGCCTCGGGCTCGTTGTTCCCGGCACCGGGGGCGAGGGTGTTGGTGACGTAGTTCGTCACCGCCGCCGCGTTGCCGGGCGCCAGGTCCTGGTGAACGGTGACGTTGTCCTTGAACGTCACCAGGCCCAGCTGGTAGTCGCCGCCGGACGCGGCGACCACGTCGTTGACGATCGAGTTGACGCCGGTCTTCAGGTTGGCGATGGCGCCGCCCATGCTGCCGGTGTCGTCGAGGACGAACGCGACGTCGAGTGGGCCGCACGGGGAGGCGACGGGGGCGGGGGCCGCCACCGCGGGTGAGGTGAACTGGACGGTGGAGACGGCCAACGCGGCGACCGCCAACAGCACGCCGCTCCGGGGGGAGGAACGCATGTGATCTCTTTCCGCTAGCGCTGCCGGGCGCAGGTGCCCGGGCGCCCGGACAGCGTTGTCCGGTCACGTCAAGCGGATGATCGAGCGGCCCCCCGAGTACGGTCCGAGAAGAGCAACTTCACCCCGGATACGTGTCCGGCGAACGGCAGCCGCCCGCCCCGAACAGGGGACCCCGAACGCAGAACTCACCGGTCCCGAACGTACGACTCACCAGTCCTGAACGTACGACTCGCGCGTCCTGAACGTACGACTCGCGCGTCCTGAACGTACGACTCGCGCGGGCTGGGGGTTCGACACGCCGGGCGTGAGGGTTCGACACGCGCGCGAGTCGTACGTTCGGGACCACCGTGTCGTACGTTCGCGACCCCCGAGTTCAGCGTTCAGGACCCCTGAGTTCTGCGTTCCTGTTAGCCCGTCCAGGCCGTTTCGGTCACCGGGCTGCGGTCGCGCAGGGGCTCCCACCAGGCCCGGTTGTCGGCGTACCAGCGGATGGTGTCGCGGACGCCCTCGGCGAACCCCACCCGGGGTTCCCAGCCCAGCTCGCGCCGGATCCGGGTCGAGTCCAGCAGGTAGCGGCGGTCGTGGCCGGGGCGGTCCGGGACGGTCGTCTTGCGCGACGCGGGCAGGCCCAGCTCGGCCAGCACGAGGTCCGCGATCTCCTCCACGCTGGCCTCCTCGCCCGTGCCCACGTGGTAGGTCTCGCCGACCCGCCCGTCCAGCAGCACGGCCTCGATCGCCCGGCAGTGGTCCAGCACGTGGATCCACTCCCGCCGGTTGTCCTTGGACGCGTACACGGGCAGCTCGCCGCCGTCCAGCGCCCGCGTCGTGAACAGCGGCAGCACCTTCTCCGGGAACTGGTTCGGCCCGTAGTTGTTCGCGCAGTTGGTGATCGTCACCGGCAGCCCGAAGGTCTCGTGGTACGCCCGCACCGCGTGGTCCGCCCCGGCCTTGCTCGCGTTGTACGGCGTGCGCGGCCGGTAGGGCGACTCCTCGGTGAACGCCTGGTCCGCGTCCAGCGCCAGGTCCCCGTACACCTCGCACGTCGAGATGTGGTGGAACCGCCGCACGCCCGCCCGCCGCGCCGCCTCCAGCAGCGCCTGCGTGCCCAGCACGTTGGTCCGGAAGAACCGCGCCGGGTCCAGCACGGCCAGGCTGTTGTGCGACTCGGCGGCGAAGTTCACCACCACCTCCACGCCGGTCAGGTCGTGGTCGGCGATGTCCGCGTGCACGAACTCGACCCGGTCCCGCACGTCGGCGAGGTTGCTGGTCGTGCCCGCGTAGGTCAGGGCGTCCAGCGCCACCACCCGGTCCTCCGGGTGCTCGGCCACCCAGTGCCGCGTGAAGTGAGACCCGATGAAGCCCGCCGCGCCCGTCACCAGAACCGTGGTCATACGCGCACGCTACCCACGGGACGGGCCCGTGCGCCCGGGAGCGCACGGGCCCGCGCGGGTCACAGCGTCAGGCTCCACGAGTCGAGGTAGCCGGTGTCCGCCGAGTACACGTCCTGCACGCGCAGCCGCCACGCGCCGTTGCGCGCCTCGGCCGACACGTTCACCGTGTAGGTCGTGTCGATGTTGTCGCCCGAGTCGTTGTTCGACGACTTCAGCCGGTACGCCGAGCCGTCCGGCGCGAGCAGGTCGATCACCACGTCACCCCGGTAGCTGTGCTTGACGTGCACCTCGACCTGCGTGGTCGCCGACGCGCTGCCCTCGCACGCGGAGATGCCGATGGCGCTGGTCACGGCCGCGCCGTTGTCCGGGATCGCCACGTCCGCGTCGTTGGTCTGCCGCGCGCAGCCGGTGGGCGGGTTGCCCCCGCCGCCGTAGGGGCTGACGGCCTTCTTCCCCGCGTACATCAGCATCGGCAGCGTCTTCGGCCAGAACGTCGAGCTCTGGCACGAGTAGGCGGGCAGGAACCCGGAGCACGTCCCCGAGGACGGCCCGATCTCCCACACGAACGAGGCCACGCCCAGGTCGTCGTACACCCAGTCGTCGGTCGCGCCGGCCGCGTTGTACAGCACCTCGCCGGGCTGCCCGTACTGCCAACCGCCGGCCAGCGACGCCATGTCCCGCGCCATGCCGCGCAGCGCGGCGTCGTTGCCGGTCTTCTGGGTGGCGCTCCAGCCCCACGGGAACAGCACCAGGTTCGAGTAGCTGTGCATGGAGATGACCACGCCGGTGGTGTCGGCGGGCGCGGCGTCGCCCGCGCCCGTGCCGCGCCGGTCGCGGTAGAGGGAACGCCACAGGCCCTGGAGCGCCCGCGTCTCGACCTCGGAGTTGGCCGACGGCCCCTTGTAGGTCTGGTCGCACGGGTTGGACGACGTGCCGGACTCGCCCCAGTGCGAGTCGGTGTTGCGGTTGAGGTCGATGCCGACCTGCGAGGACGAGGTGCCCGAGCAGTTCGACCCGTTCGTGGTGTTCGCGTTCTTGCGCTGGTAGCGCGGCGAGTTGCCGCCCTGCTGGACGATGTTCACGCCGTCGGGGTTGGCGATGGGCACCACCCACACCTCGGTGCTGTCGAGCAGCGCGGTGACCTCGGCGTTGGCGCCGTAGCCCTGGACGAGGTGGTCGATCCACCGCCAGGCGACGTCACCGGTGGTCAGCTCGCGGGCGTGCAGCTGGCCCATGACGAAGAACCGGGGCTTCGGGGAGTTCGGGTCGAGCGCGCAGTCCCCCGCGTTCTTCTTGGTGATGCAGACGGCCCGCAGGTCGTAGCCGCCCGCGCCCTGGGTCTTGCGCCACGAGTCGCCGTAGTCCACGACGGTCGCCAGGTCCGGGTGCTGCTGGGCGACCAGGTCCAGGTGCGACCAGTGGGCGTTGATCGTCCGGTAGCCGCCGTAGTAGGTCTCGTCGATGTTCGCGGCGTCGACCTGCGCCCGCGCGGCCGGTGGCTGCCACTCGGGGGCGGGCAGCACCTCGTCGATCACCGCGCTGAACCCGGCTTTCCGCAGGCCGGCGCCGGTGGTGGCGTCGCCGAGCACGAACAGGTGCTCGCCGTCGCGGTCCTCGAGCACGTCGAACCCGCGCCCGAGCAGGTCCTGGGCGGCGGCGCCCAGCGGGGCGCGCACCTTGTACACGTAGATGGGGCCGGCCGCCGCCGCCGCCACCTCGGGCGCGGGGCCCGCGGTGGTGGGACTGGCGGTGACCACGGCGGCCGCCGCCACACCGGCCACGGCCAGCGTCAGCAGTGAGCGTCTCCTCGACTTCACGCGTTCCTCCTAGGCAGGGTGATTCGGAGGATGGGGCACGCGGGGGTGTCTTGCCCACCCACCAACCGGCCATTGCTCTCCGTCATGGCCGCAGGTCGTGGCCGGTGGTTTCGGGAGTGCGGGCGGAGGTACCCGGATCTTGGTCCGGACAGGGTCCACACCGGGGTCCGGATGGCGGTCCGGACGGGGACCCGGTGGAGGAGGAGCCGTGAAGGACGAGGAACTGGTCACGCGCATCACCGCGCTGGTGGAGGAGGAGCACCGGCTGGAGAACTCGCACACCGGCGAGGGCATGTCGGAGGCCGACTCCCGCCGGTTGCGGGACGTGGAGGTCGCCCTGGACCAGACGTGGGACCTGCTGCGGCAGCGCCGCGCGCGCCGCGACGCGGGGTTGGACCCGGACGGCGCCGAGGCCCGGCCGCCCGGCACGGTGGAGAACTACCGCCAGTGAGCCGGTGGCCCCGGCGGTGAACCGGTGATCCCGATCTTGAACTCGGGGACTTCGAGCCGGTGGTCCCGATCCCGGGGTCGGGGACCTCGCCCGCCGCTTGACCCGGCCCCAGGGGCAGCCCGCAGGGTCGTCGCCGTGGAGGATGCGCGGGTGGAACGGCTGCTGGGCACGGGTGAGTTCGCGCGCCGGTCGAGGCTCTCGGTCAAGGCGCTGCGGTTGTACGAGCGCCAGGGCCTGCTGCGACCGGCGTGGGTGGACGGGGCGAATGGCTACCGCCGCTACCGCGAGGACCAGTTGACCGGGGCCCGGTTGGTGGCCCTGCTGCGCCGGTTGGACATGCCGCTGGTCGAGGTGGCCCGGATCGTCGCCGCCCCCGGGACCGAGCGGGCCGACCTGCTGGCCGGGTACTGGACCCGGGTCGAGGAGCGGATCACCGTGCAGCGCGGTCTGGCCGCGCACCTCCGCGTCGTGTTGTCCGGCGGAGAGGGATTGATGGACATGTACCGGGTCGAGCAACGGGAAGTGCCTGAACGGGTGGTGCTCACCGAGCAGCGTCACCTGCTGCAACCGGAGCTGGAGGACTGGATCCTCACCGCCCGGGAGCGCCTGGCGAAGGCGGCCGAACCGCACGGCGGCGCGGCGGCCCCGCACTACGTGAAGTACCACGGCGAGGTCAACGAGGACAGCAACGGCCCGGCCGAGATGTGCTACCCGATCGACGCGGCGAGCCCGCCGGCGGAGTTCGCCTCCCGCGTCGAACCGGCCCACACCGAGGTGTACGTGCGGCTGCGCAAGGCGCAGGTCGTGTACCCGCAGATCCTGTCGGCCTTCGACGCGGTCGCCCGGTGGACCGAGGAGAACGGCCGCTCGATCACCGACGCGCCGCGCGAGGTCTACTTCGCCGACTGGGCGACCTCGGGCCCGGACGACGAGGTCTGCGACGTCGCGTTCCCGGTGGCCTAGCGACCGGGCCGGTGGCACCGCGCGGGGGACACCCGTGCGGTGCCACCGGCCGCGGGTCCACGCGTACCGCCGGACGACGTCCCCCGCGGGAAGCTCCTCGACCACCCCAGCCCTCGGGAGCCCGGAGGGGACGCGGTGGTCCCGGGGTTCACAGCTCCCGGGCGAGGCGGTGGTCCAGCGCCGTGTGCCGCCGCCCCGCGCCCACCGTGCGGACCGCCTGCCCGATGGCCTTGCGCGAGCCGACCAGCACCACGAGCTTCTTGGCCCGGGTGACCGCCGTGTACAGCAGGTTGCGCTGGAGCATCATCCACGCCGAATTCGTGATTGGGATGACCACGCATGGGTATTCACTGCCCTGTGAGCGGTGAATCGTCATGGCGTAGGCGTGGGTCAACTCGTCCAGTTCCCCGAACTCGTAGTCCACGTCCTCTTCCTCGTCGGTCCGAACGATCAGCCTCTGCTCCACGACGTCAATCGCCGTGACCACGCCGACGGTGCCGTTGAAGACGTTCTTGTCGTAGTTGTTGCGCATCTGGGTCACCTTGTCCCCGACCCGGAACACCCGGCCGCCGAAGCGGCGCTCGGGCAGGTCCGGCTTCGAGGGCGTCAGGGCCTCCTGCAACAACGCGTTGAGCCCGCCCGCGCCCGCCGGACCCCGGTGCATGGGTGCGAGGACCTGCACGTCGGTGCGCGGCTTCAGGCCGAACCTGCGCGGGATGCGGTTGGCCACCACGTCGACCGTCAGCGCGGCCGCGTCCTCGGCCTCCTCCGCGGGGAAGAGGAAGAAGTCCGGCAGGCCCTGCACCAGCGGGTAGTCGCCGTTGTTGATGCGGTGCGCGTTGGTGACCACACCGGACTGCTGCGCCTGCCGGAAGATGTGCGTCAGCCGCACGTTCGGCACGGGCCCGCCGTCGGCCAGCACGTCGCGCAGCACCTCGCCCGCGCCGACCGACGGCAGCTGGTCCACGTCGCCGACGAGCAGCAGGTGCGCGCCCGGCGCGACGGCCTTGACGAGCTTGTTGGCCAGCAGCAGGTCGAGCATGGACGCCTCGTCGACCACGACCAGGTCGGCGTCGAGCGGCCGGTCCCGGTCGTAGGCCGCGTCGCCGCCGGGCTTGAGCTCCAGCAGCCGGTGCACGGTGCGGGCCTCGTGGCCGGTCAGCTCGGTGAGCCGCTTGGCCGCGCGGCCGGTGGGCGCGGCGAGCACCACGCGCGCGCCCTTGGCCAGCGCCAGCTTCACGATCGAGCGGACCGTGAAGCTCTTGCCGCACCCCGGTCCGCCGGTGAGCACGGCGACCTTGCGGGTCAGGGCGAGCTGCACGGCGGCGCGCTGCTTGTCCTCCAGTTCCGCGCCCAGCCACGCGAACGCCCTGCCCCAGTCGACGCGCCCGAACGCGGGCATCCGCTCCTCGTCGGTCTTCAGCAGCCTGAGCAGCTGGTTGGCCAGGGAGATCTCGGCGCGGTGGAACGCCAGCAGGTAGATCGCCGGCTCCCCGTCGGGCATGACCTCGCGGACCACGCCCTCCTCCGCGACCAGCTCGGCCAGGCAGTCGATGACCAGGCCGGTGTCCACCTGGAGGATCTTGATCGCGGCGGCGATCAGCCCGTTCTCGGGCAGGTAGCAGTTGCCGTCGTTGGTGGCCTCGCCCAGCGTGAACTGGAGGCCCGCCTTGACCCGCTGCGGGCTGTCGTGCGGGATGCCGACGGCCTTGGCGATCACGTCGGCGGTGCGGAACCCGATGCCCCACACGTCGTTGGCGAGCCGGTAGGGCTCCTCGCGCACGACGTCGATGGCCTTGTCGGCGTACTGCTTGTAGATGCGCACGGCCAGCGAGGTGGACACGCCGACGCCCTGGAGGAAGACCATGACCTCCTTGATGGCCTTCTGCTCCTCCCACGCCGCCGCGATCATCCTCGTGCGCTTCGGGCCGAGCTTGGGCACCTCGACCAACCGCTGCGGCTCGTGCTCGATGACGTCCAGCGCGCCCACGCCGAAGTGGGTGACGATCCGGTCGGCCAGGACCGGTCCGATGCCCTTGATCAGGCCGGACCCGAGGTAGCGGCGGATGCCCTGGATGGTGGCGGGCAGCACGGTCGTGTAGTCCTCCACGACGAACTGCTTGCCGTACTGGGGGTGCGAGCCCCACCGGCCGCGCATCCGGATCGACTCGCCCGGTTGCGCGCCCAGCAGCGAGCCGACCACGGTCACCAGGTCCGCGCCGCGCCCGGTGTCGACGCGGGCGACCGTGTAACCGGTCTCCTCGTTGGCGAACGTGATCCTCTCCAGCACCGCTTCCAGCACGGCATCTCCCACCCCGCCACCCTAGGCCGCCGCACCGACACCCCGGCGCGCCAGGTCCGCCGCGGCTCCCTCCACAGGACGTTCACAACTCCCGCCGCCCGCCTCCACGGGCGGCACATACAGTCGGACGCGTGACGACACGCCGGGTGCTGGTGGTCGAGGACGACCTGACGATCGCCAGGTCCGTGGCCGCGCGGCTGCGGGCGGAGGGGTTCGAGGTCTCGCTCGCGCACGACGGGCCGACGGCCGTCGACCGGGCGCAGGACGCGGACCTGGTGGTGCTGGACGTGATGCTGCCCGGGTTCGACGGGCTGGAGGTGTGCCGGCGCGTCCAAGCCCGGCGGCCGGTGCCGGTGCTGATGCTGACCGCGCGCGGTGACGAGACGGACCTGCTGGTGGGGCTGGCCGTGGGCGCGGACGACTACCTGACCAAGCCGTTCTCCATGCGCGAGCTGGCCGCGCGGGTGCACGCGCTGCTGCGTCGGGTGGAGCGGGCGGCGGCGGCGCCGGCGGCCCGGATCGCGCTGGCGGACCTGGAGATCGACCTGGCCGAGCGGCGGGTGCTGCGCGCCGGCGAGGAGGCGCACCTGACGCCGACCGAGTTCGAGCTGCTGGTGCACCTGGCCGAGCGGCCACGGGCGGTGCAGTCGCGGGAACGGCTGCTCAGCGAGGTGTGGGGCTGGCAGGAGGGGACGGGGACGCGGACCGTGGACAGCCACGTGAAGGCGTTGCGGCGCAAGCTGGGGGCGGACCTGATCCGCACCGTGCACGGTGTCGGGTACGCGCTGGAGGTGCCGAAGGCGGTGTCGTCGTGACGGCGGGGTCGGCGGGGCCGGGTCGGTCGGCTGGGTCGGTTCGGTCGGCTGGGTCGGTTCGGTCGGCGTTGACGGCGGCGGTGTCGGCGGTCGCGGAGCTGCTGCCCCGGCCGCTGGACCCGGTGCGGTCGATCAAGCTCAAGATCGGCATCCTGCTGGTGGCGGCGTTCGCGGCCGGGTTCGCGTTCTTCTGGCACCGGATCGGCTGGCTGCCGCCGGGCACCACGATCGGGACGATGGCGATCGTGGTGCTGACCTCCCAGGTCCTCGCGCACGGGATGACCAGGCCGCTGCGCGAGATGACGGCGGCGGTGCGGGCGATGCGGGCCGGCGACTACAGCAGGCGGGTGCGGGCGACGGCGCGGGACGAGGTCGGGGAGCTGGCCTCGGCGTTCAACCAGATGTCGGCGGACCTCGGCGCGGCCGACCGGCAGCGGCGCGAGCTGATCGCGAACGTGTCGCACGAGCTGCGCACGCCGATCACCGCGTTGCAGAACGTGCTGGAGAACGTCGTGGACGGGGTGGCGCCGGCGGACGCCGCGACCCTGAGCACGGCGCTGGCCCAGACCGAGCGCCTCGGGCGGCTGGTGGCGGAGCTGCTGGACCTGTCCCGGCTCGACGCGGGCGCGCACCCGCTGGACCGGGCGGAGTTCGCCCTGGAACCGCTGCTGGCGGACGTGGTGGCGGAGGCGTCGGTGGCCGCCCGGGGGGTGCGGTTCACCGTGGACGTCTCGCCGCCCGGCGCGGTGGTGCACGCGGACGAGGGGCGGCTGGCGCAGGTGGTGGCGAACCTGCTGGACAACGCGGCCCGCCACGGACCGGCCGGGGGCGAGGTGCGGGTCACCGCGGTGGTGGGCGAGGAGCTGGTGCTGGAGGTCGCCGACGACGGGCCCGGGATCGCGCCGCCGGACCGGGAGCGGGTGTTCGAGCGGTTCACCAGGGGCGAGCGGGCGGTCGGGGGCGGGACCGGGCTGGGCCTGAACATCGCCCGCTGGGCGGTCGACCTGCACGGCGGGACGATCGCGGTGGTGGACGGGCCGGGGTGCCGAATCCGGGCGACGCTGCCGGCCACGGCGACGCTGCCGGCGACGGCGCCCCCGCCGTTCACGGCTGGCTGACGACCACCGGCCGCCGACCACCCCGCCGCCCCGAGCACCGCTCCGCAAGGGTCCTCGCCCAGGGGACCCCCGAATTCCATTCAACCACCGACCACCGACATTTCCGGCCCACCCGGAGCCGTCGGGGGCCGATGACGCCTGCCCAGGAGGCCCCCGAAATGTCCCCCACCCGCGTCCTCCTGATCGGCACCGCCGCCGGCACCGGCGCCGCCGTCCTCCTCCCGCTCGACCGCCCCGGCCTCGGCTGGTCCCTCACCGCCGTCCTCGTCTTCGCCCTGCTCCGCCACGTCAGACCGGGCTGGGCCGCGCTCTCCACCGCCCTGTTCGCGGTCGGCGCGCTCACCGCCTCGCCCTGGCTGTTCACCCTCTGCGCGATCGCCGGCTGCGCCGCCGGTTCCCTCGCCGTCGCCGGCGGCCGGTCGACCTTCGACCTGTTCGTCGGCGCGATCGCCGTCCCCGCCGCCGCGCTGCGGGCCGGGCCGTGGCTGGCGCGCGGCCTCCGCGCGGGTGGCGCCCCGCCGCTCCTGCGGCCCGCCCTGGTGACCGCCGCGCTCCTGCTGGTCTTCACCCCGCTGCTGGCGAGCGCGGACCAAGCCTTCGCGAACCTGCTCACCTCCGTCCTGCCCGACGCCGGCACCTCGCTCGAACCGGTCGCGGTGTTCCTCGCGGTCGGCCTGGGCGCGGTCGGCGCGTGCTGCCTGATCGCCCTGCCGCTGACGCCCGACGACGCGCCCGGCGGTCCCGTCCGCCCGGTGGCGCGCCGGGACTGGGCGCTGCCGGTCGGCGCGCTGGTGCTGCTGTTCGCCGCCTTCGTGGCGGTCCAGGTCGGCACCCTGTTCGGCGGCGACGACCACGTGCTGACCACCTCGGGCCTGACCTACGCCGGGCACGCCCGCTCCGGCTTCTGGCAGCTGCTCGTGGTCACCGCGCTGACCCTCGGGGTGATCGCGGTCGCCGCCGGCCGGGCCGCGCGGGACGAGCCGGGCGACCGCCGGGTGCTGCGCCTGCTGCTGGGCGCGCTGAGCGCGCTCACCCTGGTGATCGTCGCCTCCGCGCTGACCCGGATGTGGGTCTACCAGCAGGCTTACGGCTTCACCGTGCTGCGCGTCCTGGTCTCGGCCTGCGAGCTGTGGCTGGGCGTGGTCTACCTGCTGGTGCTGGCGGCGGGCGTGCGGCTGGACGGCCGGTGGCTGCCGCGGGCGGTGCTGGGCGCGGGGTTCGCCACCCTGCTCGGGCTCGCCGCGCTCAACCCCGACCGGTTCATCGCGGAGCGCAACGTCGACCGCTGGCGCGCGACCGGCGAGGTCGACGTGACCTACCTGGGCCGCCTGTCCGACGACGCCGTGCCCGCGCTGACGGCCCTCCCGGACCACCTGCGCGGGTGCGTCCTGTGGCTCCGCCACGTCGACGAGGACGGGTGGCGCGGCTGGAACCTGGGTCGCCTCCGGGCGCGGGAGGCGTTGCGCGAGGTGTCGCTCAGGCCGTGCGCGAGTCCGTGACGTGCTCGGCGACCAGCCGCGCGACGGTGTCGGCGTGGGTGACCGGCGCCCAGTGCCCGGCGTCGACGACGCGCCGCTTGAGGTTGGGCACCCAGCGCTCGACGCCCCGGGTCAGCGACTCGGTCACGTACCGGTCGTGGCGCGGGTGCACGAGCTGCACCGGCACGTCGGTCCGCCGCACGCGCGGCGCGCGCAGCCGGGGGATGAAGTTGGCCCGGTACAGGGCCATGCCGCGCACGCCGTCCTCGACGACCGTCGGCGACACGGGGGCCGACACGCCCTCGACGCGGCGCAGGACCGCGCCCCACCTCGGGCCTACGAGGTAGCGCCACACCAGGGGCGCGACGAACGGCAGGTGGAACGCCGCGATGTACCAGGAGCGGCGCAGCTGCTCGGGGTTCGCGCCGCCGCGCATCCGGTGGCCCACGTGGTCCAGGCAGGGCCCGGAGATGGAGGTGTAGGAGGCGATCGGCGCGCCGGGGGTGGTCACCGCCTCCCACGCCTGGATGGAGCCCCAGTCGTGCCCGACGACGTGCACGGGCGCGTCGGGGCTGACCGCCCGCGCCACCGCGACCAGGTCCCGGCCGAGCACGGGCAGCCGGTAGGCGGCCAGCCCGCGCGGCGCGCCGGACCGGCCCGCGCCGCGCACGTCGTAGCTGACCACGTGGAACTCCCCGGCCAGCGCCTCGGCCACGCCGTCCCACACGCGGTGCGTGTCGGGGTAGCCGTGCACCAGCAGCACGGTCGGGGCGGAGCGGTCGCCCCGCTCGAACACCGCCAGCCGCACACCGTCGGACTCCACGTACAAGGCCGGACCGCCCCCCTGAACCACTACGACAACGAATTGCTACGGCAACGTAGCTTTTGAAAAGCTACGACACCGTAGCAATATGGCCCGGTGAGCACAACGCGCCGGAAGTACGCCCCGCGCCTGCCCCCCGGGCAGCGGCGCGAGCAGCTCCTGGACGGCGCGCTCGCGCTCATCGCCGGGGGCGGGTTCGACGCGCTCACCATGGAGGCCGTGGCCCGGCGGGCGGGCGTCACCAAGCCCGTGGTCTACGAGCTGTACGCGAACCGCGCCGAGGTGCTCGACGCCCTGCTCCGGCGCGAGGCCGAGCGCGCCACCGCGCAGGTCCTGGACGCCATCCGGGGGGCCGACCCCGCCGCCCGCTCCCCCGAGGACGTCTACACCGGCGCCGTGCGGGCGTTCGTCAACGCGGTGGTGGCCGCCCCGGACCGCTGGCGGCTGGTCCTGGTGCCGCCCGAGGGCACCCCGCCGGAGTTCCGCCGGCAGGTCGAGCTGGTGCGCAGGCGGGTGTTGGCGCAGGTCAACGAGCTGGCCGACCTCGGCGTGCGGGCCACGGGCGATCCGGGCCTGGACGCCGAGCTGCTCGGTCACGCCATGCTCGCGCTGGCCGAGATGGCCGGCCGGCTGGCGGTCACCGACCCCGGGCGGTTCACGCCCGACCGGTTGGTCGCCTTCGTGGGGAAAGTCGCACACTTCCTCCCCGGCGGCTGAACGGCTCCCCCCGTGGGTACGGCCCAGTGGAGTACCCGAAGTCGAGGAGGTTCCCCTTCGTGCTCGCAGCCGTCATCACGTTCGCCGGCTCCCTGCTGGTCGCACTGGTGGTCGTCGCGCTCGTCCACCGGGTGGTCGGCCGGTTGGGGCGGCGGTCCAAGCTGTTCGCCGAACTCGCCGAGCACGCCCACCGGCCCGCGCTGGCCGTGGCCGTGCTGTCGGCCGTGCAGTTCTCGCTGGGGGTGGTGGCCCACGGCGACTGGCGACCGGTCGCGATCCACGTGACCGGCATAGCGCTCATCCTCGCGGGCGCCTGGCTGCTCGCGGCGCTGCTGGTGGTGGTCGAGGACGCGACCCTGGCGCGCATCCGGGTCGACGTGTCCGACAACCGGCACGCGCGGCGGGTGCACACGCAGGTCACGCTGATCCGGCGGGTCACGGTGGTCGTGGTGGGCCTGCTCGCGGTGGCCGCGGTGCTGATGACGTTCCCGGACGCGCGGGCCGCCGGCACCTCGCTGCTGGCCTCGACCGCGGTGATCGGCGCCATCGCGGCGCTGGCGGCGCAGTCGCTGCTGGGCAACGTGTTCGCGGGCGTGCAGATCGCGTTCAGCGACGCGGTGCGGCTCGACGACGTGGTGGTCGTGGACAAGCAGTGGGGCCGGGTCGAGGACATCACGCTGACCTACGTGGTGGTGCACCTGTGGGACGACCGGCGGCTCATCCTGCCCACGTCGTACCTGATGAGGACGCCGTTCGAGAACTGGACGCGCACCCAGTCGGCGCTGCTCGGCACGGTCGAGCTGGACCTGGACTGGACCGTGCCGGTGGAGGACCTGCGGCAGGAGCTGCGGCACGCGCTGGAGGGCTGCGACCTGTGGGACGGCAGGGTGAGCGTGCTCCAGGTCACCGACGCGGTGGGGTCGTTCGTGCGGGTGCGGGCGCTGGTGAGCGCCTCCGACGCCGGGCGGCTGTGGGACCTGCGGTGCGTGGTGCGGGAGCACCTGGTGTCGTGGCTGCGGTCCACCCACCCCGGCGCGCTGCCGCAGGTGCGGGTGCGCGACCTGCCCCGCGCCGGCGGGCGGGTGGCCGAGCCGACGTCGAACGGCGCCTCGGACAATCGGGTGTTCGGCGACAGCCCGGACGGGCAGGAGCGCGTGCAGGCGTTCCGCGGACCCGACCAGCCGGTGCAACCGGGCTGACCCCGCGTCCCGTCCTGGTGGTGGGACGAGGTTCGGGAGGTCTTGCATGAGGAAACCGGTGGCGGCGGTCCTGGCGGCGGCGTTGGCCCTGGCGGGGTGCGGGCAGCGGCCCGCCGACCCCGGCACGTCCGCGGGGGACGTGACGCCGTCGTCGGCCCCCGCGATCCCCGCCCCCGTCAGCCCCACCGCCCAGGAGGCGCCGGTGAAGCTCGGTCCGCAGGCCCAGGACGCGCTGGCCAGGGCGAGGGCGGAGGGCGCGCGGACGGTCGCGGTGACGGTCTCCACCGAACCCGGCCAGGTCGAGCGGGCCGTGGCGGGGCTGCGGGGCCTGGGCGCGACGGTCGAGTCCTCGGACGCCTCGGTCGGGTACGTGCGGGCGACCGTGCCGGTGGACGAGGTGGCGCGGGTGCCCGGGGTCGAGGGCGTGCGGCAGGTGGACGTGGACGAGCCGCTGTCCAACGGCGACCCGGCGCCCTGACGGGAGAACCCGGCGCCCTGACCGGAAACCGCGGACCCCGACCGAAAACCCTGCGTGCCCTTGACCGAAAAAGCAGGGCCGCCCCCGGCGAACCGGGGACGGCCCTGCGGTCGGAAGAGCGTCAGACCACGTTCCGCACGAGCACCGTGCCGCGGCCGACGACCGCGCCCTCCGAGGTCTGCACGGTCAGCTCACCGCGCAGCACCCGGCCGGCGCCGGCCGGGCTCAGGGCCGTGATCACGGCGGGCACCGTCCACGAGGAGCCGGCCACCCGGTCGGCGTCCGCGTCGGTCACCTGGAGCGAGCCGAGGCCCGGGGCGGCGAACAGGTCGAGGTAGTCGTACTCCGTGGTGCCCGCGGGCACCTCGAAGCCGTCCACCACGACCCGCCACGCGCCCGGCGCGGGGTTGGTGAGCGTCACCGACTCCTCGGAGTCGCCGTCCGCCTGCTGCCCCGCCGGCACGCAGGTGCCGCTGGTGCAGTTGTAGACGAACAGGTCGAGGTCGGCGGCCACGTCGCTGGTGCGGCCGATGGTGGCCCGCAGCTGCGTCGCGCCCGGCAGCACGGTCAGGTCGTAGGACTGCGACTCCAGGTTCGCGATGGTCGGCCGCGAGATGCGGGCGCTGGCCAGCGCCCCGCCGACGACCTTGCCGTTGAACGCGGCCAGCGCGTTGGTCACGGTGTAGGAGCGCTCGACCGGCGTGCCCGCGGTCACCGACTCGATGGTGTCCGGGTTCGGGCTGACCGTGGTGCCCAGCACCGACGCGGTCACCGAGTACGGCGCCGAGGCGGCGTCCGAGGTGCGCCGCGCCTCGACCACGACCTCCCACACGCCCGGCGTCGGGTTGTTGACGGTCCGGCTGGTGGGCGTGCCACCGGCGCAGCCCGCGCCCGCGTCGGGGTTGTAGCAGTTGGTGGACGAGGTGGTGTCGAACGGCACGCCGTACGGGTCGAAGCGCAGGAACCGGACCTGGCCCTTGCCCGCCTCGGTGCCGCCGGCCGCCATGTCGACCTTCAGCGCGCTGGCGCCGGCCGGCACCCGCACGAAGAACGACTTCGACTGGTTGCGGGCGATCGAGCCGGTCTTGGTGACCGCGTACCGGCCCGCCGCGGTGAACTCGTCCGCCGCGAACACGGTGTTCAGGGTGAACACGTCGATGCCGCGGGTGCCGGGGTTGTCGAGCTTCAGCACGGCCGAGTGGGCGCCCGCCGTCTTCGGCTTGACCTTGACGTCGAACTTCACCGGCGCGTTGAGCGGCAGGCTGATCAGGGACTTCGACGAGAACGTGCCGTCGTTGCCCTGCCACTTGACCAGGAACTGCTGGCTGCGGTCCGGGCCCGTGGTGCGGGTCAGGGTGTAGGTGCGGGTGTACTCCTCGCCCACCTGCACGCCCTCGCGGTCGTGGATGCCGACACCCGTGTTCGGGGTGGCCAGCAGGCCCGACAGCGCGGTGTTGACGGTCACCGAGGTGGCGACGGCCTGGGTGTTCGGGTGCGCGTTGAGCTGCGTCCACGCCTTCTTGGTGTCGAACAGGCCCGCGCCCTGCTCGTAAGCCTGGAGCGTGGACACCCACTTGGCGCCGGACTGGATGGCGTTGCGCAGTTCGGAGACCGGCGGGCGCTGCCCGTCGTGCTCGGCCTTGTAGGCGGAGATCAGCAGCGCGGCGGCGCCGGCGGCCTGCGGCGCGGCCATCGAGGTGCCGTTCAGCATGGCGTAGCCGGCCGGCAGCGGGTAGGTGCCGGGCACCGGGTTGGGGTTCTGCCACTGCGGGGTGGTCGAGATCGCCGAGCCGGGCGCGACGATGTTCGGCTTGAAGCCGCCGTCCTCGCGCGGGCCGCGGGAGGAGAAGCCGTGCAGGCCCTCGCGCTGCGCGGTGACCGAGCCGTAGTTCGACAGCCAGGTCTCCTTGGTGATGTAGGAGCCGACGCTGATCGAGTCGGTGGCCACCGACGGGTCGCCGACGGTGTTCGCGCCCGCGCCGCTGTTGCCGGCGGAGATGAACACCTGGACGTTGTACTCGTTGATGATGCGGTTGTAGAGCTCCGCGCGGGCGTTGTTGCCGTCGTTGAGCGGCGGCAGGCCGCCGATGGAGATGTTGACGACGTCGGCGCCGTTGCGCGCCGCGTACAGCAGGCCGTCGAGCAGGCCGCTGCTGGTGCACGACGGGGTCGACAGGCAGACCTTGACGGCCATCAGCTTCGCGCCGGGGGCCGCGCCCTGCATCTTGCCGCCGAACATCTTGTTCGCCGCGGTGATGCCCGCGACGTGCGAGCCGTGGGCGGCGGCGGAGATGCCGATGTTGACGTACGCGGTGCCGCCGTTGTCGTAGATCGACCGGTCGGTCTGCACCACGAACGCCACGGTGTCGAGCACCGGGGTGCCCGGGTTGTCCGCGCCGAAGTGGCCGACGTCCTTCTTGACCTTGTAGTCGATCATCGCGACCTGGTCGGTGAAGTCGCCGTCGCCGTCGACGTCCACCCGGACTTCCTTGGTGGTCCGGTCCTGGAGCACGCCGAACGCGTCCACGCGGTCGCCGTCGCGGTTGATGTCGCCGCCGGTCTCGCTGTTGGACAGGCCGAGGTCGCCCGCGGTCTCGCGGAACAGGCCGAAGCTGTAGGGGCCGCCGGTGGCCGGGGCCTTGTAGGTGGCGCCGCCGCTGGTGAAGGTGCCGACGTACGAGCCGGTCACGGGGACCCAGGTGCCGTCGCCGGAGTTGGTGGCGTTGGCGTTGTACCAGTCGACGATCTTGCGCTCACCGGTCGACGTGGTGGCCAGCGCCGGGTGGTCCAGGTCGATGCCGGAGTCCATGATCGCGATGGTGGTGCCCCGGCCGTCCCACTGGGGGTGCTGGTCGGTGAACTGCGCCGCGTTGGTGTCCCGCGTCGGCATGTAGGGGTTCTTCTTGGGCGTCTTCGCGCCCGGCGCCGGCTGCGGGAGCGGGGTGCCCATGCCGTCCGGCCGGGGGTCGTCCAGCTTGACGAGGCCGTCGACGTCCACCGAGTTCACCGAGGCGAGCCCGGCGGCCTTCTCGGCCTTGTCGCGCGGCAGCGAGACCCGGAGGTAGTCGACGTCCCGCTCGGTGGTCTCGACGACGCCGCCGAGCGCCCGGAGCTCACCGGCCGCGGAGTCCAGCTCGCCCTCTTCGGCGGCGACCAGGAGCGTGACGTTCGCCTGGCCGGCCCGCTCGGCCTCGGCGAGCCGCTCCAGGTCCTGCTTGTCGAGCTGCTTGTCGGCCGGCGCGGGCGCGCTCGGCGCCTCCTGCGCGACCGCGGGGCCGGCGGTGAGGCCGAGGCCGGCGGTGCCCAGCACAGCGGCCAGCAAGGCCGCACCGGCGCGGTGTCTCCACCGGCTTACCGAATTGATCACGGCGCAAACCCTTCGTGGGAAAAGATTGGCGCAAGCACATCCCCCCGGGTCTGTCCGGACAATCGGACGAACAGCGCAACAGTGAAGTCCACATTGGACTGGATGACCTCTTGCGCGAATGCGCGAAATGTGCCGCACAAGCCGAGGAGGGCCGCGACCCCTCCAGTCAAGAGCCAACCGGCCGGTGTGTCAACCAGTGTCAACGGTGAATTGTCGAATCACCCCCGCAATCAGTAACGAACCGCACATCAACTCGATGGCGAGCAGACTGGTCGGCATCGTGGACGTCGTGCCGATCGACCGGATAGCCGACGAGCTGTACGCGCTGCCGCCGGCGGGGTTCGTCGCGGCCCGCGACGCCCACGCCCGGCGGGCCGCCCGGCGCGGCGACCAGGCGCTGGCCCGCGAGATCGCCGCGCTGCGCAAGCCGACCGCGTCGGCGTGGGCGCTCAACTCGCTGGCCCGCGAGACCGACGTGCTGGTCGACCTGCTGGCGCTGGGCGAGGAGCTGCGGGCGGCGGAGGAGCTGCGCGGGAACGCGCTGCGGCAGCTCGGCGCGCGTCGTCGGGTCACGCTCAACGCCCTGGTCCGGCAGGCCGAGGACCTGGCGCGCGCGGCGGGCCACCCGCTCGGGCCGGAGGCCGTGCGGCAGGTGCGCGCCACGCTGGGCGCGGCGTGCGCGGACCGCGTGCTGGCCGCCCGGATCCGGATCGGCCGGCTGGTCAGGCCGGTCGAGCGGGCCGCGTTCCCGCCGGTGGGGCCGGGTGCGGTCGGCGTGCGCGACGACCTCGCGCCCCGCCGCGAGCAGCGCCGGGAGCGGCAGCTGGCCAAGGCCCGCGGGGACGTCGACGCCGCCCGGTCCGACGCGCGGCGGGCGGAGGCGGCGCTGGCCGAGGCCGACCGGCTGCTGGACGAGCGGGCCGAGCACGCGGCGTCGCTGCGCGCCGAGCTCCAGCGGGCGCAGCGGGCCGAGCACGCGGCGGCGGTGGCCGCCGAACGGGCCCGTCGCCGGGCGGACGCCGCGCGGGACCGGCTCGTCCGGGCGCAGCGGCGGGTGACCGAACTGCGTGGTGACGCCTGACACCTCCCGGTCACCCGGGGAACAGCCGTTCGACACCGGCCGTTCTACCAGTGGTCGGCGCGGCGTGGACGCCGCACCGGACGTCAGGACCGCCGGGGTGCCTCCCCCCGTGCCCCGCGCGGCCCCTCTCCCCGAGGACGTTGCAGGTGCGCCCACGCACGCCCGATCGCCGTCGGCCGGACGGAACACCCCCTCACCGGACGGCCGGCGGCCCCCGAACCCCCTCGTAGCGGTCGTGCCCCCTCGCTCAGACCATGTACTGGTCGTGCCGGGCGTACAGCTCGGTCCACTCCTCCGGGGTGAGCCGCCGCCCGGACTCGCCGATCTCGGCCAGTTCCCGGAAGTACTCCTCGCGCGGCGGGCCGGGCGCGAACAGGATCAACATCGACGCGGGCTCGTCGGAATCGTTGCGGAAAGCGTGCACGCCCCGTTCCGGCACGTAGAGGAAATCGCCGGCGGTCGCCTCGACCCAGGTCTCCCCGTTGAACAACCGGACCGCGCCGGACAGCACGTAGAACGACTCGGAGAACGTCTTGTGGAAGTGCGCGGCCGGGCCGCCCGCGCGCGGGCGCATCCGCCACTCGAACAGACCGAACCGCCCCCCGGTCACGTCGCCGGTCCCCACCAGCCGCGCCCGCGTCAGCGGTCGGTCGATGGTCGGCACCGCGTCCACGGGTCGCCACACGGCGCTGACCTCACCCGATGCGTACGACACCGGTCCCCCTCTCCTCGAAAGTGAAATTTATTCAACTGTCTTGCGCGACGTGCGCCTCGATCTAGACTCGCCCGATGCCACATGACGCGGATGTCATCGTCGTCGGCGCGGGTCTCGCGGGCCTGGTCGCCACCGCCGAGCTGGTCGACGCGGGCCGCCGGGTCATCCTGCTCGACCAGGAACCGGAGACCTCGTTCGGCGGGCAGGCGTTCTGGTCGTTCGGCGGGCTGTTCCTGGTCGACACGCCCGAGCAGCGGCGCCTGAAGGTCCGCGACTCGGCCGAGCTGGCGCTCCAGGACTGGCTGGGCTCGGCGGCGTTCGACCGCGAGTGCGACCACTGGCCCCGGCGGTGGGCCGAGGCGTACGTGCACTTCGCCGCGGGCGAGAAGCGGTCGTGGCTGCACGCGATGGGCGTCCGCTGGTTCCCGCTGGTGCAGTGGGCCGAGCGCGGCGGGTACCTGGCCGGCGGGCACGGCAACTCCGTGCCGCGGTTCCACGTCACCTGGGGCACCGGGCCCGGCATCGTGGCGCCGTTCGTGCGGCGGGTGCGCGCGGGCGTCGCGCGCGGCCTGGTCGACCTGCGGTTCCGGCACCGCGTGACCGGCCTGACCAGCACCGGCGGCGAGATCGACGGCGTCAGCGGCTCCGTGCTGGAGCCCAGCGCGGTCGAGCGCGGCGAACCCAGCTCCCGCGCGGTCGTGGCGGACTTCGAGCTGCGCGCCCAGGCCGTGGTGATCACCTCCGGCGGTATCGGCGCCAACCACGAGGTGGTGCGCCGCAACTGGCCGGCCCGGCTCGGCACCCCGCCGGAGCACATGCTGTCCGGCGTGCCCGACCACGTGGACGGCGAGCTGCTCGGGGTGGTGCGGGACGCGGGCGGCGCCATCGTCAACGAGGACCGCATGTGGCACTACCCCGAGGGCATCGCCAACTACGCCCCGGTGTGGAGCCGCCACGGCATCCGCATCCTGCCCGGCCCGTCGTCGCTGTGGCTCGACGCCACCGGCCGGCGCCTGCCGGTGCCCCTGTTCCCGGGCTTCGACGCGCTGGGCGCGCTGGAGCACATCGTCAAGACCGGCCACGGCCACTCGTGGTTCGTGCTGAACAAGCGGATCATCGGCAAGGAGTTCGCGCTGTCGGGCTCGGAGCAGAACCCCGACCTGACCGGCAAGGACGTCAAGCTGGTGCTCAAGCGGGCCCTGCCCGGCGCGGTCGCGCCCGTCGAGGCGTTCGCCGAGCTGTCCGAGGAGTTCATCTTCGCCGACACCCCCGCCGAACTGGCCGCCGGCATGAACCGGCTCGCCGGCACGTCCCTGATCGACGCCGACGAGCTGCGGCGCACGATCGTGGAGCGCGACCGCCAGGTCATCTCCGGCCTGGGCAAGGACGCGCAGGTCAACGCCATGCGCGAGGCCCGCCGCTTCCTCACCGACAAGCTGATCCGGGTGGTCGAGCCCCACCCCCTGCTCGACCCGAAGGCCGGTCCCCTGATCGCCGTGCGCCTCTCCGTCCTGACCCGCAAGACCCTGGGCGGCCTGCACACCGACCTGGACGCCCGCGTCCTCACCCCGTCCGGCGACCCCCTGCCCAACGTCTACGCGGCCGGCGAAGCCGCGGGCTTCGGCGGCGGCGGCGTCCACGGCTACCGGGCCCTGGAGGGCACCTTCCTGGGCGGCTGCCTGTTCTCCGGCCGGGTGGCCGGCCGAGCAGCCGCCACAGCCACCGCCTAACCCAACCCGAACACCCACTCAGGACTCCCGAACACTCAACTCGGGGGTCCTGAACGTACGACACGCACGACCTGAACGTACGACACGCGAGTCCTGAACGTACGACACGCGCGGCGTGAAGGTTCGACACGCGCGCGAGTCGTACGTTCGGGACCACCGTGTCGTACGTTCGCGACCCCCGAGTTCAGCGTTCAGGACCCCCGAGTTGAGCGTTCGCGGCTCACGGACGGGTGGCCAGGGACAGCTTGCGCGCCAGGTCGTCGGCGTCGGCCAGGCGCAGGTCGCGGTACAGGTTGAACGCCGCCAGCCAGTGCGGGCGGGCGGCGTCCACGCCCTCCGACTGCTCCAGCACGTCGCCGATGGCCCGGTGGCACAGCGCCTCCTGGTACCGGTCGCCCAGGCTCGCCGCCAGCTCCAGCCCCGCCCGGTAGGACTCCAGCGCCTCGTCGGCCCGCCCCAGCTGCTGCGCCGCCGCCCCCAGCGTGTGCAGGGTCGCCGTGTGCGCCTTGGACGGGGCCGCCGGGAACAGGTCCAGCGCCTCGGTCGCGTGCCGCAGCGCCTCCTCCGGCTGGTGCTTGCGCAGCAGCACGTTCGCCAGGTTGTTGCGGATGTTCGCCTGCGTGCGGGCGTCACCCACCTCGCGGGCCACCTCCAGCGCCTCCAGGATCACCTCCTGCGCCCGGTCCAGCCGGTCGTCCGCCATGAGGCAGTACCCCAGGTTCGCCAGCGCGGCCAGCTCCAGGTTCCGGTCGCCGCCCGCCAGCGCCGCCGCGCGCGTGCACGCCGCGATCGCCTCGTCGATCCGCCCGAGGTCGGCCAGCGTCGACCCCAGGCGCAGCAGGAACGTCGCCTCCGCGTGCCCGTCCCCCAGCGACCGCGCCGCCGCCAGCCCGATCCGGCACAGCGCCAGCCGGTCCAGCCGGTTGCCGCGGCGGAAGTGGAACGCGTCCAGGCACAGCGCCAGCTGCCACGTCCGCTCGCGCTCGCCCGCGTTCACCGCGATGTCCAGCGCCAGCCCGAGGTTGGCCTCCTCCAGCGTGAACCAGTCCAGCGCCGCCGCGTGCGAGGACAGCTCCGGGAACGACGCGGGCCGGTGCGCCGGCGGCCCGAACGGCAGCACGTGGTCCGACAGGTGCGCCCGCGCCGAGTCCGCCACGTGCAGGTAGTAGTCCAGCAGCCGGTGCGCGGCGAGCCTGTTGTCCTTCCCCGACTCCGACGCCGCCAGGTGGTGGGTGAACAGCCGCACCAGGTCGTGCCGCGAGTACCGGTCCGGCGTGGACTCGTGCAGCAGGTTGGCGTAGGCCAGGGTCCGCAGGTGCGTCCGCGCGCTCACCACGTTGATGTCCAGCAGCGCCGCCGCCGCGTAGCTGTCCAGGTCCGTGCCGGGGTGCAGCCCCAGCCGCCGGAACAGCCGCGCCGCGCCCTCCGGCAGCTCCCGGTAGCTCACCGCCAGCGCCGCGTGCACCCCGCGCCCCGCCTCGGGCAGCGACAGCGCCGACAGCCGCCCCTGCTCGTCGCGCAGCTCGTCCACCAGCGACTGGATCGTCCACCGCGGCCGGGACGCCAGCCGCGCGCCCGCGATCCGCAGCGCCAGCGGCAGCCGGTCGCACAGCTCGCACAGCTCCGCCACCGCCTCCGGCTCCTGCTCGATCCGCGGCCGCCCCAGCAGCGCCGCCAGCAGGTGCTCCGCGCTCTCCTCCGGCAACGTCGGCACGTGCAGCGAGGACGCGCCCTCGGTCACCACGAGGTCGTCCAGCCGGTGCCGCGAGGTGACCAGCACCAGGCACCGCGCCGAGCCGGGCAGCAGCGGCCGGACCTGCTCGGCCGACCGGGCGTTGTCCAGCAGCACCAGCACCCGCCGCCCGGCCAGCAGCGACCGGTACTGCGCGGCCTGGTCCTCCAGGTCCGCCGCGATCTGCGAGTCCGTCAGCCCCAGCGCGCGCAGGAACCCGACCAGCGCGGCCCGCGGGTCCAGCGGCTCGGTCTCGTCGAACCCGCGCAGGTTGACGAACAGCTGCCCGTCCGGGAAGTCGCCCGCCACCCGGTGCGCCCAGTGCAGCGCCAGCGCGGTCTTGCCGACCCCGGCCGGGCCCACCAGCAGCCCGATCGCCGAGTCCTGCCCCATCAGGCTCTCACGCAGGTCCGACAGCTCCAGCTCCCGGCCCACGAACCCGCGGTGCTCGCGCGGCAGCTGGGCGGGGGCGCGGTTCACCGGCGCCCGCGGCGGCACGGCGGCGCCGCCCAGCACGGCCTGGTAGGCGTCGCGCAGCTCCGGCCCCGGGTCCACGCCCAGCTCCTCGGCCAGCCGCTCCCGCGTCCGGTGGAACAGCTCCAGCGCCTCGGCCTGCCGCCCGGTCCCGTGCAGGGCCAGCACCAGCCGCGCCACCAGGGCCTCGCGCAGCGGGTCGGCCGCCACCTCGTCGCGCAGGGCCGGCACCGCCTCGGCCGCCCGGTCCAGCCGGAACAGCCGCGTCGCCAGGTCCTGCACGGCCCCCAGCCGCCGCTCCTCCAACCGCGCCGACACCGCCTCGCGCAGCTGCTCGCCGGGCACGTCGGCCAGGACCGGCCCGCGCCACAGCGCCAACGCCTCCCGCAGCAGGTCGACGGCCCGCTCGTCGGCCACGTCCCGCGCGCGCACGACCAGGTCCTCGAACCGGAACGCGTCCACCGCGTCCCGCGAGCCGGTCAGCGCGTAACCGGGAGCACGCGTGACGAGCGCTACACCCCCGGTCAGGACCTTCCGGAGTTGGGCGATATGTCCCTGGAGGGCGGCTTTGGCCTGCGGCGGGGGTGAGCCGTCCCACACCAGGTCGAGGAGGCGGTCCCCGGACACCACCCGGTTGAGCTCCAGCGCGAGGGCCGCCAGCACGGTCCTGCGCTTCGCCGCTCCCAGTCGAACCGGCTCCCCACCTGCGGAAACCAGCTCCACCGGGCCGAGCAGGTTCACCCGCATCCTGCAACCTTTCGGGGCAGTCACCTTGTGATCGATGAGTTTCGCACAGCGGCCGCGACAGCCCTGACCGGCGCGTTGGCCCCGCGTTGGCCGGGCGTTGGAGCTCGGCGCGACCGTGTGTTCCGTCCAGAAGGCTGCCTTCGCGAGGGATTGACGATGTACATCGCCGAAGACGGGGGCGAGCAGGCCCCGCCGCGGGAGGCCCCGACCCTCGACAGCAAGGTCGTGGCCCTCCAGGAGACCGTGAACTCCGGGCGGGTGTCGCTCGACCCCGCCACGGGCGAGGAACTGCGCCGGATGCTCCTGGAGCAGATCGACCAGGTCGACTCGTGGCTGGAGCGGGCCGGCCGCCTCGCCCGCCCCGCGCCGCTGGGCGCCAACCCCGTCGGCGACAAGATGGCCCACAAGTTCGAGACCCGGGCCGACGGCGACCCCCGGTCGTTCGTGGCCGTGATGACCGCCTACCGCGAGGTGTTGCAGCAGACGCACGACTCGGTGCGCAGCGCCATCCGCAACTTCACGGCGGCCGACGAGGAGCACGAGGTCGAGATGAAGCGGCTGAGCGGGAACTGAGAGGACCGGCGGAGATGACGAAGCTGCAGGCCGAGGAGATCGACCTGGTCCTGACCGAGACGCAGAACTGGGCGTCCCGGTCCCACCGCGAGCTGTACGAGGCGGTGCACAACAACAACGACCCCGGTCAGACCGGCGAGATCGGCGCGGAGTGGGGCCAGTTCGGCACCGAGCTGACCGAGTCGGCGCGGCTGATCAACGAGCGGGTCGCGCTGAGCGAGTCCGGCTGGACCGGCGACGCCGCGGACGCCGCGCGCGGGGCCCTCAAGAAGCTCGCCGACTGGGTCACCGACACCGCGGCGACCGCCGTCGAGGTGGGCAAGCGGGTCCAGGACCAGAGCCACATCATGGAGAACGCGCGGGCGAGCATGCCCGAGCCGGTCGACTTCAACTGGGACCAGGCGGCCGGGACGTTCACCGCGGGCGGCATCCAGGGGCTGGCGAGCTCGGCCGCCGACGTGCAGGCGGCCAACGAGCAGGCGCGGGCGCTGCACGAGCACGCCGTGACCGTGATGAACACGATGGAGCACGAGTCGCGGGGCGTCGACCAGGGCACGCCCCTGTTCACCCCGCCGTTCAACCCGGTGACCGGGCGGACCGAGGAGCCCCGGCTCGCGCTGGCGGCCACCTCGGTGTCGGGGCCGGTGCTGGGTGACGCGACGGCGGTCAGCGCCTACTCGTCGGGCGGCGGCGGCGGTGGCGCGGCGACGGCACCGTCCGGCTACGCGGCGACGGCCACGCCCGCGGCGCCGCTGACGCCGGCCGCGTCCTACACGGCCCCCGCGCCGACCGGCGGCTCGTACGCGGCGGCGGCCATGGCCCCCGGGATGCCCCCGGCCATCTCCCGGCCCGAGGGCACCACGGCGGCCGCGGCGGCGGCTCAGGTGCCGGTGGCCCACCCGTACAACCCGGCGGGTTACACCGCACCCTCGGGCGGCGGGTACACCGCTCCGGGCGGGTACACCGCGCCCGGCGGCTACACCCCCGGCTACACCACCCCCGGCTACACCCCGTCGGGCAGCGGGTACGTGCCGCCGTCGAGCGGGGGCGGCTACGTGCCGCCGTACCAGCCGGCGAACCCGAACACCGTGCCCAGGCAGGGTGGCGGCACCCTGCCGCCCGGCGTGAAGCCGCCCGCCTACGTCCCGGCCGGCAGCCCCGGCACGCCGCCGGTGACCGGTCCCGGCCGCGTGCCGGTGGGCGGTGCGCCCGGCTTCGGGCCCACGGGTGGCGGTTTCGGACCGACCGGGTCCGGCGGCGCGGGCGGCTTCGGCGGTGGTGGCGGCGGTGCCGGTGGGTTCGGCGGCGGCGGTGCCGGTGGGTTCGGCGGCGGTGCCGGTGGGTTCGGCCCGACCGGGTCGGGCGGCGCCGGTGGCACGGGCGGTTCCCTGGCGGCCGGCGGCTCGACGGGCACGGCCGGGCCCGGCGCGCCCCGCGGACCGGTGCCCGGCTTCGGTCCCGGCGCGGCGAGCGCTGCGGCGTCCCCGATGGCCGGTGGCGCGCCCATGGGCGGCGCCCCCGCCGGCGGCGGTCAGGACGAGGACAAGGAGCACCGCGCCGCGGCGTACATCCGGGGCGAGGACATCTTCGAGGTGCCCGGCGAGAACCTGCCCCCGTCGGTGATCGGCGGCGCGAAGCCGCGCAAGAAGGGCGAGCAGGCGTGATCGAGCCCGAGTTCCTGCTGACGCCGCGGGAGCTGGACGCGCTGTGGCACCACCTCCGGCTGGGCCGGCTGCCCTACCCGCTGGACGTGCCGGTCCCGGGGTCCACCGAGGAGGAGCGCGAGCACCTGCGGGGCCAGGCGCTGGCCGGGTACGGCGAGCCCGCCCCGCGGCTGGTCGAGCTGCTGCGGCTGCTGGCGGAGCACGAGGTGGCCGTCGACGCGGTGGCCCACGTGGACCGGGCGGTGCGGGCGGTGGCCGTGGCGGGCGGCGAGCTGGGCGCGATGGCGGTGATCGACAGCGGGTCGATCGGCGTGCTGGGCATCCGGCCGACGGCGCTGGCCCGGTCCATCGTGGACGTGCTGCCGGGCGGGTCGGCGGGGCCGGGCAGCGCCCTGTCGCTGCGGCTGGAGGCGCTGCACGAGGCCGTGGCGCTCCAGGACGAGCAGGACGACGACGAGGACGACCCGTGGGGCGGCGGTGAGCTGGACGAGCGGGAGGCGCTGCAGAAGGCGGGACTGTCGCGCGAGGACGCGACCGCGGTCAGCGAGCTGGCCGCGAGCCGGGTCGCGGGCGGCCAGTTCGGCGTCAGCGTGGCCGGCGGCTACCGGCGCACCCGGGCGGGCACGCTGATCACGTGGTTCGACACCCACCAGGGCCGCTACCTGATGGTGCACGAGGACGGCTGGCTCAGCCTCGCCCCCACCGACAACGACCGGATCGCCACCCGGATCGCCTCGGTCCTCGCCGCGGTCGCCTGACCTCGGGACACCCTCCTCCAGGGCCCCCGGACCCCCGTGGTCCGGGGGCCCTGGGCGTTGCCGGGTCCGGGGGTCCTGAACGTGCAGTTCGGGGGTCCTGGACGTACGACACGGCGGGCCTGGACGTACGACTCGCGCGGCCGGGGGTGGTGGTGAACGCCGCAAAACTTTCCAAGGAGCGTTCAGGTTCGACGGCGGTCCCAATTCCTCCGGGTACGGGAACGAGGGGGTGTTTGGGCTGCTCCGGGGGTGTGACGCGGTCGTCTTGTGCACGTTCGGGCGGGTGACACTAAGCTGAATCGCGCCCTACGGTCTGCCATTGCACCATTCGAGTGAAGAATGACCGGAAATGCGCACGTCGGCTTATCGCGGTGCCCCATCGCGCGGTGGGTCGACACCCAGGATGTCCCCTCGACGATGGGCCGCAGAGCTGAATGAAGATGGTCGAAGAGGCAGGCGCGGCAAGACCGGGTGACGAGTCCGGCGACGACCGGGGCGAGTTCGCCCGGCGGTGGGCCGCCACCATCGGTTCGACCGTGGTGGCCGACCTCCAGCGTCCCCGGCTGGAGGCGTTGCTCGCCGGGTTCACCACCGACCTGCACACCGCGCTGAGGCACGACGGCCCCGCGACCGCGGCGCAGCGGGCGGGCCGCGCGATGGTCGAGCACGGCCTGCGGTCCGCGTCCACGCTGGAGCGCTCGCTCGCGTTCGTCGGCGACCACCTGCTGGACCACTTCGGACTGCCCGCCGACCGGGCGAAGCGGCTGATGGGCGTGCTGGCCGCGTTCGCCGCCGGGTTCGCCGACGGCCTGCGCGTGCACACCCTCGACGAGCAGGAGCAGAGCCAGACCCGCGCGCTGCGGCTCACCCGGTCGGCCGAGGCGAAGCTGCGGGCCAGCGAGGCCAAGTTCCGCGCGGTGTTCCGGACCTCGCCCGCGGCCATCGCGGTCACCGGCCTCGGCGGCGAGCTGCTGGACTGCAACACCGCCATGCTGGACATGCTCGGCCGCGACGCCGAGGAGCTGGCCGGGACCACCAGCCGCGCCCTCGTGCACCCCGACGACCAGGCGGCGCTGACCCGGCTGGCCGAACGGCTGAGGACCGACGACCGCGACCAGGTGCACGCGGAGCTGCGGCTGCTGGGCGGCGACGGCGAGCCGGTCACCGCGCTGGTCTCGATCGCCCTGGTGCGCGACGACGAGGACGAGCCCGCCTACTACGTGGCCGTGCTGGAGGACCTGGACGAGGTGCGGGCGCTCCAGGCGCGGCTGCTGCACCAGAGCCTGCACGACGTGCAGACCGGCCTGGCCAACCGCGGCCAGTTCGTCGGCTGGCTGGAGAACGCGGTCGGCACCAGGGGCCCGGCGGCGCTCGCGCTGGTCGTGTTCGACCTGGACGGGTTCCGGGTGGTCAACGACGCGTTCGGGCACGAGATCGGCAACCGGGTGCTCAGCGCGGCGGCCGCGCACCTGCGGTCGGTGTTCGGCGAGGTCGGGCAGCTGGCCCGGATCGGGCCGGACGAGTTCGGCGTGCTGATCCGCGACCCGGTCGACGTGCCCGCGGTGGTGACGTACGCCGAGGAGGTGCTGGACCTGCTCGCCGAGCCGGTGTGGGTGGGCGAGGACGGCATCGGCGTGACCGCCAGCGTCGGCATCGTGGTGCGGGCGGCGCGCGGCGCGGACGCGACGGAGCTGATGCGGTGCGTCGACGTGACCGTGCGGTGGGCGAAGGAGGACGGCAAGGCGCAGTGGGCGCTCTACGACCCCGAGCGCGACCGGCGGGAGCGGACCCCGATGCGGCTGGCCGCGTCCGTCGCGGGCGGGCTGGAGCAGGGCGACTTCCGGGTCGACTACGAGCCGGTGCGCTCGTCGGCCGACCGGTCGCTGCTGGCCGTGGAGGCGCGGCTGCGCTGGGAGCACCCCGCCGAGGGCCCGGTCGACCCGCTGGAGCTGGGCCCGCTGGTCGCCGGCACCGGCATGGCCGCGCGGCTGGGCGCGTGGGCGCTGGAGCAGGCGTGCCACGACGCCGGCCGCTGGCACGCGGAGCTCGGCGCGGCGGCGCCCGTGCTGACCATGAACCTGACCGCGCGGCAGTGCCAGGAGCCGGAGCTGGTGGCCGAGGTGCGCCGGGTGCTGCGGGAGAGCGGCCTGCCCGCGTCCGGGCTGCGGCTGGAGCTGGACGAGGTGCTGCTCGGCCGGCTGGGTGAGGAGCAGTTGGAGGAACTGGCCATCCTCACCGAGCACGGCGTGGGGCTGGCGCTCGACCGGGTGGGCAACGCCAACCACGGCATCGACCGGCTGCGCCGGCTGCCGCTGTGCGGGCTCAAGTTCGAGGGCGCGCCGATGCGCGGGATCACCGCGGACGCGACCCCGATGGACGAGGACGCGACCGCGGCGCTGCTGTCGTGGGCGCGGACCCTGGGCCTCCCCCTGCACGCGGCGGGCGTGCGCACGGAGGACGAGGTGGCGCGGCTGGCCGGGCTGGGCGTGTCCGGCGTGCAGGGGCCGCTGTTCGGCGAGCCGCTGTCGGCGGACGGGGTCGCCGCGATTCTTGGCAAGTCCTGACCCGGGGCTCAGCCTGCTCACAGGACGCGGGGCGAACCTGGGTGCATGGCAGAGGAATTCCCCGCGGTGAGCGGGTCGTTGGTGGAGCAGCGGGCGCCGTTCTGGCGGCGCACCGGGACGATGGTGACCTCGGCGGCGCTGGCCGCCGCGCTGTTCGGCGGGGTCACCGGTGGCATGGTCGGCGCCCTCAACGCGCCGGACGCGACCACGGCCGCGGTCAGCAGCCCGGCGGCGCTGCGGACCGGCTCCCCGTCCACGTCGGACGTCTCGTCGATCGCCGCGCGGGTGCTGCCCAGCGTGGTGCAGGTCAACGTGATCACCGACCAGGGCGAGGGCCTGGGCTCCGGCGTGGTGCTCAGCGGTGACGGGCGAATCCTGACCAACAACCACGTGGTCGCCGGGGCCCGCCAGGTCACCGTGACGCTGGCCGACGGGCGGACCGTCGACGCCTCGGTGCTGGGCAGCGACGCGTCCAGCGACCTGGCGGTGCTGCGGGCGGAGGGCGTGAGCGGCCTGACCCCGGCCGTGTTCGCCGACTCCGACCAGGTGAGGATCGGTGACCAGGTGGTGGCCGTCGGCTCGCCGGAGGGTCTCCAGGGCACCGTGACCTCGGGCATCGTCAGCGCCCTGGACCGCACGGTGACCGTCCCCGCGACCACCGGCCGCCGCGACGCGGCCGTGAGCTACCAGGCCATCCAGACCGACGCCTCGATCAACCCCGGCAACTCGGGCGGCCCGCTGGTGAACGCGGCGGGCGAGGTCGTCGGCATCAACTCGGCGATCTACTCGCCCGCGTCGGACAGCGGACAGGCGGGCAGCGTGGGCATCGGCTTCGCGATCCCGTCGAACGAGGTCCAGCAGATCATCGGGCAGCTCACCGCCTGATGGTGGGTGGGAAGTGGGTGGTGAGGACCAGCGGGCGCTCAAGGACGGTGAACCCTTGAGCGCCCCGGCAGCGTTCGGCTGTTCGGGCCTCGCGCTCGGACCCGAGCAGCCAGACCAGCGCAGCCGGGGCCGCTCGGCCAGGCCCACACGGCCCGCCCTGTGCGGCCGGACCCGCGCGGCCGGACCCGCGCGGCCGGACCCGCGCGGCCAGCCCCGCGCGGCCAGCCCTGTGCGGCCAGCCCCGCGCGGCCAGCCCTGTGCGGCCAGCCCCGCGCGGCCA